>CAYOEB010000058.1:0-1520 GCA_964403005.1 uncultured Candidatus Saccharibacteria bacterium | reverse complement strand
ATTTGTAGAGAAAGTGACTATGTGTCCACCAGGCACTGAGTTCTTCACGACCAATACGCTCACCATAGTATGACGTGACAAGTACAGCGACAATTGTAAATAGCGCGTACGGCAGCAAGTACTTTTTAATTTGCAATTTACCAAGACCAAGCATTCCGCGTGTCCATTTTTCTTGTATGAGAAGGAGTACAAAGAGTGTCATGACAATGCCAAGCACCCAAATACGATACGTTGCTGGTACGAATCCATAGTAGATTGCGAGGATTGGAACAATAAATACAACGAACATCTGCGCGAGGAGCTCACGCTTTGGTGTTTTGATCTGATTTATTGTTTGAGCAAGGTGGGGTTCCATGTGTCCTTTTGCAACTCTTTCATTATAAGGCCAAGCCTGTACATTTGAATCTACAAATAAGAATCAAAATAGTAGGCGTGGCAAGTATAGCCATTGGGATTTTTTACCAAGTAGTCTTGGTGGTAGTCTTCGGCTTTCCAAAACGTGGTGAGCGGTTCAAGTGTTGTCACAACTGGATCTTTCCAGCGTTTTGAATTGTTGACGATAGCAATCATGTTTTCGGCAATCAGTTTTTCGTCTTCATTTGCATAAAAAATCGCTGAACGATACGACGTACCCATGTCATTGCCTTGTTGGTTGAGTGTTGTTGGATTGTGCACTTGAAAAAAGAAATCGAGGATGTGTTTGTAGTCGATCTGCGTCGGATCGTAGGTGATTTCGACAGCCTCAGCATGGCCAGGATGATTTTCATATGTTGGATGGTCGTTTGTACCGCCTGTGTAGCCAACTTCGGTTGATATAACGCCAGGCTGTTTGCGAATGAGGTCTTCGAGACCCCAAAAGCAACCGCCTGCGAGTGTGGCTTTTTTGTAGCCCAATGTTGATTCCATAAAACGATTATACATCATAGACAAAACTAAAAAATGAGCGTAAAGTCAAAATAAAAAATAGCACATGAACACAAATCTCAATCCTCGATTTTTTGTGGTTATCCATACGGTAGCCAAGCATTGCTCTGGACTTGAGCATGTTATAGAACAAGCACAGATTGCTGAACTCTGTGGCGCCGATGGAGTATTCCTCATTCCAGACTATGCAAAAGGGCAAGTAATAAAAGCGAGTACTGATGAACAATTTGAGTATGCAAAGGAGTTGCTGCGACAAGGGCCACCAAAGCTCAAAGTCGGAGTCAACTTTTTCATGAAAAATATGGCGGGCATTGCCCCTCAGCTGTATGAGCTCCAGCCGGATTTTATTCAGACAGATGAGAAATCACTCATTGGTGTCGATAGAGCACAATTGCCAACTACAGAATTCTTTTGTGGTGTGGCATTCAAGTATTCTCTCTATGAAAATCTAACCGGAGAATCACTGCGAACCCATGTCGAAGAGGTCGCTCGGATGTGCGATGTTCCGACAACGAGTGGAGTTGGAACTGGCTGTCCCGCACCTATTTCAAAAATACGTGAGGTGAGGTCATACCTGCCAGAAGGGAAGCGTTTCG
>CAYOEB010000057.1:0-1609 GCA_964403005.1 uncultured Candidatus Saccharibacteria bacterium | reverse complement strand
TCGAAAACCAGCGTGCGGGAAACTGTACCGAGAGTTCGAATCTCTCCGCCTCCGCAAAAATGTACTCAAATAAAAACCCCGGCCTAAGCCGGGTTTTTATTTAGCAGTATTTGCCCGAAATCGAGTATTACGAGACGGTCCACGAAATGGTTTGCCACTTGGCTTTTTTGAGAAACGACTATTTCGTTCACCACGGAATGATTCACCAGGACGTGAGCTATCACGTGATTCGCTAGTACGAGTAGTGCCTCGTGGGCTACGATTACCATACGAACCGCGAGATGGGCCTCGTGAGCCAAACGAACGCTGCATAGCACGGTGTGGTGGGCGCTGGGCTGGAGCCTCGGCTGCCACAGGTGTAATTCCCGGCAACTGCGGGAGTGGAGAGAGTTTAATTGGCTTTTTGATGAGGCGTTCAATATCGCGAATATCACGGCGCTCTTCTGGTGTCGCAAATGAAATAGCGTGACCTGTCGCACCCGCACGAGCAGTACGGCCAATACGGTGCACGTAGTCAGACGACTGATCGGGCAAATCAAAGTTGATGACAAGCTCAATACCTTTGACATCGATACCACGAGCAACGATATCGGTCGCAACAAGCACGCGATACTTCCCTGTTTTAAAACCTTCGAGCGCAGCTTTGCGCTGGTTGAGTGATCGGTTCGAGTGAATTTCAGCCGATGTGTGACCCATCGTTTTTATTTTGTACGCAACTTTTGTCGCGCCATGTTTGGTGCGAGTAAAAATAATTGTTGAACCTTTGTAGTCGGCCAAGACTTTTTCAAGCAAGCGCAATTTATCATCGCGACGAACAATAAAAATTTCTTGCGTAACATTATCAGCAGTAGTGCCTTGTGGCGCAATTTCGATTTGGAGCGGAAGTTTCATGGCCTTGGTCGCAATTGCCATAATTTCTTGTGACAATGTCGCTGAAAAAAGAAGTGTTTGTCGCTCTGTCGGCACAGCATCGAGAATGCGCTTAATTTGCGGCAAAAATCCCATGTCGAGCATGCGATCAGCTTCATCGAGGACGAGAAAATCTACACCAGAGAGCTGCACAGTTCTCTGCTCCATGTGGTCAATGAGACGACCTGGAGTTGCAATGATGACGCGTGGATTGTAGCGAAGTTTTGCAACCTGTGGACGAATTGGCGTACCACCTATGAGGACAACTGGATGAATACCGAGCGGACCACCAACTTTGGTAAATGTTTCTTCGACTTGGAGCGCGAGCTCACGTGTTGGCACCAAAATGAGCGCAGCACTGCGATTGTTGTCATTTGAAAGTATTTTTTGGATAACGGGAATGCCAAAGGCCAAGGTTTTACCAGTACCTGTTTGCGCAATACCGACAATATCCTTGCCTTCAATACCTGGGGTAATTGCTTGCTGCTGAATTGGCGTTGGCGAAACGTATGCGATTTTATTTAAAACGGAGAGAATGTTGGGCGCGATACCAAGATTTCCAAACGTTGGACCATGACTGGTCGGTGTGGGTGTATTCATTAAGACCCCAATTATATCATACTTTTTATTTTTTAGCAAATCTTTGTGCGCGATAGAGGAATCGAACCTCTGACCTACCCCACGTCAAGGGGTCGCTCTA
>CAYOEB010000056.1:0-1809 GCA_964403005.1 uncultured Candidatus Saccharibacteria bacterium | reverse complement strand
TCCATCAATCTGAATGTTGTTGCGATCAACAATAGCAACAAGGTTGCGTAACTTATTTTTTCCAGCAAACATAATTGCCTCCCAACTATTTCCCTCATCAAGCTCACCATCAGACATCAGGCAAAAGACGTACTGATCCGCGCCTTCACCCTTATCCATCAAAATTGCTTTAGCCATGCCAGCGGCCTGCGCGAGACCTGATCCTAATGGTCCTGAACTCGTTTCAACAATATCTAAATAGTCACGATGTGGATGACCCTGGAGACGCGAACCAAACTGGCGAAGTGTGAGAAGCTCGCTTTGAGGAAAGTAGCCAGCATGAGCAAGTGTTGCATAGTACACAGGGCAAATGTGCCCATTTGAAAGCACAAGCCGGTCGCGTTCATCCCAAAAAGGATTTACTGGATCGTGTCGGAGAATACCACGAAGAAGCGCGCCATCCTCACCTGTCGCACCGTCATTTCTGCCAGCAAAATAGAGCGCCGTAAAAATATCAGCCATGCCAAGTGGACCAGCTGTGTGGCCGCTCCCTGCTTTTAATAACATTTCAATGATGGATTCGCGTATTGAATTAGCCTCGAGCGCGAGTTGGTGTTCGTTCACACACCTATTGTACTAGAGAGATTGGAGGTAGCGTAGTGTTTCTAGTGGATTTCTGCTGCGCCAAATTGCAGAACCGACGACGAGTCTATTTGCACCAGCTTCAAGTAGTGCTTCGGCATTGTGCTCGTTCACTCCACCATCAACAGAAATAGTAAGTCCCGGATAATCCGTAGCAATTTTTTTGATTTGATCGTAGACACGTGGATCAAGTTCTTCGCCTTGCTTACCAATATGTTCAATACCCATACACTGTACGAAATCTACTTCCTTAATTATGTGTTTGAGTGCGTCTATTGATGAATTAACATTAATCGCGAGTCCAAACTCGATGGTATCGCGAAAGTAGGAATCAATAGCTTCCATGAAGTTTGCAAATTCAGCTTCATCTCCTTCAGCTTCGGCATGGAGGACAATACGTGATGGTGCGAATTTGTAGAAGTAGTCGAGGTGCTCATGCGCATTTCTCACCATGAGATCAAGCTCAAAGTTGATTTCCTGCCAAAACGGCATACCTTCTTTTTCTTCTTCAAGAGCTTCAAGGAAGTGCTGGTCTTCGCCATTGTAGGGCCATGTTCGGGTTGGGGCAAAAGCACCATCAACAAGATCAATTTGGACAACATTGACCTTGCCTAAAACTACTGCGACATTGTTACGAATGTCAGCTATTGTCTCTGGTAAAATTGCTGGAATTATTTCTGCCATATGAATGATTATAGTGAAAGATAATCTTTAAAATTAGCGACTAAGGAGTTTGTATTGCTGTTGTAAGCCTTTGAGGGTGTAATTGTACGGCTGTCTTTTGGAAATTGGGCAAAATCAAGCAATTCATTAAGGCCAGCTTCTGTATTCAGTACATCAATTGGAAACACCTTAAAATGCTCTGGGTATTTTTGAGCCAATTGACTAGCTTTAGCATAGTATTCATCCCAATAATTGCCAAGTGCTTCATCTATATCTTGGGTGTCATATTTGGGGTGTATCATATCCCAAATACTACTACCAACATCAGCGTTTTGTGACCAATGATTTTTGCCAGATTTGAGTTTAAAACTCTGAATCGTTTCTTCCTTATCTCTTTTTAAACAAATAAACACCGCCGAAGGTACTTTTTTATGAATTATTTCAACGTAGGGTAAAAAATATGAGGCCACACAGCCATACATTCTCGAATCTCCACTTTTTATCTCGAGTTTATCCAAAAATGTT
>CAYOEB010000055.1:0-2076 GCA_964403005.1 uncultured Candidatus Saccharibacteria bacterium | reverse complement strand
GCCACGCGGAGCGTGGAAAACCCTTTTGGATTCTGGATTCGGCGGGGGGAATGCAAAACAGCCAGCGCTTCGCGCTGACCGAATTGTTGCTCCAAAAATGCGTTTGGAACTTTTGCGGAGGCGGTGAGATTCGAACTCACGGACCGATTGCTCAGTCTCCTGTTTTCAAGACAGGTGCCTTCAACCACTCAGCCACGCCTCCATGCGTGTATTATTTTTGTTCGTCGCCCTTACCGTCGTGTTTCGAGCTGTTGAGGAGCTCGTTCGGTTTTATCTTCAAAATGAAGAAAAGGTAGACGATTTCGAGGATACCAAATGTTGAAACAACAAGCAAAATGACGTACCAAATGCTTTGGCCACGGCGGGCTGCTTGCCACAGTGCAAGACCTTTCCAGAAGAGTGTCCACAGCATGAGTATGCCGAAGCTTGCCATCCCCATTGATCCTCGCATGTTCAAAAATGCATCCATGGCCAAATACTAGCGCAAAAAGGCTGATTTTACAAACTCTGCTATACTGTCCCCATGAAATACCTCGGCATAGACTATGGTACCAAGAAAATTGGCCTTGCGATCTCGGACGAAACTGGCAAAGTCGCTTTTCCATACAGCATTATTGCGACCGCTGACAAAGAGCTCGAAATTGAAAAAGTTATCGCCAAAGAAAAGATTGGCGAGATTGTCATAGGGAAGTCTACCGACCTCAAGGGGCAGTCAAATAAAGTTCAAGAAGATATCGATAGCTTTGCCGCGATTATCGGCATGCAGTATGGCCTACCTGTGCACTTTGTGAAAGAGTTTTTCTCTTCAAGTGAAGCTCGCCATGCCGAAAAGCGTGCCGGCGCCAAAGCTTCGGCTAATATCGATGACAAAGCCGCAGTTATTATTTTACAGAGGCACCTCGATACCATACAATTAAAGCGCAAGTAGTATGAGCGACACCACATCAATAACCACACCAGCAATTGAAGAAAAAGCACCCGAAGAAAAAGTACCATTGATTTCAATTGATGACGTCAAAAAACTTGAAATCAGAATCGGTACTATTCTTGAAGCTGTCCCCGTAGAAGGCGCGGACAAACTCATTGCGTACAAAGTTGATCTTGGCGAAGCTGAACCGCGCACGATACTCTCAGGTGTGCGCGAATACTTTTCTGATATAAGCGTTCTCGTCGGCAAGCAGCTGCCAGTTATTACCAATCTCGCGCCTCGCAAGATTCGCGGCATTGAATCAAATGGCATGATTCTCTACGTCACCGGTGACCTTGCAAACTTTACAACCCTTGAACCTGGTACAAAAGTAACTCCAGGCGTTTCTATAACATAGCGACATCACGTTTTCTTCAACATTTCCTCAAGTCCTTTCCACATATGAAAAAGCGCAACACTACAATTCATCTCCCGGTTTCTGGCAAAAAAGCTTCACTTGGTGTGGCAATAGAAGAGTACGCACTTTCGTATGTTGAATCCGTAGCTTCGTCCCGAGGCATTAGCGTCACTCGCTTTGGTGAAGTGGCATTTGAAACCGATAGTGCCGACCACGATGCGCGCAATGCTGAAATCGCTCATACACTTGAAACTATTCGTCGTCGTTCAAAAACCAAAACGCTTCGAATCGCGCTGCCAGATGGCGCTGCAACATTTTTTGAAATGACACTACCCGAGAGCGATCCATTTCTCCTTGAGCATATGATTGAACGCGAAATCAAAAAGGCTATTGGTGATCGTCAGGAATTCGTCATGCAGAGCGAGATTTTGTACCGTGAAAAAAATAATACCAAAGTCGCTGTTACGATGCTGCCACAACCGCCAATCGATGAACTCAAAGCGCTGGCCAAAAAAGCTGATTTTAAACTCGAGTACGTTGGCCTTTCGACTGAAATTGCAGCTGAGCTCATTGGCCTCGACGAAATCCCAGCGAGCATCGTCATCTCTATTCGCGCGCGCGAAACATCGATCAGTATTTTGTCCAAAGGCTCGCTGGTTCTCGAAGAAATTGTGCCTACTGGTACCGATGTCTGGATTGAAAAAGTCATGGAACATTTTAACGTCAACGCCAAGACCGCTGGCGAAGCGAT
>CAYOEB010000054.1:0-2264 GCA_964403005.1 uncultured Candidatus Saccharibacteria bacterium | reverse complement strand
ATGGCAGCCAAGAAACCGAATGTCCGTACTGCAAACGCGCGAAGATGTATCAATAGTTTTTGAAAATAAATGCAAAGCAAAAATAAAACAATAAAAAAGGCAAGCCCAAAAACTTTCTCAGAACGTGTCTTCGCGGCCGCGCTGGCTATTCCCAAAGGTCGTGTCACAACCTATGGTGCAATTGCACGTGCTTGTGGTGCTGGGCCAATGGCGTCGCAAAGCATCACATCGATTTTGGCAAAAGCGTATGACGCGGGCGAAAAGAAAATTCCTTTTCATCGTATTGTCTATGCCGGTGGCAAAGTTTGGCTCGGTGAAGAGTATCGAGCACGCCGCCTCAAACTTTATAAAGAAGAGGGAATTGAGCTCGATACCAAGACCGGTAAGATCAAAAATTTTGAGAAGATTTTGTTTGAGTACAAATAGCAAACAGTGGCAAAACAACTACCACCTCGGGCCATTATCTAGCCAACCAAAGTAAATACCTAAAATGAGGAGAATAATTGCTGTAATAAAAAGCCATTTTTTCATGGCTTCATTATACGGCATTTCTGTGTATAATACCCATACATATGGAAATCCGAATCGATACAACCGAAGAACAAAAGCTCCGCGCGGAAATCGCGGCGCGCACCGATACTGACGCGCTTCGCATGCAGCGCTATTTGTCGATGCCCGACCTTGCGCGTACAAACGGCAGCCCGATCAAAGAACTCGTCTCGCGCATTTCAAGCATTCCGGATTTCAAAAACTTCGACACGATCCACGTGCCTGAAATTATGTCGACCGAAATCGCTTTTGACCTTTTCGACTTTCCAGCCGACCATCCAGCTCGCAGCAAGTCCGACACGTACTATGCCGACGACAACCACATTCTCCGCACGCAGACGACTGTCATGTGGTACTACTATTTCAAACAGCCAGAAATTTTAGAAAAACTCGCACGCAAAGAAGCGATGGGTGTTTTTTGTTTTGGTAAGGTCTACCGCAAAGACGAAATCGATCGCAAACACATGAATGTCTTTCACCAAATCGATGCGCTCTACATCGCACCAAAAGATAGCGAACCAATTACGCTCGACACACTCAAAGACGTTGAGCTCAAAATCGTGAAAGCGATTTTCGGCGACGTTGAGCATCGTTTTGTCGAAGAAACATTTCCATACACGCATCCATCAACTGAAATCGAAATTTTGCGCAACGGTCTAGCAGGCGAACCGGCCGATCCAAATATCGATCGCGCCGATGAAAAGAATTGGCTTGAAATTCTTGGCTCAGGCGTCGTGAAGCCGTCTGTGCTTGAAAAGCTCGGTGTTGATCCAAATGTCTACAATGGCTGGGCATGGGGCAGTGGTATTGAACGCTGGGCAATGACCAGCATGGATTTGCCAGACATACGACTCCTTTGGAGCGACGACGAGCGCGTCAAAAAACAGCTTGTGCTCGGGCAGAAGTATAAAGAGGTGAGCAAGTATCCGGCAGTCACGCGCGACATTTCTTTTATTGTCGACAAAGCTGGCTTTGCACCGAACAACTATTTCGAACTTGTACGCGATGTGATCGGCGACCTCGGCGAAGAAATGGCACTTGTCGATGAATATGAAAACGACGCCAAATTTGGCGCCGGCAAAAAAAGCTATGCGTATCGCATTACGTACCGCGCGCTCGATCGTACACTCACCGATGATGAAGTAAATGCACTCCACAAAAAACTCGAAGAAGAAACGGTGAGGGTGTACGGGGCGGTGGTGAGGTAAATAAAAGAACGCCACTCAGTTACGAGCGGCGTTTTTAAGTTTGGTAGGAAAACTATTTTCCTACCTTATTTAGTTTTTAAGAGCAGAATCACAAGACTCAAATTCAAGAAATTAATTTCTTCTTCTTTGCTATAAAGCAATGGGGAAATTTGAGAATAGGTTATGGTTTTGCTAGGACCAAGTTTTATGAGCTGTACACCCGTAGGCTCGATGTGATTACTTATGTTTATAATAGCAAATAAAATCATATTTGTCAAGCATTAATTAATCCTTATAAATAAAGGTTATTTCCGGTATGTTTTGCCCATTTTAGCTTGGTTGCAGCTCCAAAAAATGCTATAATTAGCGGACATTATGGCAAAAGAAAAAGAGGACAAAAAGAAGGGTAGTTATGGCGCAGAGGCGATTTCAGTCCTCGAAGGTATCTAACCGGTACACAAACGACCGGGAATCTATATTGCTACGCCAGGTATCGATGGTATTCCCCACCTCATTTGGGAAATTTTC
>CAYOEB010000053.1:0-2525 GCA_964403005.1 uncultured Candidatus Saccharibacteria bacterium | reverse complement strand
ATGAAATGAAAGATGAAGCCGGCAAGGTCATTGGTTTTACAATTGCCAATCCAGTAAGTTCGAACATTCATGACCGAATAGATGTCGGTGGCACGTGCCCAGCTTCAGAAATGGCAGAATACCAAAATGCGTGTGTTGGTGGTGTGTGGATGAGAACAGATAGTAAGAGCGAGCTTGTCTTGTCGGTTTTTAATGACATGAAAACGTTTGGCGAAAGCGAAGCTGCTCACGCACAACAATAGTTATTTATGATTACGAACGATATTATTATCTACATTGAAAATGAGGTAAAGCGTGGTGTGTCGCACGATGCGATCAGTGAAGCGCTTATTGCTGCTGGTTGGAAATCACTTGAAGTAGCGGATGCACTGCGTATTGTTACAGAGCGCGCACAGAATGGTACAACAGGTATGCCGTATATTCCTGTGGTTGCTGAGAGTATGCCGGAAAAAGCGAGCATCAACCAAGATGCTGTGCAGCAAACGCTTTCTGCAAAGCCAGTAAATATTATCAATCCAGAAAGTCAGATTCACATTGCGCCAGTTGTTCCACAAACAGCCGAAGATAAATTGCCAATGGGTGGATTTATTCCTGGTTCAAGTGCAGCGATGCCAGAAGTGAAAGTCGTTGAAACTGCAACAGTGCCGGCAGAAAAAACAGAAATAGAACACAAGAGGTTACTCCCAGTTCTTGTGGTTTTTGCTGTGCTCATCCTTGGTGTTGGAGGCTATTTTTTCCTTTCACCAATTCTCAAAAACCCAGCAAAGAAGCTAGCTTCCGTTGTGACACTTGCAGAAAACGCAAAGTCCATTCAGTATTCAGGTGAATACGACATTGCTGCACCAGCCGGAATGGTTTTCCCAGACAAAGTATTGGTGAGTACGTTTGGTGGCACTTCGGCGCGTCAAACAAGCACTACGCTCAAGGGTGCATTTATGGGTGTTGATGATTGGTTTGACTATAAGTCGAAAAAGAATGAAACAAAGTTCACAACAAAGGTTCAGGTTGCGAGCGGAAATCCAATTGAATTTACCGCAACAAGTAGGCTCATTAGCAACGCGCTCTATGTAAAACTTTCTGAGAGTGCGGCCATGTTTGATGATGCAATTGCTAATCAGGGTGCAAACTGGGTGCGTTTTGACGAAGGTATGGAAATTCCAACCTATGCATATGGATTTTTTGGCAGTTCACCGCTCTACAATCAGGGTTTTGCGCGCAGTATTGCGCAGTATGTAAGCGCTGCTACTGTTGGCTCAACCCAAAACCAAGCAAATGGAGATGCTGTGCTCTACGTACGATATCCCGATAGTATGGTTTCTTACTTTAGTACACTGTTTGTTACCAGCGACAAACTCGGCGTATCAGGCAGTTTGGGTCCCAAAAATCCGGCAACTTCGCTTACCGAACTTCCTTCAGGACAAATAACACTTGGCCCGGATGGTCGCATAAAGCAAGCCATTTTGACCTTTGCTTACAAAACGAAAGACTATACAATTCCAGTGCGAGTACGATTTACGTTGAACTACGGACAAATCGACACTGCGCCAGCAATCAATGTCCCATCACTTGTCGTCGGTTATGCCGACCTCAACAAGAACGGAGCGGGAAGTGGTTTGCCAGAAGGGCTCCAGGGTTTCTTCTCCGACATTCGCACGATAGCGAGCGTCTACAAAGGCATTAACCAAGGTTCATACAAAGGTGTTTGCATTCGCAAAGGAGAAGCCACAGACGCAAGCACGGAGCTCACCATTCCATACGTCTCAGACAAGGTGTTCGCGTCGGGATATGAACTACCAGTATGTACTGACACTGATACAGCATGGAGTTACTACACGCATGACACGACTGGTTACTACTGTACTGACAGCCGAGGTTTCTTTGGTAAAGCGGCACGACAGCCGCTCGGAGATAAGTGTAACTAGTCGACATGATGGCATCATCAATTTTTATTACATAAAACTACAAAAATGAATCACGATTTACTCAAAAAAAAGTGCCAAGCTTGTGAGGGTGGTGTTGACCCGCTCAATCAATATGAAGCTGAAAGTTATATGACTGAAGTGCCTGGCTGGGAGCTTTCAAATGATTTCAAAATGATTTCCAAAACGTACACATTTCGAGACTTTGTTAAGGCGATGACTTTTGTCGAAGCGGTTGCTGATATTGCAGAAATCGAAGGCCATCATCCGGACATACATATTTCATATAACAAGGTGAAGCTTGAGCTCTACACTCACTCTATAAAAGGCCTATCAGAAAACGACTTTATTGTTGCGGCTAAGGTGGAGCAAATACCTCAAATCTAGAAATTCAGCCAAAGACTAGTAAAAATTGAGGTTTTTTGCTATAACTCACAAGCGGGCAGGCGTCAAAACGGCGCAAGACAGCCCCACACATGGAGCCTATGGTGTAACGGTTAACACTGGAGTTTGTGGAACTCTCGATTCGGGTTCGATTCCCGATAGGCTCCCAGCAAATTTAAACAACTGAAGTGCCTCAATACAGTAGCTCGTAGTGAGTGCATC
>CAYOEB010000052.1:0-2763 GCA_964403005.1 uncultured Candidatus Saccharibacteria bacterium | reverse complement strand
AGTTGTAGAGAAATTCGGCATCAGATTCATAGAACCGTACACATGAATGGCTCGCAGGATAGCCGGGGAGAGCATAGTGGTGGAGGCCAATGCCTTCAAAATTATCTATGTTGAAATTCCATTTGAGAATCCATTCATCACTAAATGTACTCACGACTTCTTTACCTTTCCAGTTGGTAAAGTAGAGGCGGCTTGGCGTGAGCGTTGACTGCTTGCCTGTACTCACTGGACCACTGAGAATGAGTTTGCCATTTTCATAAAAGCCAAATGACTGTACTCGCTGCGAGATGAGGACAAGTTTTGGAATACCCTCGGCTGCAGCAATGTGCGCAGGCATAAAGCTGTAATCCCAGTCTATAAAGTCCGTGGGGATGGTAAGTGTGAGTCCTTTCCACAAATGTTTATCATCAATTCGATTGAGTGCAAGGACTGCGGCAACATGGCTTTGTCCAATTGCATCGGTGAGTTCTTTGCCGGGATGATCGGTCGAGAGAGTAATGGTAGTGTACGATGCTTCAGGTGTAGGTTCTGGTTCAGTTTGCTGCTCATTGCCTGTCGGATTTGCTGGGGGAGTAGGTGTTTCCGGAATAGTTGGTGTTGCTGGTTGCTCAGGGATGACAACCTTCGTCGAAGAAAAACGGCTTAGTGCGTAGATTGCTCCAATAGCCACAATAACGATTAAAGTAATAATTGCACTTTTCTTCATCTATATATGGTAGCACATGAGCATGATTGCATTTATGGTAATTATCTGCTATACTATTCTTGTGAGTGTTTTGTAGTAACTTACTATTCAACACACAAATGCCGCAAAGGGCCGCCGCAAGGCGGTCTTTTGTTTTGGCATTGCAAAGCTACGTGTGGCGTGTATACTTTTAGACGTAGCTATTACAGCTACATACCATTTATTATGTGCACTATGTGTTGTCGCTAGTAATGGTCATCGGCTGCGCTCACCTAGGCATTTGTGTGGAGTTAGTACCCGGTGACCTTTAGTGGCGAGAATACACATAAAAAATCTCCGAACGTATTCGGAGATTTTTTTTATAGGTATTGAATGCATACATGAGTGCATGTTTTGAATAAGACCTCCGCAGCATGACGATGCGAGGATGAGGAATTTTTCAGCAGAAAAATTCCGTGTCTTATGAAAAATGTGTACTCATGTATGTTTTCAAAAAATAAAAATAAAAAAGTAAAAAATATTTTCTGAAATAAAAAATAAAAGTTATCCACAGTTTTTCTTAAAAAAATATTGTAAACAATTTTTTTTATAGGATAATAGATTCGAGAGCGCGATGAAATAAAAAAAGTAAATTTGTTTTTAACAATGGAAAAAACAATGGAAGTTTACTTGGTCGTGATTCGCGCATCTGTTACAAATAACTTCGCATAATATTATGGCAAAGAAAAAAGCTAAGAAGGCTGCAAAAAAGTCTTCAAAGAAAAAGGCAACAAAGAAGAAGCGCGCATAGTCCTTCTTTCCCACTTAAGAAAAAATCTCTCCTCCCGAGAGGTTTTTTCTTTGCTCGAAAAAAGGTCGGAATTATGCTAAAATAACACATCTATGGCAATAACCGATACAATTAAAGGCTTTTTCAGCTCATCTCCGCTGCCTAAATACCAAGCAATCGTTAAGAAAATCAATGATCTTGAAGACACCTATAAAGCGCTCGACGACGCTGATTTTCCGCGTAAAACCGAGGCATTTAAGAACATGCTCGTCGGAGAAATCGGTGCAGACGGCTCGCCGAGTAGTAAGGGTACAAAAACATTGGATAATATTCTTCCTGACGCATTTGCGCTTGTGCGCGAAGCATCGCTCCGCGTCCTTGGTCAGCGCCACTACGATGTGCAGCTCATTGGTAGTATCGTGCTCAACTCTGGAAACATTGCCGAAATGCGAACTGGTGAAGGTAAGACACTTGTTGCAACACTCTCAACCTATTTGAATGCACTTGAAGGTAAAGGTGTACACGTTGTTACCGTCAACGACTACCTTGCTCGTCGTGACGCGGCCTGGATGGGACAAATCTACCATTTTCTTGGTCTCTCAGTTGGTATCATTAACTCTCAAAATATTTCATACATATACGATCCGTCACACACAACGAAAGAGGAAGATGAAAAGCGTGACGAAGTTGGTGCATACAAAGTTGAATATGAATTTTTGAAGCCATGCAGTCGCAAGGAAGCGTATGCAGCCGATATTACATATGGCACAAACAATGAGTATGGCTTTGACTACTTACGTGACAACCTTGCAGGTACAAAAGGTGAGCTCGTACAGCGCGGTCACCACTATGCAGTTGTTGACGAAATAGACTCAATCTTGATCGATGAATCTCGAACACCGCTCATTATTGCTGGTAAAGCCGGGGATAGTGAAAATCTATACACTACATTTGCTAAAATTGCGCGCCAGTTAGCTCGCGACACCGATTTTACTGTTGACGAAAAGCATCGGGCTATCCAGCTTACCGATGAAGGTATTACCAAGGCCGAAAAGCTCTTGGGTATTTCTAATATATATACAGAGAAGGGAATTAAGTACGTACACCACCTCGAAACTGCAGTGCGGGCTGAAGCGCTCTTCCACAAAGATAAAGAGTATGTGGTAAAAGACAATGCTATTGTCATTGTCGATACATTTACCGGTCGTCTCCAGCCGGGTCGTCGTTGGAATGAAGGTCTCCACCAGGCTATTGAGGCCAAAGAAGGTGTGAAAATCGAGCAAGAAACTCGAGCTATTGCCTCAATTAC
>CAYOEB010000051.1:0-2767 GCA_964403005.1 uncultured Candidatus Saccharibacteria bacterium | reverse complement strand
CAACGTAGAGATCTTTGTTGCGAAAGTTTTGCGCGGCAAAGACGTGAACTTCCCTACCTTTGATATACGTTTCAGCCAAAATATCGTCAGTTGTTCCAAGGAGTTCATATACGGCTTTTACCAGCTCATCATACGTACCAGCATACTTCACCATTTTTGATGAACCGCCATTTGTCGGCTTTACAACCCAAGGCGGCGCAATGTGCTGCCAAATTTCTTTGGCACCACGCTCAGCAAACTCTTCTCGCATAGCTTCTGGAACTGAACCTGTATCAGGAATGACGTAGGCTTCTGGCACAGAAATGCCAAGCTCTGCCGCAATTTGCTTTGAGGCACGTTTATCCAGCGTGCGACCAACGACATCACTTGGTGAACCGTTGTAGGGAATGCTGAGTGTTTCAAGTGCTCGCTGCACGCGACCATCTTCGCCGAGTTTACCGTGGAGTGCAATAAAAACACCGTCTGCGAATTCGGGAATACGTTCAACGTCGATTTCTTTACCATTCACGTGGAAAGTGCCGTCTTTGGTAACGAGCATGTCGACAGGTTCGAGTCCGGCATTGCGGAGGGCAGCAATAACTCGCCCGCCAGTTTTGAGCGAAATATCATATTCATCGCTCATACCGCCGCGAATGATGCCGATTCGTTTCATCTATATATTGTAGCGGTTTTCTGGCGCTATTCCTAGTGGAAAGAGACTAAGATCGTTTGATGCCAAGCGACGCTGCGCCACGTTTTTTGCGGTGGAAAGCAATAGCGTATCGGTGCGCTTCACTGTTCACAAGCAAAATCGTCTGTTTGTGCGGCACAACGATCGATTCTTTACCGAGGAGACCCTTTGGCTTATGCTTTTCATTTTTCACAACTGCAATAACTGGAATTGAGATACCAGCTTCCTTGAGGGCCATTTCAGCGACTTTCTTTTGTACTTTATTACCATCAACAACAATAGCTTTTGGTAGCGGCCATTCAGGATGGTTGAGTCGACGGAGCAATACTTCACGTAGCGCTGCCGGATCATTAGCACCATGTACTGTTTTAATATTGAACTTTCTATACTCATCTTTTTGAACAATGCCGTTTTCGGCAACCACCATAACACCAACCATGCTCGTGCCGGAAATGTGCGCAATATCGTAACCTTCAAAGCGCATGAGTCCCCGACCACTTACTATTGGATTGCCATCTTTATCAAATGTTTTTCCAGCTGGCTCCCAGGTACGATCATCACGCTTGAGAAGTGCGACATCTTGGATATGGTTGAGGGCGAAGAGTTTTTCTTTGGCGCTTTGCGCGTCTTCAAATTCCTCATGTTCAGCAAATTCATTCATTTGCTTTTCAAGTGTGTCACGAAGCTCAGTAAACTTGCCCGAGAGAAAGAGTTTGATACTATTGATATTTTCAACATACTTTTTCTGCGCTTCTTCGGTGCGAAGGTCAGGAGCAAGGCCAATTTGTCGATAAAATACCTCACGATCTTTTTGAATTGAGGCATTGTCGCGATAAGGAAAAATCTTTCTGAGTATTTTGAGGCCTTCTTTAATCGCAATTCCCGATGGATATGGACCAAAAATAGCTTGGAGCTTCTGTCCTTTTTCCCAATACGAACTACGTGGTGAATCACTACTTAGCATTTTCTTTTCCCAATTTATGTCGCGTTGGCGGGCCAAGAAAATGCGCGGAAAATCTTCTTTAGTAATAACGACACAGTTGTAGCTCTTATCATCTTTTTCTTTAGTATTGTATTTCGGCTTGTAGTGACGGATCGCATTGGCTTCAATAATGAGTGCCTCAAGCGCATTTTGGCAAACTTCCCAGGTAATAGTCTTTGCCAAAAAAACCATATCTACAAGGTGTGGACCACGGGTTGCCACGAGGTCCGCAGCAAAATAACTCCTCACCCGCTCGCGGAGTGAAGTAGCTTTACCAATATAGAGAATCGTGCCCGCCGCATCCCGGAAAAAGTAAATACCGGGGACAGAAGGTAGTCCCAATTGATCGAAATCCGCCCTTGTCATACTCCGATTCTAGTTAAAAAAGCCATATTTCGCAATGGTAAATAAAAACCCTCCACAGTGGAGAGTTTTTAGATCTTGAACTTTTTATTTATAACACCTTTAGTATTTGTGAAGGCTTCAGTTTTGTGTATTGTTGCATAGCTTTGATCAGCCCTTTTTTCATCAACAGTTGCATAGTAGGAACCTTTTGGCGCGAGCATGTAGTAACGACCATATTTATCAAGCACTTTTGTCGTCATGAGCGTGCCAAGTTTTGCTGAATAGACTTTCACAACACCAAACGGTAATGGTTCATGATGATTTGATACTCTGCCATACGACGGTCGTTTGATAACAAATTGCCGCAAGATGAAGAGGAAAACGTAGATCGCCACGAGCGCAATATTGAGTGCAGATTGTTCAAGATAGAGTACGACAATCGATGCCAAGAATCCACCATAAAAGAGTACATTTGCGAGCGCAGAGAATATTCGCGAGCGTGTGGCGCGCTGCTTCACCAAACCTCGTTCATGTTTGACATACTCATTCCAATCAAAACCCTGTGGATCAAGCGGAATATTTTTAACAATAACATCACCCTCATGGAGTACTTCAAAGTAGTCACCGAAATAGAGATCTCTATACATTTCATCACTATGCTTCCCGTGTAGTGTGCGCGATGGGAAAAGGTAGTTAGTCTTATTGGCCTCAATTCTATATATTCCAGGCTGCACCAAGAAACCGTACCGGCCCTCAAGGTCAGTAATTGC
>CAYOEB010000050.1:0-3018 GCA_964403005.1 uncultured Candidatus Saccharibacteria bacterium | reverse complement strand
TCATCGAGGATGATATAGTCAAAATCATCAAGCGATAATTCTCCTGATTCAAGTTGGATTTGCCAAGATGCATATGTGAGTATGGTAATTTTGTTACCGTACTCTTTGTGGTACATATTGATTCTTCCAATGCTTAACTCTGGGGCAAAATGCTTAAGACTTTCGTAGGTTTGCTGAACGAGCTGAATTCTCGGCACAATAATGAGTGCCCGTGAATTGCCATTTGCAACGGCTCGGATAATCTGCCCAAATAAAACCGTTTTACCGGTTCCTGTAGGTAGTTTTACATATCCGCTGGTTTTTTTCTCCTTGAAAAACGCATAGACTGCCTCGAAGACATTCATCTGCTTTTCCCGGAGAACTTTATTACTACTTCCATAATGGTTACGAATATACGTGGCCATATGGCGGAGTGTTTCAACGAGAAGGTGAGACAGTTTCTGCTTCATTTTTCTTAGGTTTTGTATGGTTGGTTTTAAATGTTCTTATTTATATAGTTTCGCGTAATAATAGCACAATTAATGTAAAATGTCAAGCAACAATAAGTTTGTAGTATAAGGCTACATCGTATCCTTGACTGCTGTCCCAGAAAAACATATTGTGAGGAAAAAATCGATGAAGAAAGAACTAGATATATTAATTATCGATGACCTCGAATTAGTGCATGCGCCTATTGAGACATTTCTTAAAGAAATTGTATTTCCCAATTTTCAGCTTGCGATTGCTCATACGTATAACTTAACTCAAGCCAAACTATACCTAACGCAAAGAAAGTATGATGTTGTCATGCTCGATGGCGATGTTGGCGATGGTTGGGGTTATGAAATTATTCCAAATATTTTAGAACACAATGAGAAAGTAACTATTATTTCCTGCTCAAATGATGATGACTTTAATGCGGTGAGTGTAAAGAAAGGATCACATGGGGCGGTGAATAAGAAATATGTTTATGACTGGAATGATGAAGAGAAAAAGTATAGATTGCAAAAAGCTAAGGAAATAAAGAAGCTTGTTATGGCAAAATACCAAAAAACCACCTTTTAGTAGATGGTTTTTTCTTTGTGGACCGTACAGGACTCGAACCTGCCACCCCCTCATTGCAAATGAGGTGCTCTACCAGATGAGCTAACGGCCCATATTTATTTATACCAATATTGCTTTCACGAAGCACTACAGCTGAGCTAACGGCCCATATTCACTTCAATACTGCTTTCATGAAGCGCTACAGCTGAGCTAACGGCCCATATTTACCATATATATGGCATGCAGGGCTGTACTGCGATTCTACCAAAAAATAGATTTTTGGCAACATCTCCAGTGCATTCTGATGGCTTTGGCTAAAGTCAGTAGAAAGTTGCTCTCTGCGGACTGTTCACACCTTGCGCTTTCCACACTTTAGTAAACACATGGTATACTTTTTTTAGCTATGTCAGCAAAGACAAAAAAAATTCTCATTGTTGAGGATGAGCGACCGCTTTCAAAGGCGCTCGAATTAAAACTTGCCAAAGAAGGGTACGAAACCGCCATTGCAACTGACGGTGGCGATGCAGTAAAGAAAATTAAAGCAGAAAACTTTGATGTTGCTATTCTCGATCTCGTCATGCCACAGTACGACGGTTTTCATGTACTCGAATATGTCCACGAAAATAAAGTTCCGATAAAAGTCATTGTCCTCTCAAACCTCAGCCAGTCTGAAGATATCAAAAAAGCCAAAGCCTTTGGTGCCGAAGAGTACTTTATTAAGTCAAATACACCGATCGTTACCTTAGTAGAAAACATTAAAAAAGTGTTGGGTTAAGCGAATACATATATGTTCATTGAAAATGATACGCTCAAAAAAATTCTGGTTGAACAGAACTACCTTGAGAAAGGGGATATAAAAGAAGCTGAAGAAAAAATGGCCGCGACTCGCTACACGGACTTTTTTAGCTACCTCATTTCTGAAAATATCATGACGCGTGACCTCATTGGCCAGGCCATTGCCGAACACTATGGGGTGCCATACGCTGATCTCAATAGTCAAATTCCTGATCGGGAAATGTTTGAAAAAATTCCCGAAGAAATCGCCCAAAAGTACCGTGTTGTCCCATTTAAAGATTCACCAACGACGCTTACGCTCACGACCGATGATCCTGGTGCCAAGGGTTTGCTCAAAAATCTTGAAACCGATCTCAAATCTGCAAAAACTAAAGAAAGCGGCAAGAAAATCGCGCTCATGTATTCGCTTCCAGAGGATATTTCTTCAATTTTCATTCGCTACCAGCATCCACTTGAAACTCGTTTTTCAAAAATTCTCAAAGAAAACAATCGTATTGCGCCTGAAATTATTGATGAAATTATTTCTGATGCGCTTGGTTTCAATGCGTCCGACATCCACCTCGAGCCAAGCGAGCAAAATATCCTCATTCGTTTTCGCGTAGATGGTGTACTCAAAGAAGCAGGCACGTTGCCTCGTGCGTACTATGACAACATCGTTAATCGCGTCAAAGTACAGGCCAAACTTCGCACTGACGAGCACAATATTGCTCAAGACGGTTCAATTCGCCACAAAACCAAAGAAGGGAAGCAGGTTGATCTCCGTGTTTCTGTTATGCCCACTGTTGATGGTGAAAAAATCGCTATTCGTATTCTTGGTGAATATGTCCGTGACTTTACACTTGGTGATCTTGGTCTTTCTGAATCCAACGAAGAACTCATTAGTAAAGCCGCAGATCTTCCTTTCGGCATGATTCTGGTCACAGGTCCGACTGGCTCTGGTAAATCGACAACTCTCTACGCGCTCCTCAAAATCCTCAACAGTCCACAAGTTAACATTACGACTATCGAAGATCCGGTTGAGTATAAGCTCGCTGGCGTAAATCAGATTCAGGTAAATGAAGGCACAAATCTTACCTTTGCTCGTGGTTTACGCTCGATTGTACGCCAAGACCCAGATATTATTCTTGTTGGTGAAATCCGAGACACAGAAACTGCCGAAATTGCCGTCAATGCCGCGCTCACAGGTCACTTGCTCCTTTC
>CAYOEB010000049.1:0-3181 GCA_964403005.1 uncultured Candidatus Saccharibacteria bacterium | reverse complement strand
CTGACATCTTGGACAGTGCTTTTTTGATACGGATTGCTCTCGTCTCGGCTTTTTTACCAGAAGTTACCCAGCAAATCCATTCGTTGCGAGCAAGGGGAGTAATGTCGGCCCAAAGTGAAGCTACTTTTGGTTTTGCCAAAATAGCTGCTTGAAAATCATTGGGGAGTTTGTGGATGGTGCCGTGGAGGGTTTGGGTAGTAGCCATGTGACTATTGTATACTATCTATATGAATAAAAAATTACTCACGCTCTGTGTGCCGGTATTGGGCGATAAGGTACTACTTGGAATGAAAAAGCGCGGGTTTGGCGCGGGGCGATGGAATGGTTTTGGTGGCAAGGTTGAGGAAGGCGAGACTATAGATGAAGCTGTAGTTCGTGAGATTCGAGAGGAGGTCGGCATTACTGATGGAAGACTTTCTAAGGTCGGCATTCTCGATTTTTCATTTCAGGAGAATGATAAAGTTCTTGAAGTTCATGTGTATAGGCTGGAAAATTTTACCGATACATCAATTGAAACTGAGGAAATGAAACCCGCATGGTTTTCAGTGGACGAAATCCCATTTCAGCAAATGTGGTCTGATGACATACATTGGTTTCCGCTTCTCCTCAAACGTGCATTATTTAAAGGAGCTTTTCTCTTTGATCGTCCATCTGATGCAGACTATGCTGCAAAAATAATTACCCAAACGTTAGAAGAAGTTTCGTCGCTATAGTAAGGAATATCTAGTAAACAAAAAAGCCAACCCAAAGGTTGGCCTTTTTTAGGACTAGCGTCCTAATTGATTTGTTTGCTGTGTCTTGCACGAGCATTGATTGCGCGGCGATGAGATTTGTTAGCTTTTGTACTCACTCCAATCCATGAAAAATTTCTTTCAATTTTTCCGGTTCGATTTGGGTGGCGCATGTGGCGTGCTCCGAAATCCTCGTATGTATCCATGAGTGCAAACTCGTGGTTATCAACCGGGGCTCCAAATTCATTTACGAAAACAAACTGACGGAAACGGTGACCTTCATGCTCAAAGAGGCGAATTGTCTCTTGTGTATGCATGAGCACAGTCATGATTCCAGTTGAAAACGAAATTGCGGCAACGGTAGTTTCTAGTGTTGTGTTCATAAGGAATAGTTTTTGGTTATTTATATTATAGCAAATATTGAGTAATTTGTCAATACATAGATATACAAAAATACACTACCGCCGCAAAGGTGATTCTTTAGATAAAATCCTTAGAAATTAAGGTTAATTTCGCGTATACTACTAACTATGAAGCGTATTCTCCTCATTTTGGAGCGTGACAATATGTATAGGGATTCACACCTGATTAAGCCATTGGTTGCTGCGGTGGCAAGTAAGCTTGAATCAATAAAAGGGGAGCAGTATGAGGTTATTTGGTATAACCCGCTTGGCCTGGGGGGTTTTGGGCCCCTGGATCCAAATGATCGTCTTGGTTCTTGGCCGCATAGTTTGAGGTGGCTTATAAAATTTTTTCTTTTACTCATACACCCTCGACACATGCGGCATTACTTGAGCATGCGCTATTTCCGTGAAAAAACGATTAATGGTCGAGCAAAAAATCTTCGGCATACGATTGCAGCACTCCAAAAGCAATATGGCGACCAGGTCTCAGTTTCAATTCTTTCGCGTTCTGCTGGTGGGCGAGTGGCGAGTTTAATAGCTGATAGCCTTAGTCCATACATTGCTTCAATCGTTTGCCTTGGTTATCCGTTTAAACATCCAGATAGGTCCGTTGAACCTGTGCGATACATTCATTTGGCTAAACTTATGACACCTATGCTCATTGTTCAGGGTACGCGAGATGAATATGGTGGCAAAGGAGTAGAACGTGCGTACGCTTTTTCGCCTTCTGTAGCCCTCCGCTTTTTTGAAACTGGTCACGATTTTTATCTTTCTCCTCTCGATAATGAGGTGTTGACCAGCCAGGTTGCCAATTTCATTTCTACTCACCGTTAAGTTATAGTTAGGGAAAGTCTCTCAACGTTCATACAAAATCAAACATATATGAAAAATCCCTATGCCCTGAGTGCGGAAAATATTTCGCGCATTCTCGCTCGCTACGGCGATCGTACTGAGCTCATGCCGTTTGCTGCTATTTCTGACGAGCATGCTATTACTGCAGTCGGCATTCTCTTTCCTGAGGGGAAAAAGATACGAATTACTGACCGACTCCCGAATGCATTCAATGTGGAGGTAAGCTGCGGTGGTGCAACTCATCAGCGTACAAATGTTCGACTCAATATACATTCGCAACATGGAGAGTATTTTGATTCGTTATCGTATTGTTCTGCACATTTACCGCTGGTCTACCAGTACCTGGAAAACTGCGGTTACGCGATGCCAGTTTTCATTGCACCTGGCCATCCTCACAATGGCAAGACGCCTATTGAACTTGGTATCGCTGAAGTGACAAAAGTCGCAATGGGTGATAGTGTTGCCTAAAATCATTGCTATGAAAACAATACTCATTGTTGATGCCATTCCTGGTAGAGCAGGAGAAATGGCAAAAGGGCTTGCACCTACCACAGGTTACTCGTACATAGTCTTATGCGAAGAAAAGTCTGTACTTGATTGGCTCAAAAACAATGAACCAAATCTCATTATTCTTGAACCAGTCTTTCCGTCTGTAAATCTTGTAAAAAGTAGTATCCCTACTGATCGCACTATGTCACTCGATGTTGCGGGTAGTACTGGATTTCTACTCTACGAACACATAGTTGATGTCTGCACAAAACATCACCACTCGAAACCAAAATTCATTATCTGTTCTATTGCAGATAAAAAAGAATTGATGAAAGCCGGTTTTGGCGCACATATGTCGTATCTTACTCAGCCGCTTACACTTATTGAGATTTCAAGAGAAATTCAAAAAGTTTTGAGTACATTATGAGTTCATTGTGTATGCATTCTGTTTGTTTATTGGGGTTGTACAAGAGCCGTCTCGATTCGAGCGGCTTTTTTTATTGACAACTGTGTTTTTTGAGGTTATTATAGCTATCCAGTTCTTTCAAAAAATAGATGATTTGTCTTTACTTTGACTACCAGAGATATGGTTGGCAAAGAGAGTAGTATATCGAAACTAGTGCTTTCTTTGCCAATCGAATCCATGGTGGAATCGACGCACAAGAACAAACCCCATATGTGTATTTAAAATGACAGATCAAAAAA
>CAYOEB010000048.1:0-3208 GCA_964403005.1 uncultured Candidatus Saccharibacteria bacterium | reverse complement strand
TGCTGCGCGCTTCTTGAAGCGTTCAACACGACCTGCGGTGTCAAGCACCTTTTCATTACCTGAGAAGAATGGGTGGCAATTGCTGCAGATTTCAACACGAAAAGACTCCATGGTTGAACCGAGAGTGTACTTTGCGCCACAGACACATTCTGCCTTGGCATCAGCGAAATATTTTGGATGGATGTCTTTTTTCATAACAGGCCTATTCTACAGGTTTTTGGGGAAAATGCAAGTTTCGGTAATTGCGGAAAAAGCTTAAAATATAAGGGTATTTTAGCGTCTCGAGACACCATACTCATTGAGGTAGTCGATGTCAGCCTGAATACCTAGCTTGAGATTCATCACGCTGCGTCCATATGAACAGGTAGAGCCACCAGTTCCATAGTATTTACATGCTGCACGTTGCTGACTTGCGGCACTAGAACCACTACCACCGAGGTCTGAAAGGTAGATTGACGATGCCATAATTGCGTCCTCTGCATCCCATGGATTTGCGACTGAGACTCCGCGCGCTGATTCAATACGACTCTCAATTGACTTCCAGGTTGAGGCAATAAACTGAGCAGGGCCCATACCGCCACCATAACCACCAGCGCCAGCAATTGGACAAGAAACAACTTGTTTATATGGATCAAAGCCAAGATTTGAAGCAATTGTAAGAAATGGCTGCACATCACGAGTTGGCTTCATGACATTTGGATACGTTTTTCCAGAAGAAACATTTACACCAGCGCCAGTTGACGCATTGGTGAGGTAACATTTACCGACGTTTGAACCAAGGTTACTTTCTTGAGTCAAAATAGCGAGCACGAATGCCGGCTCAACACCAGTTTTTGCTGAGGCTTCTTGTGCATACTGGAGTGCAGCATCAAAACGAATAGCTGCAGTGCCGCCGGCAAATTTGAAGAGTCGAGCCTTGATTTTATTTACCTGCGCGGTGCGCTCAGCAATAACATCGCTAATTGATTTTTCTTTATTCTTACTATCCTTAAGGAGTGCCTGCTGCTGCTTTTCGTCTCGTTCAATTGATTTCTTCTGGCTTTCAAGCTCATACTTTGCATCTTGTTCCTGGTCATGCTTTTTTTCAAGATCTTGCTTCTCGGCTTCGGTGTCATCCTTGATTTCACGTACCTGGTCGAGCGAGACTTTGACTGAGAGTTTGAGTGTCTCAAATGAGTCGAGGTCACGATAAAAATCAGAGACAGTATTGTTTCCAAGCGCGATGTAGACAAAAGGTGTTTCGTCGATTTGGTGTGTTTGTCGGATCATTTGTCCAAGTGACTCTTTCTCCTTGTCGAGTTTCTGTTCAAGAGTGTCAATTGTTGTTTCCTTTTTTGAAATATCTTTAGAAAGCTTTGAAATCGTCAGATTTTTGGCCTGAATTTTTAGTTTTGCCGTATTGATCTGCGTTGTAATGATCTTGATTTCATTGGTAATTGAAGCCGACTGACCCTTTTGGTTGGCAAGCTCCTTTTGTTTGGCTTCAATTTCGGCCTGAAGCTGCGCGAGCTGGGCTTCGAGTTGAGAGCGTTCGTCTTGAGCCGCAGAAAGATCCGAGCTTGTGGACTGAGCATGGACTGTGTAGAAAGCAAAAAAAGCAAGGACAAGCGTCGCAAGCGCGAGCGCAATTTTCCTTGCTTTTCTTGTGGCTTTGTTGAAATGCATTGAACTAAAATTGAAACAAATGAACCGGAACGAAGTGACTTATTCTGCTGCAGCCTCGCCTTCTTCTTCCTTCTTACCCTTCTGTTCGACTTCGATTGTCGAGAGGTCAACTGGTGCTGTCTCTTCTACTTCTTCCTTGACTGCTGAAACGAGAGCGACAACTTCATCTGCATGGGCTGGTGTTTCGACACCTGCTGGAAGCTTGAGGTCTTTGACATGGATTTGATTTTCAAGGGTTTCAAGAGTGCTGATGTCAACTTCGATAACGTGAGGAATGTTCTTAGGGAGGCCTTTTACTTCGATTTCGTGCATAACCTTTGTGAGTACGCCGAGACCGTTTTTGACTGCAGGGGCGACACCAATAAATTCGAGACCAACCATGACATCGATTGGCTTATTCATGTCGACAACGAGGAAGTCTGCGTGTACCGGAATGTGTTTGACTGGATCAAGCTGAATGTCGTGGATGAGGACATCAAGTTCGCCATCTGGGAGTGCGAGACGAATTGTTGTTGATTCACCTGCTTCCTTGAGGGCTTTTTCAAAAGCCATTGCTGGGACTGAGATAGGAGTAGAATCCTTGCCAGCGCCGTAAAAAACAGCCGGAATGTTGCCGGTTTGCCTGATGGCATCGAGGTTTTCGCTCGTTTTGCGGAATTGTGCTTGCAGTGTTGTCATAGGCCTATAGTATACCTATTTTGACGTTTTTTACAAGACTATCTTACAGGTATTGACTCTAATCTAAAAAAATTGTACTATAAAGAAAAAATAAAATGAAAGATTATATACACACCATCAAGTTGTCATTCTCATTATTTAAGACTGAACTTGTCATTTCTGTAGTTATTACCTTTTTCTCAGGTTTAGCTCTGATATGGTTAGCTCGACAGAACTACCTACCGCTTTTCCTGGTGATGAGATTCTATATTACAGTCTACTTAGGAATACTTATAGCTTGGCCAGTATATTTGTTATGGATTCAGAAGCATATACCTAGTAATGATTTTAGGATCAAAGTTGTCACCATGATTTTTGTTCTAATCATATTTACATCGGCTATGACCGGAGTATCATTAGGGTCTCTTATTTAAGGTAATCTCAAAAATGTGCCATTATTTATGGCACTTTTTCTTATCTCAAATATTATGAACCGTGAACCGTGTCGTGCTCTACCGTAATATGATTTTTCATGTAGTCGATGGTTCCGCCTACTTTTTTTCCAGGATTAAATAGATTTTGTGGATCAAAGGCTTTTTTCACTTCGCCAAAAAGGCGTACAACCTCAGGACCATACTGCTTAACTAGATAAGGAGTACGAACAATACCATCATTGTGCTCAGCATCAATCGAGCCCTGGTACTGGAGTACAAGGTCATAGACTTTGTCCGAGAGTTCAGGAATAATGTCGAGAATTTTTGGATTCTTGAAATCCATGAGTGGAATAATGTGAAAGTTTCCATTTCCTGCGTGCCCAGCAATCGTGTAGACGAGCTCTTTATGCTTACTGATAAGTGCATTTACTTGTGGCAAAAAAGTCGGCAAA
>CAYOEB010000047.1:0-3999 GCA_964403005.1 uncultured Candidatus Saccharibacteria bacterium | reverse complement strand
GTGGTAAGGCAAGGGTCTGCAAAACCCTTATACGGCGGTTCGATTCCGCCCTAGGCCTCAAGGCAATTGTGAGGAATCACTCATAGTTGCAAGTGAGTAAAATAGTTTTGCCCGGGTGATGGAATTGGTAGACATAGTCGACTTAAAATCGGCAGCCGTAAGGCGTGCGGGTTCGATTCCCGCCCTGGGCACACGTTGCAAATTGTAGATTTTTATTTATAATTCGTTCATCGTCAATAACGATAAGCGCCCATAGCTCAGTTGGTAGAGCAACTCCCTCTTAAGGAGATGGTCCAAGGTTCGAATCCTTGTGGGCGCACAAATATGACCACACTGCTTCCGACACAAAATTGGTCTGATTCCCAAATAATGGAAGCAGCGATGCAAATTCGCATTGGCTATAAACTCAAGCGGACTATTCGCTATGGTTCGACTCGTGACCCGGAGCTCCACAGCGAATCCGTTGCTGACCACATTTTTGCGCTCATCTATTTAGCTCAGTATTTTTTACCAATTGAAGATCCTGAACAACTCCTCGATGAAGCAAAAGTCTATACCATGATTCTCTATCATGATTTCGGTGAAATTGCGCACGGAGACATTCCCTACCACCAAAAGACAAAGGCTGACCAAGACCGAGAGGCCGAGGACGCAATTCAGACATTTGCCAAATTACCAGCACACATGCAAACAAGAGCCAAAGCGCTGTGGCAAGAATATGAAGATAAGCAAAGCCCAGAGGCTCGTTTTGTAAATGCACTTGATAAAATTGAACCTTCATTTGAACTGCTTGACCCTGTCAGCTCGGCTCGACTAAAGGAAGCAAAATTTACATATGATTTACATATGACCAAGAAACGTATTGCAACAGAAGGTTTTCCGATTATGAGACGTTTTGTAGAGGTAATTGGTGATGAGCTACTAAAAAGAGACGTCTTTTGGAAAGAATAGTATAATCATTGGACAAATAGACACGCCGGGGTGGCGAAATTGGTAGACGCAACTGCCTTAGGAGCAGTCGGGAGTAATCCTGTGGAGGTTCAAGTCCTCTCCCCGGCACATTGACAGTGCTTGACTTTTTTGGTTATTTGGTGTATAATACAAAAGAACCTTAAACACTCGGACAATGGCATTTAAAAAATCACATACAGCGCAACAGGCACAACAACGCTCCACCACATCAGAGGAAAGTGGGATAAAGTATTCACCTCGGAAAACACCGGAGTATAAAGCGCCCACGGTAACAAAAATTCCAGCTTGGATATTTCCAGTCGTCATCTTTGGTTTGATTATTGTTATCCTCACGGTCGTAATGACAGGACACAGTAAAGAAAAAACTAACGAGGACAACAATGGCTTCAGAACAGAGGAGCCTGTGTATGTACCAGCAAATGGTTCGGTTGATTTTATCGTCAACCCACACTATTTGATAAACTACACAACACAGTCGGACGACCAGGTAATTATCTTCAAATGCAAACAGTATCCGTACGAAGAATTTGTATTGAGGTATGGCACATTTGATAATGGAAAAACACCGCACGACCACACCGATTTTTGGTTGCGGTCAGGAAACGGTAGGCCCGCAAAACTACTCTTGATGAGTAAATTTGATCCTCCAGGCTACTAAAATTAACGGTAGTGTGCGCAAAAAACCCTTCAAAAGTCAGGCAATTCTTGCTTGACTTTTTTGTTTATTTGGTGTATAATGTACACGAACCTATAAATCGACAACAAAATGCAAACACAGCAGCAAACTATTGAGCCCACCAAAAAAATTGGCATTGGCCGGCTCGTGGAAGCTTGGACCATTGCAACTTGCTTAATCGCAATTACGATTTTCTGTGCGGTACGTCTCAGTCTCAACTGGGGGATCGCATCAGTAATCATTCTTGCAATCCTCATATATTTCCGAAATGGAACCGTACGTGGGAGCGCAAAACGTATCCAAGCCTTCACCGTTTTCGGTGAGATGGTTATGGACAGACAATTGGGATCAGAGGTAAGTTTCCTCTACCCTATCATTGAGAATACTTCGATTGCCTACGGACAAGAAGAAATTCAAATACCCGTAGAAATTAAAATCGAAGGGATAACGAGTGATGGCTGGTCCGTATCTGCTACTGGGCAAATCATGTATATGCCAGTATCAGCTCCCCTCATGTATGCCGTGGGTGATAAACCTAGAGTAGTGATTGACATGAATCTCAAGTCACTTGCACAGCAGTCATCATTAAGTAGGTTTGCTCAATACACTGCCCAGTATATTGAGACAGGCAAGCACGAAGTCATTAAGCAAATCAGAAATCTGATTGAGAATGCCATCGAAGCTGAAGTCAGTATTGGCGACAGCTTATCAACAATGGCACGTTATGGTATCGATATCCAGGACGTACTGCTCAATGATCCAGTGATTGATCCTGAGTTCTACAAAGTACTCAAGAAAGAGTCGATGGAAACGTATATTGGCAAGGGTGAAAATGCTAAAGCAAAAGCAATTGTAAAATCCGCAAAGATTCTTAAGAAAAGTGGTGTTGATTCTGAGGAAGCATTGCTCATTGTCCAGCGCGGACAGGGGCTCGTCAAAACTGAGGAAACGGTGTTCACGATCAACGACCCTGACAACGTGATTCATTCTGCCGCAGAAACTATTGGAACAGTCATCAAAGGTAGTACTATCGCAGCTGAAAGCATTGCAAGAGTAGTTGAGAAAAATGTCAGAAAACGTTTTTCATCACGAAAAAACAAGAATGCAAAAAAGTAAAAATTGAATAGTGAAAAGCCAAAGGGCTCCAAGAATATCTTGGAGCCCTTTTTATTTTGGTTTTCGTAAATGCGAGCCTTTGTAAACTGAAGCCTAGAAAGGATTGCACGAACTTGGATTTTGCAGTCCCCAGCTACCGCAAATGACCCTCATAATGCCGCCTGCGGCAACCATTATGAACATACCGAGTATTCCCCATAGGATATGGCGTGCTCCTTGCTGACGTGATTCTTTACTCTCAGCATTAGCAATAAACTGGAAAACACCATAGAGGAATAGGACAAGTGCAATAGCAAAACCGAGTTTGATAACTGGGTTGAGGATCACCGTCTCAACTTTCAAAATAAAGTTTCTGAGAACGCTGAGATCCGCTGCTGCTTTCGCGACATGAGGAAGCCAAAACTCAAGCATAGAGAGTAGTTAGCAACCGTAGCCTGGAGGACAAGGCAAGTTTGGAGCAACTTCACCGCCGACACCTGTCGTGTTGCTGAGGAACTTGACGAGACCCCAGATAGCCGTGATGGCAAAGAGACCAATAACACCGTAGAGAATGAGGCGTTGTGCATTTGCCTTCTGCTCTTCGTTGTTTGCAACGACGTAACGGATGATACCCCAAATGAAGATGAGGATACCAACTGCAACAGCGAGGAACGTAAGACGATCTACGTAGTAGAAGGCCTTGTCGAGAACTGCTGCGCCATCTGTACCTGTGGTCTGTGCGAATGCCATAACCGGTACCAAAAATGGTAAAATGTATGCTGCTATTTTTTTCATAATTACTATGTGTGAAATCTATTCGACCACAAATTTATAAATGTAGCGGATAGACCGCTGACTCCTTCAGTATACCACCCTGCAAGGGCTGTACATTAGAATTGCGGTGGAAAAGCTGAACCGATGTCAATGGTATTTGAGACCAGCCGCACCAAACCCCATACTGACACCATGACGAAGAAGCCGATAACACCATAAATCATAAACCACCTGCCTTCTTCCCTATCTTCTGAGCCATCTCCCGCAATAACATATTTGACGACACCCCAAGTAAAAATGAGGAGCGCAACCGCAAAGAGAAGTGGAATGATTGAATTTTTTATTGTACAAATCGCATAGGTGATAATTGCGGGGATATCATCAAAATTTTTGTCACAGGCGACAATATTTGAGGTAGGTGTCGTCGGTACATTGTTAAAATCTGGAACCGACGTATTTGTTCCGCCACTCAGTGACCCACC
>CAYOEB010000046.1:1690-4012 GCA_964403005.1 uncultured Candidatus Saccharibacteria bacterium | reverse complement strand
TTATGCCAACTCGCACGCTGCAATGCAGAAAGTTTTTTTGAATCACGGAGTGGGAGTTTGTGTTCCCCGATCGCTTTCTTGAGTACCTTTTTAAAGTGCGCGGGTCGCGGCACGAAAAAAGCCGCCACGCAAACCGGCCCAGCAATCGGCCCACGCCCAACTTCATCAATACCGATAATCATAGCTGTATCATAGCAAATAAATACTTTTGTCAAATGTTACGAGGGACTGGTATAATAGGACGCTTATGGCTGAATCAGATACAGAAAAAGGTGTACGTTTTGTACACCTCCATACCCACTCTCACTATTCCCTCCTCGACGGCTTGTCGAAAGTTTCCGACCTTGTTAAAACTGCAAAAAAATATGACATGCCGGCGCTCGCGCTCACCGACCATGGTGCAATGTATGGCGCCATCGACTTTTACATGGAAGCCAAAAAGGCTGGCTTGAAACCGATCCTCGGTGTCGAGGGTTACCTTGCCGCGCGCAGTCGCAAAGACAAGGAAACTGGTGTTGATGGCAAGCGCAATCACATTACCCTTTTTGCACGCAATGAAACTGGCTACCGAAACCTCATCAAACTCACTACGCTTGCCCACCTCGAAGGCTTTTACTACAAACCACGTATGGATAAAGAGATTTTGCGGAAGTATAGCGAAGGCATTATTTGCCTCTCCGGCTGTCCGGCTTCTGAAATGGGCCAAGCGCTCCGCGAAAATAATATCGAACGTGGTCGCGAGCTTGTGAAGGAGTACCAAGAAATATTTGGCAAAGAAAATTTCTTTCTTGAAATCATGGCGCACAAAGAAGTGCCCGGCTGGGAGAATTGGAAAAATGGCATTATTCAGCTCCATGAAGAGTTTGGTATTCCGATTGTTGGCACTCACGACTCTCACTATTTGATGCACGATGACCAAGATGCACACGAAGCGCTCTTGCGCATAAACACAGGTGCCGATGCTCGTGGCAATGGTGGCATGTCGATGAAAGACGGCGACTACCACCTCATCAATACCGAAGAAGCGATCAAACTATTTGAAGGTATTCCTGGCGCAGTTGAAAACACAGCAAAGGTTGCCGATATGTGTGAACTCGACCTCGTGCTCGGCAAGTTTGTCTTTCCTGAATTCCCTCTTGAAGCAGGTAAAACCGCCGACGAAACACTCAAAGAAACTGCGTATGCCGGTATGGAGCGCCGCGGTTTGCAAAATGACACCAAAGCCAAAGAACGTCTCGACTACGAGCTTTCAGTTATTGCCATGAAAGGCTACGCGCACTACTTCCTCGTCGTGCAAGATTTGCTCCGCTACGCGCACGAAAATAACATTCTCACCAACATTCGAGGATCGGTCGCTGGATCAATGACTACGTACGTACTCGGTATTACATCGGTGAATCCGCTCGAATATAAATTGCCATTCGAACGCTTCCTCAACCCAGAACGTCCATCTGCGCCCGATATCGACATGGACTTCGCCGACAACCGCCGCGACGAAATGATTGAATATGCAAAGCGTAAATATGGTGCTGACAAAGTCGCACAGATCGGTACATTCGGTACGATGATGGCACGCGGTGCAGTACGTGACGTCGCGCGCGCACTTGGTTATCCATACGACACTGGCGATCGCCTTTCAAAAATGATTCCTATGGGTTCGCAAGGTATGCCAATGACAATTGACCATGCCATGGAGCTTGAACCTGAACTCAAAAAAGCTTATGACACTGAAGCTGACACAAAACGCATTATCGATCTCGCCAAAAAAATTGAGGGTGGCGTTCGACATATCTCAGTGCACGCTGCCGGTGTGGTCATTTCCCCTCGTCCGCTCGATGAGTATGTTCCACTGCAATTCGACCCGAAAGGTGGCAAAATCATCACGCAGTACGATATGTACACAGTCGGTGAAGACGGTGTTGGTCTCACCAAATTCGACTTCCTCGGTATTCGCAACTTATCTATTTTGGCTGAGGCTGTTCAGCTGGTTGAGCAGCGGCACGGTGTTCGTGTCGATCTCGAACATATTCCGCTCGATGATAAGCGCACCTTTGCACTGCTCGCACGTGGACAAACTGAAGGTTTGTTCCAGCTCAACGGTTCTGGCATGACGCGCTACCTCAAAGAGCTCAAGCCGTCGACCATTCACGACATCAATGCCATGGTCGCGCTCTATCGTCCTGGTCCAATGGAAACAATTCCTGAATACATCAAACGTAAGCACAACCCTGCGCTCATTCGATATCTCGATCCACGCATGAAAGATATTCTCGATGCATCATACGGCGTTATCACCTACCAAGACGACGTCATGATGGTTGC
>CAYOEB010000046.1:0-1590 GCA_964403005.1 uncultured Candidatus Saccharibacteria bacterium | reverse complement strand
GCAATTATTGAAGAGCGAAAAGATCGTGGTCCATACATATCAATCGGTGACTTCCTCGATCGCGTCCACCACAAAAATTTAAATAAGAAATCGCTCGAAGCTATGATTAAGTCCGGTGCCATGGACACATTTGGCGATCGCGCGACGCTCTTTGGCAACATTGAAAACATGCTTGAATACAATCGCGAAGGCAAGAAAAATGCTGGCATGATTTCCCTCTTTGGTGATTTACCTGAAGCTGGCCCAACATTTAATCTCCAAGCAATGCCACCTATTAGCAAACAAGAAATTCTTGCCTGGGAAAAAGAGCTGCTTGGTCTCTATGTCTCTGGCCACCCGCTCGACAAAATTCGTGACAAGCTCCTCGCTCGCCCAATTAACATCAAAAAGGTTCACGCTGAAGTTCAAAACGGTATGCCAGTCGTCCTCGCTGGAATCATTGAAAACGTCCGCGCTGTGTTTACTAAAAACAATGATCGTATGGCATTCATTAAAGTTGCCGATTTTTCTGGCTCAATTGAAGCTGTCGTCTTTCCAAAAACATTTAAGGATCTCGCCGAAGTTGTTGTTCAAGACAAAACTGTGGCTTTCGAAGGCAAAGTTACGGTTCGTAACGGAGAAAAAAGCATAGTTATAGAAAAGCTCAAGGAAATCTAAAATAACTTAACTATTGCTTTTTTTATAGGAAGTGTCATAATATAGAAAACCTCTTTCTATGAAAACAATATCTCAAAAGGTACTGCGAGAGCTTGAGTTATTTGCCAAAACGTTCGAGGAAAAATGCAAAAGCATGTCCTTACAAAAGGACTTTACAGATACTCGATATGTGACCGTGCTCAATCAAAACATTGAGCATTTATACAAAAGCTCACTCATGCTACAAAAGGCACATGGTCCATCCTCTTTTAAAAGCCTTGTTATGACGTTTTTAAAAAAAGGACAGAGTGCTTTTACCGTAGTAGATCAATCACACGCTCAACAAAGAGAGCAGCCACAGCAGCCGCAACAACCTCACAAACACTATTTAGTTGACCATGGTGATCAACCAAAAAGTCGTTTCTGGTGGTTAGATGAAAAGGATTAAGCTCACGCTTACACAAAACAAAAAGCGCCCCAATGCAAGGCGCTTTTTATTGTGCGAGGTTAAGGAATGAGACAAGCTTTACATCTGCTTTTGCTGCATCTGACGTGTCAGCACTAGCAAAAGTTGAGCTAAAGTCTTCTGGCACTACCACCACTTCAGTCGGAAAAATCTTATTCATGATTCCCATAACTTCTTTGGCGTAGGTTGGGACAACAGATGGCGGATTGTAGGTTTCTAGAATCTGCTTTGTGGTCTTGTCCTTGTAGTAGCGGGCGGTTCTCTCATGGTTACCAGAAAGGTGCTTCGCAAGAGCATCGATAGAGTCTTCCATCGAATCAAAACCATTGCCTTTGCACGAATTCCAGCCCCATGGATTCCACTCTGCTGAGAGTTTACCACCACAAGCCTGCTTGCCACCGGTCGATTCTCGCATAGCGAGGGCCGGGAGCAACCTCCAGTCAATGTCATACTTATCTGCTGCTTCAACGAGCTCCTGACCGTAACCG
>CAYOEB010000045.1:0-4354 GCA_964403005.1 uncultured Candidatus Saccharibacteria bacterium | reverse complement strand
GCCGAAGCCGACAGATTTACAGTCTGTTGTAATTGACCACTCTACCACCGACGCGTACCGATACTATACAGGATTTTTGGAAAAAGTTAAGCCTTTGGCTTGGTGAGGCTTGCGACAACACCAATAACAATCAATATTACTAGGTAAAAGCCAATTGCTTCCGCGACACCAAGTGGGATCGATTTCATTTTGCCGAGGATAAATGCCAGAATCCAAGAGAAGGCGGAAATGGCACCAGCAAAGACAGCAATTTTCCGAATTTTGTCTGGATGGTCGTCTGGAAGCATTCCGGTCTTAGTAAAAGCGATTTTTGAAAGTTTTGGTGTGACAAAAAGGTTGAGTACAAAGCCATTGATGGTGAGTGTGAGCACGACAACCATTTTGAGGAGGAATTTTGATGAATGGAGAATACCGGCTTTTGTGGCGGCGAGGTATATGCCACTCACGATAAGCACCGTAAGCGCAATCCATATAACTTCTGACAAATGCTTCATCGTTCGCACATTGGTCTCGCTGACGCGCTTGTCGCGGAGAAACTTCATAAAAAGGTAGTCGGTGGTAAGGACGGTGCCGAGGCCGGCCGCAGCGGCGAGGGCGTGGACAAGAATGATAATGTCCCGAAAGGTCATTGTGGTGATTTCCATATGTCCTCAAGTATAGCAAAATAAGGCTACTTGCGCTCAAGCCGCTTTTATAGTACGATAGCGGCACTATGGGATCACAAGATAGACTCATCAAATTTGCCTGTGGCACGTGCAAACACGTCAACTACTGGTCAAGCAAAAACAAGAAACTCGTCACCAAAAAGATTGAGCTTAAAAAGTATTGCAAGTGGTGCAAGAAAAACACAGTTCATAAGGAGACAAAGAAGTAGTTTCTCTCAAAAAAGCCCGCCTTTACTTGGCGGACTTTTTGTTTTAAAGTAAAATGTACATGTAAAGGGATTGCTATATAAGCTTCCTTTTGCATTGTTCTTTATAGCTTCGCCTTTGGCGAAGATACATAAACGGGCCATTTCCATTTGGAAACGGTCAAGCACATCGTCATAGTATTATTATGGCGCTCTGCGCGGCTCCGCTTCGGCGGAGTAACGGGTTGCCTCGGTGGTAAACAGGGTTCGATTCCCTGAAACCCTCTATTTTTATTACACATTTCGCTTCATATGTCCTTCATAATTAGCTGATATACTGCTCCCATGACTAAATGGCAAACACGATTCATCTCGCTCGCTTCCTTGGCTGTTGCTATGGGTGCGGTGGCGTATACAAATATGTATCCAGACGGAAGTCCTTCTGCATACACACCTTCTGATACAAGCAAAAATCTCACAACTCTAAGCGATGCAATCGATGTTGGCGAGAGCATTTCAAATACACCTCCGGTAGTAAAAAATCCCACAACACCAACCAAGAGTAATACGACCTCGAGCTCTAGCTCTTCGAGTACGTCTTCAAATACTACTTCAAGTGCATCTTCAAATACTTCAACATCCACTGCGTCATCTTCAAGTAGCACCACCTCTACATCAAAATACAAAGATGGCACATATACAGCAGTCGGCGCGTATTTTGTGCCAGAGGGTTCTGAAAGGATTTCAGTTACAGTTACGATTTCAAATGACATCATTACAGATGCAACGGTTACTGGGCAGGCCAATCGAGGTGATTCTCGAAAGTATATCAACCGTTTTATCTCAGGGTTTACTCCATATGTCGTTGGTCAAAGTGTCGACAGTGTATATCTCACTCGTATCTCGGGAGCGTCACTTACGCCAAATGGTTTTAACGCTGCGCTCGACACAATCAAATCACAAGCAGCGGCATAACTATGCGATTTTCATTTGAAGCAATCGGAACAACGTGGGCGATTGATATTGATGATCGCCTTGATGAAGTCTCAGCCCAAGCGCTTCAGACGGCTATTCGTGAACGTATTGCGACCTTTGATGCCGACTACTCGCGCTTTCGCGACGATTCACTTGTTGCAGCCATGAACGCAAAAGCAGGCGAGTACATATTGCCAGCTGACGCAAAGCCAATGTTTGATTTGTATGAAACATTGTACAAGGTAACTGATGGCGCATTTACACCGCTCATCGGTGATACGCTCATTCAGGCTGGGTATGACTCGGACTATTCTCTTACTCCGAAAAATGTGACGCAGCCGCTTGCCTGGGAAGAAGCACTCGACTACTCATTTCCAAAACTTACAATAAAAAAACCAACAATGCTCGACCTTGGTGGACTTGGCAAAGGATACCTCATTGATATCGTTGCAACGCTCATTGCGCAGCACGGAGTGCAAATGTTTACCGTAGACGCGGGCGGCGACATGTACATACATGGGCGCCATGAAGTTGTTGGCCTTGAGCATCCACTCGACAAGAGCAAAGTAATTGGCACGATTGCCGTTGAAAGTGGAAGTTTGTGCGGTTCATCTGGAAGTAGGAGAGCTTGGGCAAACTACCACCACATTATTGATGCCCGAACACAAACGTCGCCTCGGCACATTTTGGCGACCTGGACGACGGCCGATACAACACTTGTCGCAGATGCGATGGCAACATGTCTGTTCTTTGTAGATAGCGCCACACTTCTCGCGCATTTCCAGTTTGATTACCTCATTTTGTATGATGATTTGAGTATCGAAAAGTCAGAACACTTCAATGCAGTGCTATTCAAAGCCGCATAGTGTGCAAAAGTCATTACTCTTATTTTGTATAATAAAAATATGAATCCTATTGATAAACTCCTCAATAATCTCACAATGTATCGTGTTGTCCTCTATGGGCTGACACTGCTCGCCGTGATTTCAATTATTTTCGGTTTTTTTGGAGTTATTGCCTACGGTGGTTTTGCGCTTCTTGGCTCGCTCGTCATCATTATGATGTCATCAATGGTTGCCAATCAGCTTTTTGCCAAACTTTACCAGGCACCGACAAATGTTGAATCAGTGTATATTAGTGGTTTCATTTTGTTCTTTATTCTTGAGCCATCAATGACGGTTTCCGGAATCATTGCACTCGTTGCCGGTAGCTTACTCACGATGCTCTCAAAGTTTCTCTTTGCTCGTGGCAAACGACATATATTTAATCCAGTTGCTGTTGCGGCTGTGCTCCTCACTGTTGCCTGGAGTGGGGCAGTGGTGTGGTGGATTGCAACGCCACTACTTTCTGTAATGACGCTTGTGATCGGTCTTCTCATTGTGCGAAAAATTCGCCGTTTTCAACTTGTCGGTATGTTTGCACTCGCGGCAATTCTCGGCCTCACGGTGACGTACATACTACCTAGCAATGCCAATTTCTTGAACTTCTTGAAGGATTTACTTTTCTCATGGCCGTTTGTATTCTTTGCGACAATTATGCTCACCGAGCCGCTCACGACTCCGCCTACAAAAACAACACAAATGACATACGGTGCGATTGTAGGTCTCCTCTTTGCATCACGATTTTCACTCGGACCGATCTATTCAACTCCTGAACTTGCGCTCGTTCTCGGTAACCTTTACTCCTATGCCGTGAGCTCAAAGCAAAAGCTGACACTTATGATTGATAAAGTTGAGCGACTTTCCGATACTGTTTACAATTTTGTTTTCAAAACTGATCAGCATCTTCGTTTCAAAGCTGGGCAGTATGTGGAGTGGACATTGCCACATATACCGTCTGATAACCGCGGCAATCGTCGCTACTTTACAGTGGCTTCTTCTCCTACAGAAGAAGAGCTTCACCTCGGTGTGCGTATTGATGAAAAAGCTAGCAGCTCATTTAAAAAAGAGCTCATAGCGCTCGCAGATCCAAACATTGCCAAGCGTCATATCGGGACACAAGCTATGGTTGCTTCACATTTGTCTGGGGAATTCACATTGCCCGATGACCCATTCAAAAAATTGGTTTTTATCGCGGGTGGTATTGGTGTGACACCATTTCGCAGCATGATCAAGCAAATTATTGATACAGGTGAAAAGCGAGATATCGTCGTGCTCTACTTTGCGCAAACTGATACCGATTTTGCGTATTGGGAAATGTTCAATGCCGCAGCGCCTTTTGGCGTACACACTGAGTACATTGCTTCAAATCCAAGTCCAGCTTGGCAAGGTAAAACTGGCCGCCTCGACGCGGCAATGCTCCAGCAACTCGTGCCAGATTTTCATGAGCGTTACTTTATGCTCTCTGGTCCGCACGGCATGGTGGTGAACTACAAAAAATTATTGAAAAGTGTTGGTGTCTCTCGCAGGCAAATTAAGACGGATTATTTTCCGGGGTTTTAAAATTGTTTTTCTGCGGGTGGTGAAGGAATCGATCCCTCGACAACGGTTTTGGAGACCGTAGTTTTACCACTAAACTAACCACCCGTAG
>CAYOEB010000044.1:0-4409 GCA_964403005.1 uncultured Candidatus Saccharibacteria bacterium | reverse complement strand
TATTGGTACGACAGGTATCGATGGTCTTCACCACCTCATTTGGGAAATTTTCGACAACTCGCGCGACGAAGCGATGGGTGGTCATTGTAACCATATCGAAGTCGTTCTTTTGCCTGGCAACAAAATTCGTGTCGCCGACAACGGTCGCGGTATTCCAACCGGTATTCACCCAAAGACAAAAGTCTCTGCGCTTGAAACTGTCATGACGACGCTTCACGCCGGCGGCAAATTTGGCGGCGAAGATTCTGGCTACAAAGTGTCCGGCGGTCTCCACGGTGTCGGTGCATCTGTTGTGAATGCGCTCTCTATCTACACTCGCGCTGAAGTCCACCAAGACGGCGGCAAATTTGTGCAGGAATATTCGCAGGGCAAGAAAAAAGCTGCGGTCAAAAAAGTCGCATCGTCAAAAGAGCGCGGTACGATCATTACTTTCCAGCCGGACGGTACTATTTTCCCAGATACCAATTTCAATTTTGACACTGTGGTGAACCACTTGCGTCAGCAGGCGTACCTGGTGAGCTCGCTTCGCATTGTGATTATTGATGCGCGCGAATATACCGGCAAGCTCGACGATACAGACATTTTCTGGATTAAGGATCTCGGCCTTGAAGTGCCGTCAGTCACGTTCTACTTTGAAGGCGGTCTCGTATCACTTGTTAAATACACAAACAAGCACCAGAAACCGCTCAATGACAAAATTTTCTATGTACAGAAAGAGCAAGATAATGTCGGTGTTGAAGTTGCGCTCCAGTATGTCGACGATATTGCGGATCGCATCATGCCATTTGCGAACAACATTTACACAGCAGAAGGTGGTACACATGTTGTCGGTTTCAAGATGGCACTCACTCGTCTCGTCAATAATTTCGCCAAGAAAAATTCTGTCCTGAAAGAAGCTGACGGCGGTTTTACTGGCGACGACGTTCTCGAAGGTCTCACCGCAATCATTTCAGTCAAACTTCCAGAAATTCAATTTGAAGGTCAAACCAAAGCCAAGCTCGGTTCCGTTGAAGCCCAGGGTGCAGTACAAAAGGTTTTTGGCGAAGCCTTCGAACAATTCCTCGAAGAAAATCCAGATGAAGCCAAGGCGATCATTGGTAAAGCGGTCCTCGCACTTCGTGCGCGCAAAGCCGCCAAAGCTGCCAAGGAGTCTATTTTGCGAAAAGGTGCACTTGAAGGCATGACACTTCCAGGTAAACTTGCCGACTGTCAGAGTAAAGATGCTGAAGAATCAGAAATCTTCATCGTAGAGGGAGACTCTGCAGGTGGTACAGCAAAAATGGGCCGTGATCGCAAGACACAGGCTGTGCTCCCACTTCGCGGTAAAATTCTCAACGTCGAGCGTGCCCGACTCGATCGTATGCTTGGTAGCGAACAGATCAAAAACCTCGTCATTGCCATGGGAACCTCAATTGGCGACACGATGGATATTTCAAAAATCCGCTACCACAAAATTATTCTCGCAACCGATGCCGACGTGGACGGTGCGCACATTCGTACTCTCATTTTGACGCTCATGTTCCGCTACTTCAAGAGCATTATTGAAACTGGCTACGTCTACATTGCGCAGCCGCCACTCTACAAAATCAAAAAGGGTAAAGAAGTTTCATATGCATATTCAGATGAAGAAAAGCTCAAGATAATTGGCGGCGATGTTGATCTCGCTGAAATTGAAGAAGCTGATGAAGCGACTGAGGAAAACGAAGAAGAAACAAATGAAGCAGAAGGTAAGAATGAAAAAGGCAAAAAGGGAAGTGCTAAAGTGCACATTCAGCGCTACAAAGGTCTCGGTGAAATGAATGCTGAGGAGCTTTGGGAAACGACAATGGATCCAAAGAATCGTGTGCTCAAGCAAGTGACTATTGAAGATGCTGAAGAAGCAAACAAAGTCTTTGACACACTCATGGGTTCAGAAGTTGCACCTCGCAAATCATTCATCCAATCAAATGCCAAGATGGCGAATTTGGATATCTAGTATTTCCTTTCTTGATTACACATATATTTTTAAACCACTCTCAAGGAGTGGTTTAATTATTGACAAATATTTATTTTGATGTACTATATTAATTAAATTTTGACCCCATGCTCAAACAAAAAAGAAAAAATGAACTCAGAACTATGGTTAGTGATTTAAAAAAATCATTACCAAATCCAAAACCTATTGATAATGGATTTCTTGAAAAATCCTTTATTAATAATGATTATATAAGTATCGTGAAATATATGAAGCAACACATGTCTGTTTTGTTTCGTATATCTATCAAATACTACTCAGAAGCTACACCTCCAGCTCATGGAGATAAAAAAGGATGTACCGTTCCGGCCCAGGTTTCAATTCCAGCCTCTCTACCGCCGTACGGCAAAATGCAGGAGAACATTTCTATTGTTCTCAGTTTGTATGGTAAGTCAGAGGCATTTAGATCTTTTCACTCGACAATCATGGCGATAAGTCATGAATTTGCACACATTGTTTTACATGGTATTAACCATCGCTTACAACATAGTGAAGAGGCGACAGATATTGCTGCAATTTTGCTCGGATACTCAAAGTACTATGAATCCGGGCATACTTCTTATGTTGAAGAAGGCTGGTCAAAACTTAGCTACCTAACTTTTGAAGAAGTTATCTTTGTTGCCGAGCTTGCAGATGGAACTTATAAGGATGAAACCATTGTAGGTAAAGCAAAGAACTGGTTTAAGAATATAATCGGTACTTAATGCCTGTATTTACACAAAGTAAAATGCGACTTCGTCATGAAGCCGCATTTTTTTATTTCTCAATATTTCAATATTTTCCTCAAAATGTTACTTTCTCTCTTTAATTTCTTCTTCAATCTTCTTGATGAAATCTTCAGCACCATATGCTTCCTTTGTGCCATCTCGCTTTTCGATGGCAAGTGTGCCAGATTCAATTTCCTTGTCGCCGAGCACAATGATATATGGCGTGTGCATGGCTTTGGCTGCGTGAATGCGTTTGCCGAGGCTATTGTTGTCATCAAAGATTTCAGCGCGAATCATGCCAGAGCGGAGTTTATTTGCCAAAGCTTTTGCGGCGTCAGCGTGCATGTCTTTTACTGGAACGATAGCGACTTGGAGTGGTGAAAGCCAAGTTGGGAAGTCGCCAGCGTAGTGTTCAATAAGAAAGCCAATAAAGCGCTCGTGTGTACCAAGCGGTGCGCGGTGAATACAGAGTGGTGTTTTCTGCGCGCCATCTTTGTCGGTGTAGGTGAGACCAAAACGTGCTGGAACAGCGAAATCGACTTGGTTTGTGGCAAGTGTGAATTCGCGACCAATTGCGCTCCAGACTTGCACATCGATTTTCGGACCGTAAAAGGCAGCTTCATTTGGCACTTCAATAAACGGAATGTTTGATTCAATCAGCACATTGCGAACCATATCTTCAGTCTTCTTCCAGAGCTCAGGTTCGTTTACATATTTCTCACCGAGCTTTTTCGGATCATGGGTTGAGAGGCGCATGACATACTTTTCGACACCAAAAATTTTGAAGTATTTAAGGTACATGTCATTGACTGCGCGGAATTCATCAGCGAACTGTTCTTCGGTGCAATAAATGTGTGCATCGTTCATTGCGAGTGAGCGAACACGCATGAGACCAAAGAGTTCACCAGATTTTTCGTGGCGATATACCGTGCCGTATTCAGCGAGACGAAGTGGGAGATCTCGGTATGACTTTGGGCGAGCAGCAAAGACTTTGTGGTGGTGCGGACAGTTCATCGCGCGAAGGTAGTACTTGCCACCTTCGTATTCCATAGGCGGATACATTGAGTCTTCGTAGTATGGCAAGTGACCCGATGTTTTATACATGGATTCTTTGGCAAGGTGAGGCGTGCGCACACGATCGTAGCCACCGAGGAATTCAGTTTCTTTTGCAAGCTTCTCAAGTTCTTCTGTGAGCACTGCACCATTTGGTAGCCAGAGCGGAAGACCTGCACCGACATCGTCATCAAAAGCAAAAATATCCATTTCTGCGCCAAGTTTGCGGTGGTCACGCTTTTCAGATTCAATACGCTGCGCCAAGTATTCCTTGAGCTTTTCTTCAGTTTCAAATGCTAGGCCGTAAATGCGGGTGAGCATTTTATTTTTTTCACTACCACGCCAGTATGCGCCAGCAACACGGTCAAGCTTGAAGCCATTTGGGTCAATTTCTTGAGCTGGGTTTTCAGCATGGCCGCCGCGACAGAGATCAGTAAATGTTGATGGAGTACTTGCTCCAGAGGTGTAGAGAGAAATGTCTTCGCCTTTTTCCGCGATTTCCCCAATGAGTTCATGTTTAAATTCATTGCCTGAAAATGTTGTTTCTGCTGTACCCTTATCGACAACTTCTTTTGTGAAGTTGGTCCAATCGGGGAGCATTGCTCGCATCTTAGCTTCGATTTTTGGAAAATCTT
>CAYOEB010000043.1:0-4426 GCA_964403005.1 uncultured Candidatus Saccharibacteria bacterium | reverse complement strand
CCGAACGCATTTCAGGAATTTCGCCCGAAGATTGGGAACGTCCACTTGTGTGCGCAGGAGAGGACTTGAACCTCCATCCCATTGCTGGGGCTACCACCTCAAGGTAGTGCGTCTACCAGTTTCGCCACCTGCGCTTATTTGCTTTTGTAGTATACAGATTCTTGAGTTTTTATCAAGAATAGCAACCATCACACACATCAAGCCACCGCCCAAAAAAGAAAACCGGCCAGTGGCCGGATTCTTGAGCTATGATGCTGCCTGTTCTTCGGCAACCTCTTCTTCGTGCTTGCCCTTCAAGGTGAACATTTTCATCTTGCGAGAAACTTCACGAGCAGCCTTCTTGCGAACATAGTAGAGCTTTGAGCGACGAACGCGAGCGCGCTTGACGACTTCGATTTTGTCGATGTTTGGAGAGTAGAGTGGGAAAATACGTTCTACGCCAACACCTGAAGCAACCTTGCGAATAGTAAATGTCGCACCGGCTTCTGTGCCATGCTTGCGGGCGAGGACGAGGCCTTCAAAAGCTTGGAGGCGGACCTTACCCTTATCTTCGATTTTTGACCAAACACGCACCGTGTCGCCCGATGAGAAATCGAGTTTTTTGCGATCTGCTGTGTTTACTGGGGTCATAACTTTGAGTGCCATAACGGTCGTTACTTTAGCATATATGTCGAGTTTGTGCAAATAAAAAAACCCTGCCTTTTGGCAGGGTTTTAGAAACCTCATCCTTATATCCTAATCATCCAACTCTTGGGATTTACTGACATACGGGCATCGCTCATTGAAGAGTGACCACAGATCCTTGAGTGTGGCAAAGAATTGTCCGGTTTTTTCCGCAACGTAGACCATGGGCTGAAATAGTCGTCGAAAAAAGTTTCCGATTTTTTCGATATATTCTCTTTGTTTTGCTTGGCTTTTCTCCTTGGCATCTCTACACTCCAGTTCTTTTTTACAGGCATCCTCAAAAGATAGCCCAGTGCAAAACATCACAAGTACATCATATATACGACCGTCTTCATACTGGAATTTTCGTCTAATGTCTGAACATCTCCCAAATGTTTCAATAAAATTCGTAAACTTTTGTTGAGATATTCCTGAGGTAACATGCGCGAATGCACTCCTTTTATAGTTAGCAAAAGAAAATAGCTCATTAATAGTAAAGTAGATACTATCAATATATGCTACTGCTTCTTTTTCAGGCAAACTCATGAGCCAGATATTCTTGAGGAATACCTTTTTACTCAAAGTAAAATCATCTTTTTGTGATGTTCGAAATCTGTTACTCAGCGAATCAACAAACATATCAGAGCGCATGCGCTTATCAATCGTTCTCTCGTTACTAAACGCACTAAGGATAAACACGGTGACAATGATACCGCCCACGAGAAACAGTATGGGCTGCACAAAACCATCGTAGAGATCACCTAGTGTTACACCGATTGCGTAACTTTGAGCCATGGGCAAGAGGAGCGTCAAAATAAAGTAGAACCCAATCATCTTATTGATAAGCTTTTGCCTTCTCACAAACTTTCTTTCATCCTTGGTAAAATACATGAGCGACCTACCAAGAAAGACACAAAGACCAAATGTAATGGCTAGCCATAGGAAAATGAGTGGTTGATCCTTTGCAAAATCGTATACCGCGATACCGATAAACGCAAAGAAGCGACCTACTGGTTTCGCAATGTACAAATCGATAAGCTGAAAGACAACATTACCCAAACTGACATAAGTGACAATGTTTACCCACAATGGCACGATGTCATGCAACCGGTCACCGCTTTCATTTTGTTCAAGCAGACTAAACAGTAAGTAGAGAAGGGCTGTAAGAAACATCACTGCCGAGAAAGGACCGATTCCCAAAACACTGAACGCTGAAACAGTCCAAACGTACAAGGCGCCGACGAATGCAGCGGCACATGAAATAATAGCTGCGATCAGTCCATTTTTTTCGCCTTTCGACATGGCAGTTTTTGATTCAGTCGGCTTTGCTCTTTTCTTACTTTTCATCTTACTGAAAAGGTGCGAGATGAGCGCAATAGTTTTCAACAAGAAGAAGCCGAGAAGCCAGAGTGGTGTGAGCGAGGTTGCAACTGTTGCCAGTATGTAACCCAGACTACCGGTTGCTATCAATCCCCTAACGGAGAAGAAGAATCCAATCGGTGACACAAACCAGAACACGAAGTGTACAAGAAGTGTCAGCCAAAAACCAGGACAAATGTGCGTTTTGAGTTCGACTTTTTTATTTGGTCGAAACACGCTATTTGAACGCGCTTTTTGGTAGAGCAACCAATAAATACCATCTTCCTGATTCACAATAAAATCATTGATATGATTTTTAATTGACAAGAATCTGGTAAAACTTTTATTGGTAATCATGTAGTCATTTGCTTCCCCCTTTGGATAGAGACTAAAGCCAAAATCCATGTTGAGGAGACTAAATGCCCAAGCTCCTTTGCTCAATCGTCTTTTTGGTCGATCGAGTGGTTCACTGCGAAGCATGTCAAATGTGAGCAAGCCAAGTTTGGCTTTGACTGCATCGATAAATCGACGAGTCCTGACTTTTGGAATTAGTCCAGACATGCATTCGTTATATGCACGAGTAAGCGCTTCAATCTGTTTTGGCTGCAATCTTCTCAAGAACGATTCGTACGACATAAAGTCGACATTTTCGCGCCAGAGAAACTTTCGCCAAACAGACACAGGGAGCATTTCCGCCATACAGATAATGTCGATGAACGTATTATCTTTTCCCAATTCATCTTTTGCCTGAACCAAGAAAATTCGATACTGCTCATGGTCTTTTGGTGTTTCAATTTGTTCTGAAATTGATCTGAGATACTTCCAGAATAATAGTGCTACAGATATTCGTTGGCGAATACCTGCACTGTACGTTTTGTACGTCAGAGATTTAAACATCTCAGTAACGTTACCGGTAATTGCATTTCTAAATGCCTCTACCGTGAGTAGGTTTTGATTCATTATCTATGTAGTTTTTGAGGTTATTTCAATTAACGATTTTGTAAAATATTACAGTATTTTTCAAAAATGTCAATGAACCCCTATTTTCTACACTGCCCTTCAAACGTCTCGAAATCGCCAGGCATAGGTGCTTCAAAAACTCGTGTTGTTCCCTCTTTATCGACATAGCTCAATCGAAGCGCATGGAGCATGAGTCGTGGATATGCAGTAATCGTTTTGTCATCGCCATAGAGCTTGTCACCACCGATTGGATGATTGACGTACTTCATATGCACACGAATTTGGTGCGTACGGCCAGTACGCGGCTTAATCAAAATCAAACTCCAGTCGGCTTGGTTGTCTTTTGTCACAACTCCATCGGCAACAAATGGACTGCCACGAGTCGCGCCGAGTACACGATAGTCAGTTACGGCATCACGAAGCTCGCCGCGTGTTCCCCGACCAAAGGCTCTGTCGGCACCAGTTGGCGCAAGCCATTTGCGGAAGTCACTCTTTGAGCGACCGATTGGTACAGAAATCGATCCGATATTTTCTTTAAAGTTGCCACGCACAACAGCAAGGTACTCTTTTTTTATTGTTCGATCTTGAAAATGCTTTTTGAGCTCGTAGTAGGTGGTATTGTCTTTGGCAATAATCATGATGCCCGATGTGTCTTTGTCGAGACGGTGCATAATGCCAGGGCGATAAATCTTGAGCACACCGTGTCCATGCTCATCGTTTGTGTATTCGTGCGAAGGCAACGCACAATCAGTAACGGTACCTTTGTTTATTTCAATAATAAGTGGCTCACCGACATCTTTGGTCACCTTGCCTGTATCAATCAAAAAATCCGCGAGGCTTTGTTCGCAGGTATGGCCATCACCGTGGACAAGGAGTCCAGACGGCTTATTGATGACGAGTATGTGGTTGTCTTCGAAGATGATGTCGGGGGTCATGGTTTTCTACACTCACTACTAAAGCAAAAAAAGAGCCGGTTTGCTAGACCTGCTCTTCAAATTTGTAATATTTCTCCTTATAACTATAAACGAAAGAGTTGCTGTTCTTTGATTGCTCAGAAGATGAAACTTCTTTAATTTGAAGCTTCAGTTTAAACTCGGGCATGTCATGCGTGGCTTCTGTTTGACCACTTTCATATAAGCCCTTTGCTAACTTTTCCCTGAGTACGTCTTTTATTTGGATATCGAGCATATAAGCTTATTTCTTATATTATATACCAAAAGTATATATTTGTCAATATGAGATAATACCTTATAATTACGAGTAATAAACAGTTTCGGGCGCAAAATTATTGTACCCCCACCTCTGCTTCCTTCTGGTCACAATACTGCCAGATTGCCATCGTGGCTGGGTCATTTTGTATAACCTCTGCGTTTGCTGCAAAAAAATCCATTTTCTCTTGCAGAATATCTGAGATTATTTGTTGGGCACGGCCATACATTTGAGT
>CAYOEB010000042.1:2053-4490 GCA_964403005.1 uncultured Candidatus Saccharibacteria bacterium | reverse complement strand
ACAGATGGATCCAATGTTCTTTGACGACGAAGGCACCAAACCACAACTCACGTACACATCGAGTTTCCCATCAAACATAGTTACAACCGAACGACTCGATGTCACTACTATTCTCAATAGCTGGAGTAACACACCGAGTGAAAGTACACTTTCGAAAGCTATTTCGGATATGGAAAAAATCCGCGTACTCATCACTGACACAGGCAAAACACTTGATGCAACACCAAATCTCTCTGACACTGAGATTGCTTCATACAAAGCCGCGATTACCGTCGCGCAAACCGAAGTCACAACTGCAGCGAAAGCGCTCAGCACCCTTTCGCAAAGCATCGCTTCGCAAAAACTTACCGTCGCACAACTCCAGTCACAGCTTGATCTCAAAAATGCCGGTACAACACCAGAAGATATTGCCGCCCAAGAAGCGCAAGTCGCAAGTGCGAAAGCTGGACTTGAGAGTATGTACGCTCGCCTCGCCAACAATCGCATCGTCGCACCGATCGATGGCACCGTCACACAGTTTGATGCCAAAATCGGCCAGCTCGCTGCAACTGGCACTAGCCTGGTCTCAATCATTTCGAGCGGCAGCTTTGAAGTCGAAGGTCTCATTTCTGAAATCGACATTGGTAAAGTCGCAGTTGGTAATCCAGTTTCAATGACACTCGATGCCTTCCAAGGTGAAGTCTTTACTGGCAGCGTGTACTACATCGACCCTGCGCAAACGACGACCGATGGCGTTGTTGGCTACAAAGTTAAAGTGAAATTTGATACTGATGATCCTCGTATGAAAAGCGGACTCACGGCAAACATCGATATCAAAACTCGCAGCAAGTCGAGCGCGCTCATCTTGCCGCAGTACGCTGTCCTCCAAAACGACGAAGGTATCTTTGTACAAAAGCTCGTCAACGTTAAAAAGAATGGCAAAGGTGGTACAGTCGAGAACGCACCTGTGACGCTTGGCCTCCAGGATCAAGATGGTAATGTCGAAATTGTAAGTGGTGTCACTGACGGTGAACAAGTCATCAACATTGGTTTGAAGCAAAAGTAAACGTACTTCGTAATGATCGAACTATCTGGTCTCAAAAAAGAATATTTGGAACAAGACGTACCAACCCAGGCACTTCGTGGTGTTGATCTCACCATCAAGAAAGGTGAATTTGTTTCTATTATGGGCCCGTCTGGTTCAGGCAAGTCTACACTCCTCCACATTTTGTCATTCCTCGATCGCCCAACTGGCGGCACGTACACATTTCTCGGCAAATCTATTGATGAAATGGACGAAAAAGAACTCGCGCATGTTCGTAACAAAGACATGGGTTTCGTCTTTCAGGCATTCAACTTGCTCTCACGTCTCACTGTCTACGACAATGTTGAAATTCCCCTCCTCTACTCACCGTTACCAGCCGAGAAGCGCCACGAAACGATCGAAGAAGCCGTTCGAGCTGTTGGACTTGAAGATAAGCTCTACACTGAGGCCGGCAGACTTTCTGGTGGACAAAAGCAACGTGTCGCTATTGCCCGCGCACTCGTCAATGATCCAAACGTCATCTTTGCTGACGAACCAACAGGCAACCTCGACTCTGTGTCAGGCTTACAAGTCATGGAAATCCTTCGCAACCTCCACGACAAGGGCCGCACGATTGTGCTTGTCACCCACGAAACACAAACCGCAGAATTTGCCGATCGTATCATTCGTATTAAAGACGGCGTCGTTGAGAGCGATAAAAAAGTCGAACGTCGCCACCATGTCAGCGCAAAGAACTTGAAATAGCATGCAACTCAAAGACGCTTTCAAAACTTCAACTCGCTCGCTCACGCACGGCAAAATGCGCTCGTTCCTCACCATGCTCGGCATTGTCATTGGTATTGCTTCAGTTATTCTCCTTATGTCGATTGGCCAATCGGCTCAAGACCTCATCTTTAACCAAGTCCAAAGTGTCGGTGCTGATCTTGTCTTCGTCGTTCCAGGTACACCAACGGGCGACGGCTTTTCTTCGCCCGCAGCTTCTCAGGGTATCGTCATCACCTCACTCGTTGATCGAGATATTCAATCACTCGAGCGTGAGCCATCTATCATTGGCGTGACTGGTGAAGTCCGCGGCCAGGCCGAAGTTGTCTACGGCGACAACAACAAGACGATCAACTACCAAGGTGTCACCGGCAACTTTTTCCAAGTTCGCAATATGGCAATTGGTAATGGTCGTGAATTTACCAAAGGTGAAGTTGAGGCGGGCAGCCACATTGCTGTCATTGGCCCAACGCTTGCTGAAACGCTCTTTGGTAAGTATGTAAATCCAATCAATAAGACGATTCGTCTCAAAAACATTTCATTTCGTGTTGTCGGTGTTTTGGAAAAAGGTGGCACTGGCGCATTTGGTGTTGACCAAGGCAACATCGTCCTCGTACCGGTCACCGTGGCCCAGCAGCAGCTCCTTGGTAT
>CAYOEB010000042.1:0-1953 GCA_964403005.1 uncultured Candidatus Saccharibacteria bacterium | reverse complement strand
TATACCTTGCCAAACCTGAAAACGTGCTACTATATGGGGGTTATTAATAGGTAATTCACAATTAAGCACATTATGGCAACAGCAAAAAAAGCGAACTCGGCATTCATGAAGCCTATGACCATCAGCGAAGATCTCGCTGCGGTTGTCGGCAAAGGTCCAATGCCTCGCTCTGAAGTTGTTAAAGCACTCTGGGTTTACATCAAGAAGCACAACCTTCAAGATGCTAAGAACAAGCGCAATATCAATGCTGACGCTAACCTCAAAAAGGTTTTTGGCGGCAAAGCTACAGTTTCAATGTTTGAAATGACAAAGCTCGTTTCAAAGCACCTCTCATAGTTTCTTGGTTTCTTATAGAAAAGCACCCGTAAGGGTGTTTTTCTATTGGTACAAGCTATTATACTTGAATACATTTATAAAAAGTGTAGTAGAATAGTTGCATGCAAGAAATTACATGGATTTCTCCAGCACTTCACAAAGAACGCAGCGTTGATTGGTTTTGGGCAATTGGTATTATCACACTCCTCGGTGCGGTGGCAGCTTTCTTTTTTGATAACACTATTTTTGCCATTTTTATCTTGCTCGGTGGCGGTCTCCTCTTCTACAGCAACCTCAACAAGAGCGATGATACCGTAGTCCACATCACAGAAAAAGAAATCACGGTCAACAGCCTGAGCTACAAAACCAAAAATATGAAAGGTTTCGCCATTACCAAGAGCAATCGGGAAGAAGACATGCTCATTGTTCGCACTGACCGCTTTTTCTTGCCAGTGCTTGTCCTCCACATCCCAGAAACAGTTTCGCTCGACGCGCTCGACGAGCTCCTCTCAGCACGTATTGAGCGGCAAGACCTCACCGAGCCACCAGCAAATATGATTGCCGAGCGCTTTGGTTTCTAGGGATCCTAGGCTCGCACGACTTTGCTATTTTCCCCTTTTCTTGTATAGTGTTTGCGCGACAGCCCGCCAATATGGCGCATACGTGGCTGCCACAATGGTCCCGTCGTTCAATGGATAGGATTCATCCTTGCGGAGGATGCGATGTAGGTTCGATTCCTACCGGGATCACAACAAACAGAAAAAGCACCGTTCAAGTGCTTTTTTTCTAATAAATCCTAATCATCTTTGACTCTGAAAATCCACCATGTTATCCTTTCGTTATTGGTGAAGTTATAGACTGCAAGTCCGCCCAGAAATGGGCGGACTTGTTTTTTATTATTTCTTTATAGTGATTTCATGTCGCCATTTTACAATATGCGCGGTATGGAATGGTTATCCATACTCGTGGGCACGCTAGTGGTCTAGGTCTATAACTTCACCAATTATAGAACACGGGTTCGATCCCCGTCGTGTCCAGAATATAAAGTGCTAATAACCCTTACACGGTCTCACCTCTCTCGGTTCTAGACCGATGAGCTTCACACGCTAGTGCGAGGTACAAGATATTGACAGGAATATGTCTCTAGAATCTCGAGCCTATCACAACAAATACGCCAATAAAGGCGACTTTTGTTGCAGAATTAGTGTACCTACTTATGGAGGTTCAATAACCAAAATGATAATAATTATCATGGTTTTTTCAATTAATTGCTAAAATCAATTATAAATAATTGGCACAAGCAATATAGAAGTGCTCTATTAGAGCGAATCGTATTGCAGCATGATTTTATATTTGGTGGTAATCAAATTCTATGGGGATATTTATACAAAAATAAAAACGTCGCTTTCTGCGACGTTTTTTCATCAATGCTTACCTTATCTCACCCTCTGAGCGAAGTATTAATCTTGGTTTTTGTTTTTGTTCCCCCGCTTACATCTTTGTAAATGACAACACAAGGATATGAAAATCCCCCTCTGCCTTTGTACGTTGCTGGCACTACGACTACATTTGGTGGAATGTAACCCTTTGGCAACTCTTTTGGTTTACCCGCGCCTCGAACATCAAAAATCTTGATCG
>CAYOEB010000041.1:0-4525 GCA_964403005.1 uncultured Candidatus Saccharibacteria bacterium | reverse complement strand
TTTCAGCGCGCGGGGAACGCTAGTAGTTCGTATCGTCAGGATTAGTTTCAAAATAGGTTCGAATTTTGTACAATAGAGACCGCATTGTAGTATCATCTTGATACGATGCTATCAAATTGAAGGGAGAAACCATTGTAAAATCTAGTTTTTTTCCGTCAATAGTGCAGTTCTGAAGTAGGAAGCCAAGAAGTTGGCGTTTTTCTTCAACTTCGGAACTTATAAAAATCTCTTTTGCTCGTTTGGCTATATTTAACATCATATTTGCGGTCACATAGAACTGTTCGTCGGCACTTGAATGTTCCTGCATTTGGGATAGTATTTCTGCCTGCTTTTCTTTGTACTCTTTCAAATAGCTGTCATACAAATCTTCTGTAATACGTCCGTCGAGGCGGTCTTCGTACATTTTCCGCAAACGGACATCATACTTGTCGTACTCGACTTTGAGTTCATTGAGGCTGGATGTGTAAAACTTGTTTTCGCTTTCGCCTATTTCCTTCAATCCGCCTGTTATTTCCTGTATTTGCAGGTCGGTCAGCTTCAAACTGTCCAGTATTGGGTAAATCTGCTGTAGAAGCTCGTCCTCGGTCGCATTTGCCTTGTGAGGGCACTCTTTGTAGCCAGAACAACCGTAGTAGACATACTTACCCTTTTTGAGCTGTCCGCCGACCGTGCCTTCACAATGAAAACAAGTAGCCAGTCCTCTGAATACAAAAGGTTTTGAAGCGTACTTGGTTGGAACTTTGTTGTGCTGTTTCATCACTGCTTGGCAGGCATCAAAGAGTGCTTTTGAGATGAGTGGCTTGTACCTGTGCCCGTATCGAAGTTTGTGCGTTCGTGAGTACGCTTCGCCATAGTAAAAAGTGTCATTCAAGATTTTGAAAATCATTGCGTGATTTACTTTCTTGCCTGATGTGCCCCGCAAGCCGAGGTCATACATTCGGTCGGCAAGAGTTTCTACCGACACATCGCCTTTGGCGTATTCTTCAAAAATCTTAACAATGAAGTGAGCTTTTTCATCAGGTATGACATCAATCCTTCGACGGCGTATTGGGTTATCGTTGTAGACACTTTCGTATCCGATAACGGGAGCACCTGTTACTTCGCCGTCTTCCCGCATCTTGCTGTGCTTACGCTTCACGTTGTCGCTCAACTGAAGGACATAACTTTTTGCGAACATCACGCCCATATCCCAGCGAAGGATGTCGGCACTGTTCGATTTCTTATTGATGACGAGATTTTCTCGGTAAAAATGTATTTCCACTTTTCCCGCCTGTCGTAGTTCTTCAAAAATGACGGGCTCTTTGAAACTACGCTGAAGACGGTCAATCGTATCGACGACGACCGCAAGCGTTTCTTTCGATGCTTTTATTATCTCGATAATTTCTTGGAACCTTACTCGGTAGCCCTTTGTCGAGGACTCTTTGAGCTTGATGACTTTCCATTCTTCAAGTCCCTTTCCTTTGGCGTATTCCAAGATGCGAGAAAGCTGGGCATCATTTGAGTCCTGATTTTTGTCTGACTCTCTGGCTAAAATGATTGCTTTCATATTTGTTAGTTTTTTATTTTAATTTTTTGTTAGCTTTATCTTACGGACACATTGCGTGTTTTTCTATTTTCTGTTCAGTTCCTGAACCAGGTGTAAGTAAAACATTCAAGTTTATCCCGCCCCCTGCATAAATTGGCGATGGGCTTTTTATTACGTAGTTGAGTGTTTTGTAACCATTTTTTGAGAAGGTAAAGGTGAAAGGATTTGTACAGCTGAAATTCGCATTTGCCAAGAATTCAGTATCATACCAACCATTACCAAGAGTGTTCAAACTAAAGCTGGCATTTGGTGAAGAGACCTGAACATTACCGAGAGCATTGTGGTTCTTGTCAGCGGTGTAACCACAAATAGCGAAGTTGTTAGCATTTGCAGGGAAGGTTGGGCAATTGGCTGCAGGAGCTACAGGGTCAAGATTGATAACCATATTGGTCAAATTGTGTGGAGCTGTAATTCTGGTATTTGATGTTTGGTAACCTGAACCAGAAACATCAACGTTATACAATCCAGCAGGCAAAGTGTGCATATAGGCAAGGAACGTAGCTATACTGGTGTAAGTGTTGCCGCCAACAACAAACGTTGGGTTTGAAACGTTTATGCCCGTATCAGAACCTACTACAAAAAAATTCTGGTTTTGTGTGTTGGTCTGTCCAGGAGCACTTTGTGGCGATGTTGTTGTTCCTATATTTTGGTTACTTGTTGTATTAGCGTTTGTTTGTGAGGTTGGTTTTGTATTTATTGGCTGATAGTTTTCATTATCATGGTTATATATCGGTGCCATTCCATCTTCAACAGGAACATGGTTATTCTTACTGTAGATGTAGTATGCTCCCCCTCCAACCACCAAAACCGCCAGGATAATCAAGACAACTGCAATAGGTGCGAAACCCTTATTTAGTGTTTTCATATGTCTTGAATGGTACTACTTTATATGGTTTTATCAACGCTTTATTGTTTAATTCGACCCCGACTCACCGGCCTCGGCTACGGCCTGCAAAAAGTGCTAAAATACCCTTACACTGCTTGTGCTCACGGGTACTTAACTCAGACAGCCCGCAGAGTAAAAAAAGTATCGGATGACTCACCGGGCTATTTTTTGTTTCCTGAACTTTGTTCTATTTAGACGCTTCCTCGGTTAACAACTGATTTGGAGAAGAAAAGTAGCCGTCACCATGGTATTGTTTTTCGTCGTACTGATTCAACAATGACGCATTAACTAAAACGCTTTTTTCCAAAGGCTTATTAACATCTTCGTCTGCAATGCCATTCTCACGGGCAATTTCGCGTGTAATATAGTAAGCCCAAGTTTCACCAGTATTATTGAGTGGTGCTTCCCCTAAAAGGTACTTATGGCGAAGAAGGTCATGGCCGATTTCTCGAAGTGTTTTGCCGACAGCATTGTATTCCACTTGCATTTCGGGCTTGAGGTCTTTGGCATCCATAAACCTACCTCCGAAATCAACCGCATCGTTCACGGTTTCTGCCACGATCTTATCGGCCAAATTCACATTATCACCTTTCATTTCTGAACTTGCACCCTCTAGTCCGGCAATAGCCATCATACCTGCGGCAGCTAATGCCATATAATCTTTTTTTAAGCCTTTTTTTTCTTTGGTCTCATGCTGCGAAACTTGCTGTTCGAAATTTTCCATAAATAGTAGGAGTTAGATTAGTACGGTGAAATTATATCAAATACAGATGTAAAGACCAGACTCACCCACCTAAATTGGAAGCTCCCAAATGCACCATAATACCCTTACTGGGCTTGAACTCACGGGTACCTAACGCACACAGCCCGCATTGTAAAAAATGTATCGGCAGACCCAGGTACCTACATTTCGCTATCTAAGCTAGAATACGACTATGGAAAAAATGCCAGAAAATATTAAAAAGGATGTGGTCGACCCTACAACATCTTCTCCTCTTCCAGAAAACCTGCATTTGACCAAAGTAAAGGATTTGAATATAGACACGGGATCAGAGGTAAAGCACTTTCAAATTTTTGAAGAGGCTCTGACTAAGGAAAAATACTTTTCTAGGAAAGAGAACTCTTCGTACGAATACTTCATAACCTTGCTCTCAAAAGGAATCTTGCATGTTTCAGATATAATCAGGAAGGAAGATGCTCTCTATTCCCGAGAGATGCCGGTCTCTAATATTGAAAATGCATCTTCTGAAGAAGAAAAGAAATCAGAAATCTTCTTGTTAAGCTTTTTGTTTAATGATAAGGACCATATACCGGAAGCAAAAGCTAATTTTCGTGAAGAGAATAATACATTTGTTCATTTCGACTATGATGCAGCGTTCAGCTGGAAACAGGATGGGAAACCTGTATACGCAGACAATGTCCCAGATCCAGAACAGATAAAAAAAGAGCTTGAACTCCTTTTCAATAAGCAATGGTACCCTTCCCATTTACGGAATAAGCAGGAAATTATTGAAAACGAAAAGAGTTTAAAGAGAGATGCGTTTAAGGAAATCTTGCTACAGAAGACAGATCAGTTTATTGACAGATTGAGTGATGAAAGTTTTTTTGACGCCATTATTAAAAAATCGAATATCAATCTCCTAGATGAAAAGTTCTCTTTCCTCACAGGAGCGAGTAATGAAGAAAAATCAATAGAATTAAGAAACTTAATGATGCAACGGTTAATTAATTTGAAAGAAACACTGAGTAAATAGGCGTGCTTAATTTTACCCGCAAAAAACAGGGTTTACTGCCCTGTTTTACTTTTCGTACCACCACACTTTCTACACAAGCTGGTACTAATGAATTTTCTCTGCGAGTACACAAATTGCGCGTTCATTGAGAATGTCTCGATGCTCGGGATCGATATGGTGCCGGAGCGACGTCGCGACTAAAAAATCGGTGACACCTTCACGAAGGTAGGCTTCGACATTGCCGCTATCCACGCCGCTCGCTACAGCGAAACGCTTCCCTTCTGGCAGGTATGACCTCACCTCACGTATTTTTGAAATAGG
>CAYOEB010000040.1:0-4765 GCA_964403005.1 uncultured Candidatus Saccharibacteria bacterium | reverse complement strand
TCCAGTTGCTCTCGAAGATCAGACTCGCTTCGCTATCCGCGAAGGTGGTAAGACAGTCGGCGCAGGTGTCGTAACGAAGATCATCAAGTAGTTATATAACGACCCGCTTTCATGGCTACAAAAACATCGACAACAAAACGAACAAAGAAGGCAGATCTCGCCGGAGGCGAGGGGGCTGTTTCTGTACTCCGCATTCGCGTGCGAGCGTACGAGAGCAAGGTCCTCGATGCTTCAGTAAAGCAGATTATCGATACGGCTATCCGTTATGATGCAAAGGTTCTCGGACCAGTGCCTCTTCCTACGGAAATCAAAAAGTACACCGTCAATCGCGCTTCCTTTGTCTACAAGAACACACGTGAACAGTTCGAAATGCGCACGCACAAGCGTCTCATTGATATTGTCAATCCATCAGCGAAGACGATTGAAGCGCTCACGAATCTTTCACTCCCATCTGGCGTCGACATCGACGTGAAGATGATCTAATAGAACAACCAACAGAGTTGTTCGTGTAAATACTTGTGTCCCCACAGTAGCCTCAAAAGACTATATGAAATTTATACTAGGTAAAAAACAGAATATGACCCAATTCTTCGCCGCAGGCGGGCAGGTTTTTCCTGCAACTGTAGTGAAAGTCATGCCTGGCGTTGTCACGCAAGTGAAGACAAAAGAGAGTGATGGGTATATTGCTGCGCAGGTTGGCTTTGGCGAACAAAAAGCTGAACGCCTTTCGAAAGCTGCCCGAGGTCACTTCAAAGATCTCGGCAACTTCTCGGAAGTTCGCGAATGCCGCCTCACAAATGAAGAAGCTCCAGCTATTGGTGCTACGGTAACACTCGATGCTTTCACCGAAGGTGATGTCATCCGTGTTTCTGGTGATACCAAAGCCAAGGGTTTCCAGGGTGTGGTCAAGCGTCACGGTTTCGGCGGCGGTCCCCGCTCACACGGTCAGAAACACTCTGAACGCGAGCCAGGTTCGATCGGCGGCGGTCTTCGCACACGCGTGCCAAAAGGTATGCGTATGGCAGGTCGCATGGGTGGTGACAAAGTCACTGTTCGCAACCTCAAGGTGCTCCACATCGATAAAGATGCAAATCTTATTGTTATTTCGGGCGCGATTCCAGGTCGACGCGGCACCCTTATTGAAATCACCGGCTAACTAAATGTATATGGAAGCAAAAATCTACAACATTAAAGGCGAAGCCACAGGGAAGATCACTCTTCCTGAAACAATCTTCGCGTCGAAAGTTTCAAAGGATGCCATTCATTCGACAATGGTCGCACTCGCAGGTAACCAGCGCGCAAGTACTGCTCATGCCAAAGGCCGCGGCGATGTCCGTGGTGGTGGCAAGAAGCCATGGCGCCAAAAGGGAACAGGTCGTGCTCGTCACGGCTCAACCCGCAGCCCAATTTGGGTTGGTGGCGGTACAACGCATGGTCCACTCAAAGACAAAAACTACGCACGCAAGATCAACAAAAAGACAATGACATCTGTGCTCTACGGTGTTCTCACCGCAAAGAACAAAGACAATGAACTTGTGTTTGTTGATAACATGTCATTTGGCGATTTCAGCACAAAGTCAGCAAAAGCCGCACTCGCACATATCGCCAAAGCAGTCGAAGCTCCACGCATTGCAAATGGTCACAAGCCATACTGCTTGGTACTCCTCGGCAGTTCTGACAAGAAAACAGTCAAAAGCCTCTCAAATCTCCCGTCGGTCGACGTGGAGCAGTGGAAGAATGCAAACCCTCTCATGCTCGCATCATACAAATACGTTATGATCTCTGAGCCAAAGGAAGCGATTGCGTTTTTCGAGGGTAAAAAAGTTAAGGCCCGAAAGAGCGAATAGTATATGGCAGCAAAAAAGACTACAACAAAAGCTGACAAAGCTGAGAAAGTTGAGAAGAAGGCAACAAAAGCTGATGTCGCAGTTGCAGAAAAGAAAGAAGTTTCAATTCTCGCAAAGCGTATCACTGAGAAATCAGGTCTCCTCTCTGCAAAGCACGCGTACACATTCCTCGTTCCTATGGACGCCAACAAGAGCGCAGTTATTGCTGCATTCAAAAAGGAGTTCAAAAAGAATCCGGTCAAAGTAGCTATTGCTCGCATGCCTGGCAAGCCACTCTATCGTGGTGGTCGCCCAGCATGGAAGCCTGGCTACAAAAAAGCGGTCGTAACCCTCAAGGAAGGTGATAAGATAGAATTCATGTAATTGTATGGCACTCAAGAAATATAAACCTACAACTCCATCACGCCGCAAAATGGTTACGATTGACTACCGCAAGGTACTCACTCGCGGCAAGCCAGAAAAGTCACTCACGCATGGTCAGAAGCGATCTGTCGGTCGCAATAGCCAGGGTCGTGTGACGACTCGCCACAAGGGCGCTGGTAACAAGCGTCTCTATCGCGACGTTGACTTCAACTTCAATAAGCGCGATATTCCAGCACGCGTTACTTCTGTTGAGTACGATCCGAATCGCTCAGCATTCATCGGCCTCGTTCAGTACAAGGATGGTGAAAAGCGCTACATGATTTTGCCAAAGGATGTCACAGTTGGTACTGAAGTGATTACTTCAGAAAAAGCTTCAATCCGCTCTGGTAACCGCCTCCCACTCAAGCTCATTCCAGTTGGTACATTTGTATACAACATTGAAATCAAGCCAAATGGTGGCGCAAAACTCGTTCGCTCAGCTGGTACATTTGCTCAGCTCATCGCAAACGACGGTGGCTACGCTCAGATCAAAATGCCTTCATCAGAAGTGCGCAAGATTCCTGAGCTCGCATGGGCATCAGTTGGTACTGTCTCAAACGACGAGCACCACCTCGTGAACTACGGTAAAGCAGGTCGCTCACGCTGGAAGGGTATTCGCCCAACAGTTCGTGGTTCTGCCATGAACCCAGTTGACCACCCACTTGGTGGTGGTGAAGGTGCTCAGGGTGCTGGTATGAAGCGTGTCAAAAACGTCTACGGTAAAGGTATTCGTGGTAAGAAGACTCGCACACCAAAGAAGTACTCAAACTTCCTCATTGTTTCTCGCCGCAAGACTGGCAAGAAGCGCAAGGGTCAGTAATTGTCCCAAATCGAAAAGCACTATTCGAACAAAAACCGCACGAACACTCGTTGCGGTTTTTTGTTTACGAGGTTTTTTCAACAACTACCACTTTAGAAATTTTTGATCGTGGTATGATGTAACTATGCTTAACAAAAGTGGTTTTCATCCTCGATCACGTCTCAAGTCTATGTCGAATGCATGGCGTGGTATTAAAATCATGTTCAAAGACCAGTACAATATCTGGATTCACACTTTGATTTTTGGTCTCGTCATGATTGCTGGTGTCTACTACGGTATCACACTCCTAGAATGGATTTTTATTCTCTTTGCTGCTGGTATGGTTTTTGCGGCGGAAGCCTTCAATACTGCCATTGAGATTGATATGAACCTAACAAGTCCAGAATTCCACCCGCATGCTCGTGACACCAAGGACGTTGCCGCTGGTGCTGTGCTCATAACTGCTATTGTTGCCGCTGCGGTCGGCATCATCATTTTCCTTCCAAGGATCGTCATTTCTCTCTTTTGGTAGCAAGGCCTCATGGCAGGGTAAACCTATTGAAAAATAAGGTTTTTTCGGTTATTTATGCAAAATTAAACAATAAAAAAACAATGCGTCAAATAACCTGACGGAGATTTGACATTAAACGCCAATCTGCTAATATGCTTGCAGCTCCATCAGGGCTTTTCTTTTTTACTGATACAACAATTATGACGCGATCACTTAGCAAAGGACCGTACGTTGACGAACGAGTCCTCAAGAAAATAGAAGGCAAAAACCCCATGCAAACTGGGGTAATTAAAACGTGGTCACGCGCATGCCAGATTGCCCCTGAAATGGTCGGCTTTACTTTTGGCGTCCACAACGGCAAGACCCACGTCGAAGTCCTCGTGACTGAAGACATGGTCGGCCACCGCTTGGGTGAATTTTCTCCAACCAAGAAATTCCTCCGTCACGGCGGTAAGATGCAAAAAGAACTCGAGGCCAAGAAGAAAGAGGCTGAAATCGCAGCTGCAAAGTCAGCAAAGGAATCAACAGACGCCAAGAAGAAGTAATTACACCGTAATTCATTTTTACCATTACCATGAAAGCCTTTTTGAAAAACTACAGACAATCTCCACGCAAGGTAAGGCTTGTTGGTGATGCTATCAAAGGTAAGCGCGTTGCAGATGCTGCAGTGTACTTGTCGTTCCTCCCAAAGCGCGCCGCACTCCCAATGCAAAAACTCCTCTCATCGGCTGTTGCCAACGCAAAGCAGGCAGGCGAAAGCATGGATGACCTTGTTGTCGCTTCAGTCCGCACAGACAAGGGCATTGTCCTAAAACGTATGATGCCTCGCGCTCGTGGCTCAGCTTTCCGCATCAACAAACGCACATCACACGTCACTCTCACACTTGCTTCAAAATCAGCAAATGTTAAAACAGCAAAGAAGGTCGCTACAAAAAAGCCAGCAGCGAAGAAAGCAGCTAAAAAATAATTTATGTCAAAAATCGTCCATCCATATGCACACCGTCTTGTAACCCTCCGCGACTGGAAGTCACGCTGGTTTGCTGACACCAAAAAATTTGCAAATGAACTTAAGGCTGACGTTGTCATCCGTGAGTACTTGGACAAAAAGCTCCGCGGCTTCTACGTTTCTGGCGTAGAAATCGAACGCAATCGCAAGTCAACACGTCTCATCATCCGTACATCACGCCCTGGCATGCTCATTGGCCG
>CAYOEB010000039.1:0-4851 GCA_964403005.1 uncultured Candidatus Saccharibacteria bacterium | reverse complement strand
GTGGCCTTGCTTGCACTTGGTGCATACTTTTTCAAAATAAAAATTGGTCCACTACACTTTCCAGAAAGACAAGACACGAGTGATGTAGTAAATAGCAATCAAACAGCGACAGCTAAAAATCCTAGCAATGATACAATCATTGGGCAGCTTTCTATCCCTGACGGTTTTGTCATGACTCCATATGCCAAAAATGTGAAAGACGCTCGTGTCATGGTGTTTGATCCAAAAGGCCGCATGCTTGTTTCGGAAACGAGTGAAGGTCGCATTGTGACTCTCGAAGATGCAAACGAAGATGGTGTTACAGATAGTGTCAAAACACTGATCTCCGGACTCAATAAACCTCACGGCATGGCATTTCTCTGTAATACAAGTGGTGCGGCGGCCGATAGCTGCCTTCTCTTTATTGTGCAGTCGTCTCGTCTTGTGAGCTACGACTACGATCCATCTACAGGTACGGCGACCAATGTTAAAAAGCTCATCGACATTCCATCGACTGCAACCGATAGACATTTCACACGTACGCTCCAGCTTTTGCCCGACAACAACACGCTCCTCATTTCCATTGGTTCATCGTGTGATGTGTGCGTAGAAACTGACGCAATGCGTGGTCGCATCATGGCGTATACGATTTCAACTGGAAAAGTTTCTGAGTATGCGCGTGGTTTGCGCAATTCTGTATTTATGACGCTCGATAGCAATGGTAGAGTTTTTGCAACTGAAATGGGGCGCGATAGTTTGGGCGATGAATTGCCACCCGACGAAATAAATATCATTGAACCAGGCAAAGACTATGGCTGGCCAAATTGCTACAGTCAAAATGTACACGACGATGTCTTTGATAAAAAAACCTACATTCGCAATCCTTGCATGGAGCCGTTTGAAACACCATCATTTATTGATTTGCAAGCGCATTCCGCACCACTTGGTTTGCAGTTTATTCCTGACGCTTGGAAAGGTGGTAGTGGTGGCATTGTTGATCCAGCACTTCGTGGTGCAGCAAGTCTTGTTGCGCCGCTCGCAAATGGCGACCTCCTCGTCGCATACCATGGTTCATGGAATCGCTCGACTCCAACCGGCTACAAAATTGTGCGCATTAGTTTTGATGCAAATGGTGCGTATAGCTCAGTCAATGATTTCATTAGCGGCTGGCTCACTGCCGATGGCAAAAAGCTCGGTCGCCCAGCAGGTCTCGCATTTGGTCCAATTGCTGGTACCGACAAACAAGCACTCTACATTTCCGATGATGATACGGGAACAATATATAAAGTTGTAAAAGAGTAGCAATTGCAGCATGAAAATATTTAACGAAGAATTCGGTCACTCATACAGAATCTACGCCTTCGGCTACAAAATATTGCTCGATAAAGAAGACGGTGACGTGCTGTCAGACATATACGAACGCGGTTTTTTGCCATACTCAGGCAGCATTGGTGTGAGTAATCGTTTTTATCTTGCTCGCAGTGCGCGGGTACCGCTCAAAACGTTCAAACTCTCAAGCGAAAATCGTCGTGTCTTGAAAAAATTTCAAGATAGTTTTGAGGTCACTATGGTAAAGCCACAAACCATTGCTCGAGATGAAACTGCCTTGTCCTTTATGCTCCGCTACTTCAAAGAGCGTCATGGTGACCACGTCGTGAGTCGCAAACGCTTACTCCACATTCTCGCTGCTCGACACAATACGCAAGTTGCTGTCTACAAAGATGCTGACAACAAAATCGTCGCATACGTTATTGAAAATCAAGATGACACTTCTGGTCACTACTGGTTTTCATTTTATGACCTCAACTACGCTTTTCGCTCTCTTGGCATGTGGCTCATGATTGAGCGCGTACTTAATGCGCAAAAAGCAGGTAAAAGTCACTACTACCTGGGTACAGTGTACGGTGAAAAAGCGCTCTACAAAACCAATTTTCATAACCTTGAGTATTGGAACGGTGCGAAATGGCAGACAAATCTTTCTGAGCTCAAAAATCTCGCTCGAACTGATAGTGATAGAGAAGTTATTTTGGGAAACGGCACAATGTAGTCAAAGCTTGATACTGCTTGAATGATGAGGCCAGATAGGTATAATGACCTCATGCAGAACGACGAAAATGAGAACAAAAACAACATTGAACCCAATCTTCACCATGAACCAGAAGAAGACATTGTTGAATTTGTCTACAATGCCGATGGCGAAGAGGATCTCAAAGCGACCCTCAAGAAACTTCGCAAAGATCTCAAGCAAGCTCAAGCCGAAAAGCAGGAGTATTTGACTAGTTGGCAGCGCGAGCGTGCTGATTTCATGAACTATAAAAAAGGTGAGATTGAGCACAATCGAAAAATTGAAGCTATGGCTCGCGAGCATTTTGCCGAAGAACTTTTGCCCGTGCTCGACGCCTACGACATGGCATTTGCCAATAAGGAAGCTTGGGAAAAAGTTGAGAAAAACTGGCGCATGGGTGTTGAATACATTCACCAGCAACTTCTCAAGGTGCTTGGCGAAAATGGTATTACCGAACTTTCAGTCCAAGTTGGTGACGCTATTGATCCAATGATACACGAAGCTATGAGCACGACACCGCTTGTTGATGGCGCAAAAGATCACACTGTTGCTCAGGTCATACAAAAAGGCTACAAAAACGGTGACAAGATTTTCCGCCCTGCGCGCGTGGTGGTGTTTGAGGCAAAGTAAGCATATACTTCACCTATGAATCCAAATGAAAATATAAATGAACACATGAATGTTGTTCAAGATATCAACAATAGAGAGCCTGGCGCAACACCTAGTAGTAATGTTGCAGGAGAAAAGTACGAAACGCTTTTTAGTAACCATGTTATTGCCGCTCTTCTCGACAAGAAGCCCGCAAATCAGGCTGCCATGCCGCTTTATGAAATCAACCGCAGTATGATCGCTGAAGGTATTATGAAAAAGTACGACACTATTACTGAAGCCACCGCTATGGCAAAAGTTATAGAAGAAATTGGTGCAAAAAGCTTTGAAGAGTTGTACGAAGAGTATGGCCAATCTCACGAAAACGAAACCATTCCTGAAATGTCAAAAGGAGATGACATGGAGAGCGATGGCGCTATAGCTGCTTAAGAAAGTGGTATTTGAAGGAAAGTAGGCATATACTTAAAAAATGAAATACCGACTCATTCTTCTGGTTCTCCTCGTTTGTGCGATTGTGTGGTCGGCCATTTCGCCAGTCTCACTAGGGGATTGGGTTCTCGAAATACTTCCGGTATTTATCACTCTTCCAATTGTGTTCTATTTACACAAACACTATTCTCTATCGCGAGTTTCATATACCCTCATTTTTATCTACATGCTCATGCCAATTGCGCAGGCTCACTATGAAGTCGCGCGGGTGCCACTTGGTTTTGCGATTTCAGATTGGCTCGGCATTATTGGTAGAAATAGCTTTGATCGACTTACTCATTTTGCCTTCGGACTACTCACGTTTTATCCGCTCTATGAAGTCGCAGCACAAACACTCAAAAAGAAGAACATCACACACTTTTATTCTGCTTTCTCAACCATAATGGCTGTTTCTTCTGTATATGAAATTATTGAGCTGACGGTGCGACAAACAGCAAGTCAGAACTTATCTTTTCTTTTTGTCGCGGCGCAAGGAGATTTTTGGGACACATCAAAAGACATGGCCATGTCGCTCATTGGCTGCGTACTCGCCATGCTCATCACAATCATTTACTCGTCAATTATTTCGCGAAGATCTCAAAAAGCATTTTCTCAGCGCTCTCATCAATAGAATCAGTGACAACAATCATGAGCTCGGTCGAAAGGCCGAGATCTTTTTTTATGTTTGCGAAAAAGTGTTCAAAAGGGAAAGGCGAAACCCAGACCGAATTTTTGAGCATGGCAAAACCGGCTTTTTTGAGGAGGTAGCGGAGGGCTTCACGCTCACTTTTACGATCTTCCGGCAAATCGAGCATAATCATGCGCCACTTACCGTCCCAGGTGCGAGAAATGGGCATAGAGCCGCTTGAGAGCTCATCACGGTAGAGCTTTTCCCGACCGGCAGAGGTGATACGGAGGAAGTCACTTTGTCCTGCCGAAAGGACCTCGGCTAGGCCACCGTCTATCATGGCCTTAATAGTCCGAGAAATGGCATAGGAAGGCTTCTGTTTGCCCTTAAAATCGCCTCCAATGAGCGTTTCTGTATCAGAGCGAAGTTGGTCCAAAGAGACCGCTTTTCTACGGCTAAGAGCCTTTAAAATAGCGGTTTGAGGGTTATTTCGGGTAGTTTTTTGCTCTTTTCTTGACATGTTTATAGTATATAAAATATAATCAATTTAACAAGTATTTTGCGGTCGCAGAAAACTTGTAAAATTAACTAATAATTATTATTACTAATCAATTTTACAAAATATATGTCAAAAATCATTGGTATCGACCTTGGAACTACAAACTCAGCTGTCGCCATTATCGAAGGTGGCCAGCCAAAAATTATTGAAAATACAGAAGGCGCACGCACGACTCCTTCGGTTGTTGCTATTGGTAAAAATGGCGATCGTCTCGTTGGTCAGCTCGCAAAGCGCCAGGCGGTGACAAATCCGCAAAATACTATCTACGGCATCAAGCGCTTTATGGGTCATCGCTTTGACGATCCTGAACTTGATTCAGACAAGTCGACCGCAAGCTACAAAATTGAAAAGTCACAAGATGGTGGCGTGCTCGCAAACATTGGTGGCCAATCAATGCGCCCAGAAGAAATTTCGGCAATGATTCTCGGTAAACTCAAAGCCGACGCCGAAGCAAAGCTTGGTGAAAAAATTACTGAAGCAGTCATTACGGTTCCTGCATACTTCAACGATGCTCAGCGTAAAGCCACAAAAGACGCCGGTGCA
>CAYOEB010000038.1:0-5294 GCA_964403005.1 uncultured Candidatus Saccharibacteria bacterium | reverse complement strand
CGACACGAGTCACGCGGCGAATAGAGATGATCTTCTGATCAAATTCTGGCTTTGGGCGCTCTGTAAATTCGCGGCGAGGACCACCACGGCGTGGACCGCCCTGGCCACCTCGAGCTGCACCACCACGGTAACCTGGTGTACTTGCGCGGAAACCACCGACACCACCTGTTCGTGGAGCACCTGTGCGTGGACCGGTTGGTCGAGCTGGACTATTTGTTTGTGTTGTTTGTTCTGCCATATGTATTAAAAGATTAAGCCGCCTTCACGTGCACCGTCTGCAAATTCTTTGACACGACCAGTGTATTTGAAACCATTGCGATCAAAGACAACTTTGGTAATACCCTTGCCTGCTGCGTCTTTGGCAATTGCCATACCCATAGCTTTAGCTGAGGCCATCTTTGTACCTTTTGCTTTTGATTTCATGTCATTTGCTGCAACGATAGTAACACCCTTCACGTCATCGATGAGCTGGCCGTAGATGAATTTATTTGAACGAAAAACTGAGAGGCGTGGAAGCTCGGCTGTACCTGCAACCTTTGAGCGGATCTTGCCCTTAAGTCTCATTCTTTTTTCTGCTTTCGTGTTCTTGTTCATATAATTTGCGAAAGACTATGCAGCCTTCTTACCTTGCTTGCGGCGAATAACTTCGTTGTCGTAGCGGAAACCCTTACCCTTGTATGGTTCAGGCTTCTTGAGCGCGCGGACCTTTGCAGTCCACTGCCCTACGAGTTCCTTGTCGATACCAGTGACAGTGATGTTGTTCTTGGCTGCGGTGACTGTAAGACCTTCTGGAATAGTAACTGAAACTGGGTGCGAGAAGCCGAGCGCAAGTTCGAGGTTTGTGCCTTTGACGTCTGATTTGAAACCAACACCTTCGAGGATGAGGGTTTTTGCGTAGGCTTCAGTAACACCCTTGATCATGTTTTTGATATGAGAAGCGTAGGTACCCCAAAGTGCATTCATGAACTTTGTGTCGAGATTCTTTGGCTGGAGCGTTACCTTTGCACCATCAATAGTAATGGTAATATCATCACGCATTGCCTTTGTGAGTGTACCCTTTGGACCAGCAACGGTAATGACACCGCTTGCTTGAGTTACGGTAACACCTGCTGGAATATTAATTTCTTGTTTGCCGATTCGAGACATATACGTTGATTACCAAATTGAAAAGAGGATTTCGCCGCCGACCATTTCTTTGCGAGCTTCCTTGTCTGTCAAAATGCCTTTTGGTGTTGAGAAAACGAATGAACCAGCACCGTTCTTGTACATACGGATTTCTTTGACGCTCTTGTACATGCGGCGTGATGGTTTTGATACGCGAGTAACGTCATTGATTTTGTCGCCATTCTTTGCAGCAAGGGTGATATCGAGGAATGGGCGTTCATTGCGAATCTTCTTTTCAAATGACGCAACAAAGCCGCTGCGCTTGAGGCATTCGAGGATAGATTCCTTAAGTTTTGAATGAGGAACAGTCACCGTGGTCTTACCCGCATGTGATGCGTTCTTCATCATTGTGATCATTGCTGCGATTGGATCTGTCATAAAATTATATTACCAAGATGACTTGCGTACACCTGGGATTTTGCCATCGTTTGCGTACTCACGGAAGCAGATACGGCAGAGACCGAAATCACGCATAAAACCATGCTTACGACCACAGCGAAAACAGCGATTGACTGTTCGCGTTGAGAATTTTGGCTTGCGCGCTGCGCGCACTTTTACTGATGTTTTTGCCATAAGGATAAATTGGCCTTTTGGATCAAGGAATATCTCACTCTTTTGCTTTACTTTTCTGCAGAGCTTTGGACTAAGCTGAAAAGTAAAGGAGAAAAGCGGATTACCTTGAAAAATAAAAGGCTCCCGCTATATTAGCAGAAGCCCGATATTGTGTCAATTACGACCTCAATTCTTAATAATAATGAAGGAAACGCCTATCATGAGGCTAGTAAATGTCTCATGAGGCTTAGGCGGTATCTGGCGTAGGGTTAAGCGAAGCACTTCCTCTTCTTTGCCATTTACCATGTTATACACCACCATTTCCTTATTGGGGACTATGACACAGCGATGGTTACGCTCCTCGTAAAACCGCCTGATGGCTTCAAACATAAATGGAATTTCCCTTTGCCTAAAAGAGTCTTCAGTTATCGGTCGACAAAACGTGTAGTAATTTTCCTTTCTGTCATCCTGCTTAAAATGAATGTCATATTTAAGGTATAGAAGCTCGTGAATACTTTCAAGATGTTGAGTAGCATCACCTTTAAAAAATACTTGAGCCCCATATGGAAGGGTTTCGGAAAATATCCCACCAAACCATGGCTTTATCAAAATGCGTGATGTTTTTACGAAACATTGACCAGCTTCGTATTCAACTAGGAGCATACATAGTTGACCAGTTTTCCCCCTAACAAAGAAGACATTGCACATTGTCGCAATTGTATTTGTAAGAGATTTCCTTTTTGACAGCATTTCGCGCTCAACTACCTGCTCAACATCTTGATAGTTAAAGATATGATCTTGAACCGCATCGAGTCCGCCCATGGCATTAATGACTGTATAGATGTTTGCATAATCTTTGAGTTCGGCTGCCCAATACATATCGTCTTCTGAAGCCGAACACCTCGGATAGAGGAGTTTTTTTACCGACTTACCAATTTTCCAAGCAATGTCATTTCCTGTGCTACTGTGCGCAGAAAATGGATAACCCTCACGTGGAACTGCGAGTGTGGTATGGCCAGAAATGCGAGTTAGGGAAAATATGTCCTTAAACTTTTCTTGGGTAAAGAATCTTCGAATTTGAGTTGGTTCCATTATTTATTTTTTAGTTTGCATTTTTTCGTTTTGCAAATAGTACACTATTTATAACATTTTGTCAAAAAAACAAAATCCCCTCTCGGGGACTTTGTCGTTAGAATATAGTACTGAAGCGAGACTATTTCTTGAATGGAATACCGATGTATTCGAAGAATGACTCGCCCTGCTTCTTGTCTTTTGCGGTCGTAACGATTGTGATCGCCATACCGAAGACGTCTTTGATATCTTCGTCACCTGTTTCAGGGAAAATAGTGTGTTCCTTGATGCCTATGGTGAGGTTGCCGATATTGTCGAGGTTTTTCCTGTCGATACCACGGAAGTCTTTAGTACGAGGGAAAGCAATGTTGATGAGCTTTTCCAAAAAGCCGTACATGCGTGCGCCACGGAGTGTGACGGTAACACCGATTGGATCACCCTGACGGATTTTGAATGATGCGACTGACTTCTTTGCGCCACGGACTGTCGCCTTTTGACCAGTGATTTTTGCGAGACGGTTGAGAACGTGCTCATTGCGCTTTGGATCTTTCTTCATCGCAGTACCAGTCGCAGTTGAGATGATAACTTTGACGAGCTTTGGCGCAGCGAGTTTATTTTTCAAACCCAAAGTACCCTTGAGTGCGTCAAATGCTTGGTCGTTCTTTTCTTTTACAGTGAGATTTTTGCTCATATAGTTTTTCTTATGCAAATACTAGATTTCCTGATCGCTCTTTCGTGCGACACGGACGTAGCTATCACCGACCTTTTTCTTACCGATGCGAGACTGCTTACCAGACTTGCTGTCGATGATCATGACATTTGAAGCGTGGATTGGCATAGCAACATCGATAACCTGACCTTTGTCGCCAGCGCGTCGAGCTTTTTGCTGCTTCTTCATCATGTTGACACCATCAAGCACAACACGATTTTTCTCGCGCAATACTTTAACAATAGAACCGGTCTTACCTTTGTCCTTTCCTGCTACCACTATTACTTTGTCGCCTTTTTTGAATTTCATATATTTGAGAAAAAATTGATCCGGATTTGATGTATTAGATAACTTCCGGTGCGAGCGAAATAATTTTCTGGAAACCTTTTTCAGCAAGCTCGCGTGGAATTGGACCGAAAACACGGCCAGCCTTTGGATCTTGCTTACCCTTTTCCAAAATAACAACAGCATTGTCGTCAAAGCGAATGTATGAACCGTCCTTGCGGCGGAATGCCTTGGTCTGACGAACAACGACAGCCTGGAGGACATCCTTTTTCTTGACTGCCTTGCGAGGATCAGCGACTTTTACTGAGATGATAACAACGTCACCGATTGATGCGTAGCGGCGCTTTGAGCCACCAAGAATCTTGAAGACGCGACCCGCTGTACCGCCGGCATTGTCTGTGATTATTACGTTTGTGCCTGTCTGAATCATACGTTTAAAATTATTGGTTTACGCGACGACCTTGAAGTGCTTATCTTTTGAAATTGGACGAGTCTCAATGATCGTCACTTTGTCACCAACTTTGTGATTAGCTTCATCGTGAGCCTTGTACTTCTTTGAAATCTTGAGGTATTTCTTGTACTTTGGGTGCTTTTCGTAGCGAGTCACAGAAACAACTACAGTTTTCTGCATCTTGTCCGAAACAACCACGCCAGTGAGCGTCTTATTGTTTAGCTTCTTTTCTGTTGTTGCTGTTGTTGTTTTCATAAATATGTTGGCTTTCGTACTATCGAGCGACGACTTTCGTCTTGATTGGAAGCTTGGTACCGGCTTTGCGGAGAGCTTCTTTTGCTGTTGCTTCATCGACACCATCGACTTCAAAGATGACGCGACCTGGCTTTACTTCAAAGCAGTACCCTGCTGGATCACCCTTACCTTTACCCATACCCACTTCTGGTGGCTTCTTGGTAAATGGTCGGTCTGGGAAAATACGAATCCAGATGCGGCCAGTCTTTGAGAGCTGGCGAGCCATAGCTTTACGAGCTGACTCGATTTGCTTTGATTCTACGCGAGCGTAGCTTTCTGATTTGAGGCCAAATGAACCAAAAGCAAGTGAGATACCACGGGTTTCCGGAGTGATCTTCTTCATATTGCGGCGAGTGGAGTGCCACTTCCTGTGTTTTACTTTCTTAGGAAAAAGCATATGAATTAATTCGTGGCGCGATCATTGTTCGCGGCCTTCTTATCATTAAAAACTTCGCCTTTGTAAATCCAAACCTTGATACCGATATCGCCATAGGTCATGTGTGCCTTTTCGCGAGCGAAATCAATATCTGCGCGGATTGTCTGAAGTGGAATCGAACCTTTCTTGAGCTCTTCACCGCGGGCAATTTCTGCACCACCGAGACGGCCACCAAGAACAATACGAACACCTTTGACACCACGAACACCCATGACTTTTTCGACAGAGGTTTTCATGACGCGGCGGTATGGGAGGCGTTTTTCAATACCTTCAGCGATAGAGTAAGCAACGATTGCAGCATCTGCGTCTGGATTTTCAACTTCAACAATGTC
>CAYOEB010000037.1:0-5623 GCA_964403005.1 uncultured Candidatus Saccharibacteria bacterium | reverse complement strand
GGCAAATGCTGCGGCGGTACAATAATATCATCGATAAATGGTGCGGTGTGTTTTGTTCCGGAATGCTTTCGTAAGAGTGCAAATGAGTCTCGTCGCACGCTCCAATACTTTTCAACCTCCTTTGGATCGAGAATAGTTCGAGTCTTGGTTTTGTAGTGAGATAGTGCATGTATAACACTGCGACACTTTTCTGTAAGTAGTTGCTCATCATTACCTTGAAATTCAATGAGCATAATGAGTTTTGGCACGCCACCGCGAAGTATCATACCGAATTCTGGCATAAACCTGAGCGCGTAGCGTATGGTACCCCAAATACCCTTTTCTTTAACAAACTCACTAAAGTATCGCGCCGCAAGACCAAAGGTTTTGTCGTCGTATGACTCAATAGATGTTGGCTCAAATGGCAAAATTGCGTCAACGATAGCACCAAGTTCGCTGAGTGTTGGCAGCATTGCAACAACGAGACGAGATTTCTGCGGTAGCTCGACGAGTCGAAGTGTTATTTCTGTGACAATACCAAGAGTTCCTTGGCTACCAACAATGATTTGTGACAAGTCGAAAAGCTCATCCTCGCCACTCGGTAGCTTGCCTTTATTCCAGACATTCCAAAGGTAGTAACCCGCCGAGTTCTTGTTGACGAGTGGTTTTGCGGCGGCAATAGTGTGCTCGTTGTTTGAAACAATATCAAAAATTTTTTTATATATTTCACCTTCCCGTGTTGTCTCCCCCATTTTGGTGTAGAGTTCACGGCGAGTAAAAGGTTTGATGGTGTATTCATGGCCATCGAAGAAAACAATTTTGATTTCCTTGATGTAGTCCTCCATTTTGCCGTAGCGAAGCGTGAGTTCTCCGCCAGAGTTGTTACCAACCATGCCACCGAGCGCATTGATAGATTTTGAAGCCGTAAAACAAGGCAAGAGAAGGTTTTGCTGCGCGAGTTTGGCTTCAAGATCTCGATAAAAGACACCTGGCTGGACTTTAATTTCAGCGGCAATTTGTACATCAGTTGAGCCGTTGAAATGCGGGCGTATGGTGTATGGCGCAACTGGACGAATGTCGCCAATATGATTCATGTACCGCATAACATCCACAATAATCGACTCATTGAGGCTACCTCCTGACATGCAAGTGCCTGCCGCTCGAACAGTAAGCGAAATAGTAGGATCGCTTTCTTTCTTCTGGGTCGCCCACTGAACGAGACGTTCTATATCCTTTCCATGTTTCGGATAGACAACGAGCTTTGGCATTACTTCAAAAATACTCGCATCACGTGAGTACTTTGAAAGTATTTCGATCGAATCATCGACATCGCCCTCAAAAAATTTCTCAATCTCTTGTTTCATTTAAAAATAATGTAGAAAAAATTAATGTGGATTTGCTATACGAGCAATACTATCAATCAATACTTTTTGTGAACCTGAAACATCCTGAGGATCGTTTGCGTAATGTTTGAGAGCATTATTTTGAAAGGCTCGACTAAATGAGTATGCAAGTGAAAATGGGACCTCATTTTTTCTTCGCATAATTGCGTCATAGTTTGCATTTACCTCCTCAAAGCTCTGCCCACCAGAGAGAAAGACGACACCACCAATACTATCTGGCACCGTCTCCTTTAGCACTGCGAGAGTTTCTTCAGCAACTTCCTCCGCACTTGCTCTATTGTCCGCATTTTTGCCTGAAAGCGCCATGGACGTTTTGAGAATGACGCCTGGCATATACACATCTGCTGACTTGAGGCCATCTATGACCGCGCCAATAACCTTTTTCATTGTTTCGGCCATGTCAGAGATACTGTGCGTACCGTCCATAATAACTTCTGGCTCAACAATCGGAACAATATTGTTCTCCTGGCACACGAGCGCATAGGTCACCATGCTTTGTACATTGGCTTCGAGACATGCTGCTGTGGGCAAACCATGTGTTACAGAAAAAGCAGCACGCCACTTTGCGAAAGCCGCGCCCATATTTCTGTATTCAGGTATACGCCCCGCTAAGCCGTCTGTACCTTTTGTGATAAATTCAATGTCGTGCTCGTCTTTGAAGCCAGTAATTCCTTCGTCAACCTTTATGCCCGGTTTAATACCTTTTGAAATGAGTACGTTGACAAATGTTTCAGCATTTTCGCCTTTGAGAGACTGTCGAATTGTTTCATCGGTCAGAATAATGCCACTAATGTAGTCCTCAAGCTTTGGCGTAGTAATAATCATCTCGCGAAATGCGCGACGAGATTCTTCTGTGCAATCAAGGTGAACACCTTCAAATCGTAGGCAGCACGTCTTGGCACTTTCATCTGCCGCTAAAATGCCTCGTTCTGGGTTGGCTAGGTAATGTGCGTTTTCTTTGAGAAGTTCTTTGTCTATAGGCAATGCTCCCTGAGATTGAGTGGTGTGCATGACAGCATAATACCACAGGAGATTCTCTTTGCTACAATCCACGGTTTTTTAAAAAACTTCCCACCATTTCGTATATAATTTCAGCATGAGAAAAAAGGCTTCGTTGGTTACGCCCGCGAGCGGACAACCACTTGATATTCTTGCCATCGGTGATATCGTAACTGATGCGTTCATTCGTATTAAGGATGCTGCTGTGCACTGTAAAATCGACGATGAAGCCTGCGAGCTTTGCTTGTCGTTTGGCGATAAAGTTCCCTACCAATCTGTTGAAGAAATTCGTGCTGTTGGTAATAGTGCAAATGCTGCCGTCTGCGCTTCCCGTCTCGGGCTTCATTCAGCGCTCGTTGCAGGTGTCGGTGATGATCTCAATGGTAAGAATTGCCTCGAAACCCTTACCGAAAACGGTGTTGAGACATCATATATCTCAATTTCAAAGCAGTATCCAACAAACTACCACTACGTTCTCTGGTACGATGTCGATCGCACTATTTTGGTAAAGCATGCACCATTTACCTATACGATTCCACAGCTTGAGACACAGCCAAAATGGGTATACCTTTCTTCTCTTGGCGAGTCTGCCAAGGATTTCCATACAGAAATTCTCGACTACCTCCACATGCACCCGGAAGTAAAGCTTGCTTTTCAACCAGGTACTTTTCAAATGAAAATGGGTATCGAGGGTCTCAAAGGTATATATGCGCGTGCCGACTTTCTTTGCCTTAACAAGGAAGAAGCAGAACGTATACTCGACCTTCCATCAACAGATCCTAAAACGCTTCTCGCCGACCTTGCCAAACTTGGTCCAAAAATTGTCATTGTTACAAATGGAATAAAAGGTGCATATGCATACCATCATGGTGACATGTACTTTATGCCAGTCTATCCACATGTTCCGTTTGAACGCACAGGTGCCGGTGATTCATTTGCTGCAACAATTGTTTCAGCACTTGCGTCTGGGAAAAGTATTGAAGAAGCGCTTACCTGGGCGCCAATTAATGCAATGTCAGTGGTACAATACGTAGGAGCACAACGCGGCCTCCTCAATCAGACAAAACTTCTCGCCTATCTCACAAAAGCACCCGCTGACTACGTGCTCGAAAAGATATAAATAGTATGAAATTTGGAGAAAATACACCAACACCACTACCTGAAATGCCTGGGAATAAAGAGATTGCGCCACCATCACGCGATGAAGGTTATTCAGCCGAGACAATTCGAAAAATAACTGAAAACATCAACCACGAAAGCATTTTGGATTCCTTTCAAAAGTATGTAAATGATCATGCTTCTGAAAGCGACCCAATGACAAAAGAAAATGTCGAAAAGTACAAGCAATTAATTGAAGAGCTATTCGATGGAAAACCAGCCAAATAATACATACAATAAAATTGACGTTGCCGGACCTCGTCCAGACGAAATGATTAAGCTTGAGAAGAAGCTTGAGGCTCGTGCACGGAATACCGATGACTATGTAAGTGAGGTAACTGAACGTTACAATGAAATTAGAGAGAATCTAAAAATCCATAATCCAGTTTTTCTAGAAACCATGGATGCCATAATGCCAACACTTATAATGGCCGCTGATCGCATGGATGCGCTTCAGGTAAAGTTTGCTGACTATGAAGACCAGATTATTGATATTGAGAGAGATATCGAATCTATCAAAAATCACATTAAAATAGTTGAGAGTAATCTTGAAAAGGAAGCAAAAAATCAACTCGTTATTCAACTTAACCGCCTCAAAAGGAGCGAGACAGGCCTAGAAAATCGCTTGAATGATCTTTTGGATAAAGCTGATACTATAGCAGAATCAATAATTGAACTATCGGGTACTATAGATTTTAACCCTCTTCAACGTGTTGAAATGGGGCCAGACGGAGAGCCTATTGTTACCGATTTTGAAATCACACCCAGCCCTACACCCAACCCAAAAGAAAAAATGAATTACAAGGGAGTATTTGGCGCAAACTAGCACAACTAGCTTCTCCTCTCTGTCACCTTTTTAGCGGCAAGGACAATACTCTCCTCGTCCATTTTGTAGTGTTTGAGCAATTCTTCAGGTTTTCCTGATTGCCCATATGTATCGTGAACGCCAATAAACTCTATTGGTGTTGGTAGGTGCTGTGCCAATGTCTCGGCCACTGCACTGCCAAGCCCACCTGCAATTTGATGCTCTTCTACAGTAACGATAGCTTTTGTTTCGCGCGCAAGTGCAATAATAGCTTGCACATCGAGAGGTTTGATCGTATGTATATTCATTACCACAGCCTTAATTCCCGACTTCTCAAGTTTTTTGGCAGCAAGCAGAGCTTTGTGTACAAGTGCGCCAGTAGCAATGATACCGACATGGGCAATACCGTCTGGGCGATACATAATCATTGCCTTGCCAAGTTCAAATGGCGTATCGTTTGTCGTCATTATTGGCGTTTTCTCACGTGCGAGGCGTAGGTATGCGGGCTTTGTGTTCTCATTTGACGCGAGTGCAAGCGTCGCCTTTTTTGCTTCAATGGCGTCACATGGAGAAACCACAACTAGGTTTGGCAAAACTCGCATGAGAGCCAAGTCTTCAATAGCTTGATGCGTGCCACCATCTGGTCCAACAGAAATACCAGCATGACTTCCAACGATAATAACCTTACAATTGTTGTAGGTAATAGTCGTACGAATTTGCTCCCAATTACGTCCCGGACTGAACATTGCATATGAGGAAACAAAAGGAATCTTACCCATAGCTGCCATGCCGCTCGCAACGGTCACAAGGTTCTGCTCAGCAACACCCATTTCTAGAAAACGATGTGGAAATGCCTCCTTAAAAAAGTGCATCTGTGTTGACTCGGACAAATCCGCACAAAGTGCAACAATTGATTCATTTGTCTTACCAGCCTCGAGCAATCCTTCACCGAAGCCTTTGCGAATCGGCACTTGCTCGACATCGTCGTTGAAAAGTTTTTGATTGAGTTTTAATGATTTGTTGAGCATAGTAATACTATTCCTAATGATGTTCGCCCTTAATCCTGCCGCCAAGTGTGCGGAGTTCGTGGAGTGCCATTTTGGCCTCATCTGCGCTCGGTGGTTTGCCGTGCCAATGGTAGTCGCGCTCAAATTCTCTCACGCCTTTGCCGGGAATAGTGTGAGCAATAATAACGGTCGGCTTTTCAAAAACTGCTTTTGCACGAGAAATTGCATCAATAATTTCCTCAAAATTGTGCCCATTAATTTCCTCAACGTGC
>CAYOEB010000036.1:0-6043 GCA_964403005.1 uncultured Candidatus Saccharibacteria bacterium | reverse complement strand
AAAAACACTCAATTACAATACCAAAAAACTAGCGTTTTTCAAGTAGCGCAATGAGCCCATCCGACACAACTTTGATTTCCGCATCGTTAAACATGGAAACTGTAAATACTGGCTTCTTGAGCTTCTTAAAAGCTTTGACAGCTGTCTCGACTTCCTTTTCGCTCACAAGGTCAGTTTTGGTGAGAATAATGACTTCATCTTTCTGCTCCAAACCTTTACCGTACGACGCCAGTTCGTGACGAATCGCATTGTATGCATCCATCAAACCATCAACGCCACCATTTTCAAATGAAATCAGGTGCGCAATGATTTTGGTTTTGGTGATGTGACGCAAAAACTTTGTGCCGAGACCTTTTCCTTCTGATGCGCCTTCGATAAGCCCTGGAATGTCCGCAATAATGCGACCAAAGAAATCACCGAGGTTTGGATCGAGTGTTGTAAAGGCATAGTCACCAATTTTTGCTCGTGCGCTTGTGAGGGCATTGAGCAAGCTCGACTTTCCAGCATTTGGAAAGCCAACGAGGCCAACATCGGCATAGAGCGAAAGCTCAATTTTGAAAACACCTTCTTCGCCATCGCGACCTGGGGTCGCACGACGTGGCGCCTGGTTCACCGAGCTCTTAAAATGTTCATTGCCGTGGCCACCGCTACCGCCAGTGAGGAGTTTGGCACGATCACCAACTTCAATAAGCTCATACGTGCTACCCGTATCAAGGTTAGTGATTGTCGAACCGACTGGCAATTTCAAAATAGTATCTTCACCATCTGAACCTTTTTTACTCCAACCTGCGCCGTCGCCACCGCGACCGGCCTTGATTTTCTTTTTTGCTTTGTAGTCAGCAAGCACAAAAACATCGCGAACTGCTTCCGCGATTACATCTCCGCCCTTGCCTCCATCGCCGCCATTTGGACCGCCACGATCGATAAACTTTTCGTGTCGCCAACGGACAACACCGTCGCCACCACGACCAGCCTGAGCATGCAATTGTATTTCATCAATGAGTGCCATGTGTGGTCACACTCTACAATTCTAAAGCCAATTTGGCAAGTTTATAGGCGCCCTCTTTTGAAGTGGCGTATGCGACAAAGAGTCCGTTGTGGCAAAAGTATGCATCATCAACACCAGAAACTTTGGCAAAGTCAGCACCAGAAAGACCTGCCCAAGCTGCCGGAAAAGCTTTGCGTTTTTCAAATGAGTTAACTGACACAGGGACTGTTTCTGCAGTCCATGTGCCACTATGGTTTGGATAGACAAAAAAGAGAATGTCGGGAAGTGGCGCGAGTGTGTAGATAAAGTTGATACGTTCGTAGTCGTGAGGAAATATGACAATGGCTTTGTGTGGAGCACTTTCATAAGCTTCGCGTATTTCTCTTTGAGCTTTTACTGAAGCACGCTGCACTTCAATGTAGCGCTTGAGGAAGCTTTTGGCTTTTTCGACAGCTATCATAAAGCGCTCGTACATTTGCTCTTCATTGTTTCGTTCTTCCCACGTTGGCTTTTCGATCATGAGCATGAGACTGAGTGTTGGCGTAAAAATCTCTGGAATGAGATTTTTTATTAAATCAAAACCATTGTCATTGGCATCAATTGCTGCGACAAATGCATTGTCGATGTTCTGCCAAAGTTCTGGGTCAGCATTTCCATTTACATCTACGCAGACATCAGGGCCAACATGCTTCCAAACAAGACCAAATGCAGCATACGGTACACCATTGTCGCGTTTGCCGGCGCCGCCTTTTTGGTGGTGATCAAAACGATTTCGGCTCGCATCGTACTCACCGCCAACATCGACAACGTAGTCACCCACTGCCCAATCTTCCGGATTGCGACTGCGAATAATGCGAATTGGTTTTGTAGTCTGACGCATTTCGAGCGCGAGCACGATTGTTGCGACAGCAAAAACATCGTCTGGGTGAAATGAAGCATTGTGCGCGACGATGACAATTTCGTTTTTTTCTTTTTTCTTACCAAAGATACTCATGTGTATATTTTACCTTTTTTATTCTTCCCAGACATCTTTTTCTAAAATGTCTTTTTTTGTTTCGGCAACTTCAATAATAAAATGAATGATGCGCTGGATAATGACAAAGCCGATGAGAAATGCAAAGAACATGAGCATGAACTTGCGAATGTCATGGCTGATATTGAATGCAGCGAGCGAGAAAACGTAGCCGAGACCAAGCACAAGAAAACTCCAGGAAACATTTGAAATAAGCTCAGCGCGGTAATAGACACCGCGACGAATTTTGGCAAAGCCAGCGTAAATGAGGACAAGATTGTTTACACCAAATATAAATTTTGAAACAAAAATAGACCAAAATGGTTTTTCCTTGAACTTTGGCAAAATGTCATTGACCTTGCGAACAACAAACCGGAAAAAGCGTGATGTTGGATACTTGCGACGAAGGAGTCGTCCAAAACGGTAACCAAGTAAGGTTTTTGTCAGTCCACCACCAAGTGCAACCATGTAGGCTTCTCCAAAACTAAATGCACCGAGGTGCGCAAGAACACCGGTCACAATGAGTGTAAATTCACCTTCGAGAAAAACGCCAAGGAATACTATCAAATAACCGAGCGTTTGGTGCTGTTGAACAAAGGTATTGATGGCGTGAAAGCTGATCATGCTCATACAACAGCCCTACTCACCAAAAGCTTTATTCATGATCCAGTTGAGGATGGAAATAACGAATGCGCCAACGATTGCGGAGATAAAGGTATCGATACTAAAACCTGAGACGATTGTCGCAACAAACCAAAAAAAGAGACCGTTGAGTACGACCGAGAAAAGTCCGAGTGTGAGAATGTTGATTGGAAGTGTGAGAATGGTGACAACGGGTTTAACAACAGTATTGATGAAACCAAGCACAGCTGCGACAACGATGGCAGTGAGTAGGCCATTTACATGAATACCAGGGACAACAAATGGCGTTGCGAGCACTGCGAGTGTGAGAATGAGCCAATGAATAATTATTTTCATATACAAATTGAATGTAAAAAATTAATCAAAAAGTGATTCGACGACTTCTTTGACAACCATGCCATCAGCTTTGCCTTTGAGATCTTTCATGAGTGCGCCTGTGAGCTGACCAGCTTTAGCTTTGTCCGTAACGCCAAGCTCGGCCTTCTTGGCTTCGGCAAGAGGAATAATCTCTTCGCGAGACATAAGCTTTGGCAAGTAGCCCTCGATAATGGCGAGCTGTGCTTCTTCCTCAGTGGCAAGATCTTCGCGACCGCCGGCTTTGTACTGAGAAATAGAGTCACGACGCTGCTTGGCGAGGCGCATGAGGACAGCCTGCGCGCCTTCGTCATCGAGCATATCTTGAGGAGTTTTACCTTTGGCAACAACTTCGTTGGTAAAAGCACTCGAAATGCCGCGGAGCGTGTCGAGTCGAATAGTATCTTTAGATTTCATGGCATCTTTAATGCCGTCCTTGATTTCTTGGTGGAGCATGGCGTTATTTTACCACATTGAGATTAAAAAATCCTCGAGCTATGTTAAAATTCCCCCATGTCCTACAAACTACTTTTTTTCGACACAGAAACAACCGGCAATCGTGAAAACGACCGCCTTTGCCAAATTGCCTACATATGCGAGGAAGCTATTGGCAATGAAATGTTCAAGCCTCCACTTCCGATTTCGATTGACGCAATGGCTGTGCACCATATCACCAACAAGATGGTTGATGGCAAACCCGTATTTATTGATTCACCTTCGCATGCGTACCTACGCGAACGAGCGCAAGATCCTGAAACAGTTTTCGTCGCCCACAACGCTCCATTTGATCTTGGCATGCTGAAGAAGGAAGGTATTGAACCAATGAACACGATCTGCACCCTCAAAGTTGTTCGTGCGCTCGACGATGAAAATAAAATTCCTTCGTACAAACTCCAGTATTTGCGTTACTTGCTTGATATTGATATTGAAGCGACTGCACATGATGCCATGGGGGATGTTCTCGTTCTCCAAAAAGTCTATGCGTACTTGGAAAAGCTGTTGCGTGAAAAACGGAACCTCGATACCGATGAAGCAATTCGCATCATGATTGACATTTCTTCATTGCCATCACTTCTCAAGCACATTACCTTTGGCAAGCACAAAGGTAAGACCATTGCAGATGTTGCCAAGGAAGATCGTGGCTACCTTGAGTGGCTCTACAAGGAAAAGCAGAAGGATGCAGCCAATGAAACCGAGTGGATTTATACCCTGGAGTTTTACCTAAAGTAGGACTTGACTTTTTTCTCTATTGGTGCTATAATGGTAATAAGATAAAAACTACATAAACCATGGCGTTAAAGAAATTGTTTGCCTACGCTATCGTAGGTTACCCGGTATTAGCAATTTTATTGATTGTATACATTACAATCATTAAAATCGATAATCCAATCGTTGTTTTTGGAATGCTTGCATTCTTTCTCACAGCGATTTATGTTCTTACAAAAGGACGTAAAAAGAAAGTTTAATAAGTGTTTGTTGGGGACAAAAGAGCCGTTCACAGTGTGAACGGCTCAATTTTTTTTATTAGTAATGGTTTATGCTTTCGGTTCGCTTGTACTATCAGTGTGTTGCGCATTTTCTGGACCAGCGTTTTCACCACCGGCATCAGCGCCAGGTTGTGCGCCAGCTTGTCCAGCCTTTGCCATTTCTTCACCAATCTTTGAGAGCGCGTCTGAGAGTGACGATGTTGCAGTTTTAATTGCTTCCATATCACTTCCCTCTTTTGCAGTCTTGAGCTCAGCCATCTTGCTCTCAACAAGTGACTTTGTTTCAGCGGACATTTTGTCTGCGTAATCTTTGAGAGACTTTTCTGCAGTAAACATCATTTGCTCAGCGACATTTTTCGTGTCGACGAGATCCTTTTTCTTGGCATCTTCGTCAGCGTGAAGTTCGGCATCCTTCTTCATCTTTTCTATATCTGCATCTGTTAGGCCAGACGAAGCTTCAATGCGAATTGATTGCTCTTTGCCTGAAGCCTTGTCTTTGGCTTTCACCTGGAGAATACCGTTGGCATCAACATCGAAGACAACTTCAACTTGCGGAATACCTCGTGGAGCTGGCGGAATGCCATCGAGAATGAAGCGTCCGAGCGACTTGTTATCAGCTGCCATTGGACGCTCGCCCTGGACAATGTGAATTTCAACTTGCGTCTGATTGTCGGCAGCAGTCGAGAAGACTTGCGACTTTGATGTTGGAATCGTCATATTGCGTTCGATGAGTTTTGTCGCAACACCGCCGAGCGTTTCGATACCGAGTGAGAGCGGAATCACATCGAGGAGGAGTACATCTTTGACATCACCCTGGAGCACACCGGCCTGCACTGCAGCACCAAGCGCAACAACTTCATCAGGATTGATTGAACGATTTGGTTCTTTGCCAAAAACTTTCTTCACTTCTTCAATGAGTTTTGGCATGCGTGTCTGACCACCAACGAGAATGATTTCATTGATATCACCAATCTTAAATGGTGAGGCTTCCATCGCGCGCTTCGTAATCACGATAGAGCGAGCAATGTACTCATCGGCAATTTCTTCGAGCTTCGCACGAGTCATTTTCATGAGCAAGTGCTGAGGGCCTTCCGCTGTTGACGTGATAAATGGAATATTGATTTCAGTTTCTGAAGCAGTTGAGAGTTCGATCTTGGCTTTTTCTGCAGCTTCATCGAGACGCTGGAGTGCAAGTGGATCTTTGGTAACATCAACGCCTGATTCTTTTTTAAATTCATCAGCAATCCACTTGATAATTTTCTTGTCGATATCACGACCGCCAAGGTGGTGGTCACCGTCAGTAGACTTTACCTCAATGACATCGTTGCCAACTTCGAGCACAGAAACGTCGAATGTACCACCACCAAAGTCAAAGACGACAATCTTTTCATCTTTCTTTGTTGAAGAACCGTATGCAAGCGCGGCCGCTGTTGGTTCATTGATGATGCGCTTCACATCGAGACCAGCAATTGCACCGGCGTCTTTTGTGGCTTTACGCTGAGCATCGTTGAAGTATGCAGGAACAGTAATGACTGCTTCAGTAATTTTTTCACCAAGCTT
>CAYOEB010000035.1:0-6316 GCA_964403005.1 uncultured Candidatus Saccharibacteria bacterium | reverse complement strand
CTTTTTCTCCCTCAAAATAGAGCCAGAGTTTTTCTGGTTCTGTGTTCGCTGGAGGAGAAGTCATTTTTGCATTGATCGATTTGTCAGAAATCCCATCCATTAAAGGACTTTTATCCAGGATTCTTGGAATAATGGCCTTATCTAACAAATCATTTTTTTCAAGAAGATTTTGGCTGGAAAATATCGTTTTCATTTTTCTTAGGTTTAATTGGTTTCCACAAGCGACAGCATCCCCTCTGGGAACCAATAAAACCTTTATTTCAAGGCACAAAAAACTGCTAGTATAATAGCATATATATTTAATTTAGTCAAATGATGCTCCGGAGGTAGGGATCGAACCTACGACCAACCGCTTACATGTAGTCTCCTATTGCTAGAAGCATGGACTATATCATGTCCATATTTTGCTGCGTTTTCACGCTGTAAAACTTAGGACCAAGGCGCTTCGAGCCATTACTGGCCCTACTCCCGTTAGGGATAGTCTCTACACCTTCTCCGATCTTTCAATCAGAGCTTGGCTCGGGATTGCCCACTGTTTATGGGTTTCCCCGAATTCACCTTGTTTGACAATCTACCTTTCGATAGAAAGCTGCGTAATGCCTGACTCAACCTCGCGATGACAATTCGCGCATAGAAGGACACACTTATCAAGTTCTTCGCGGATCTTTTCCCACGAACGCGTATAACCTTTATCGCCGATACCGAAACTCTTTTTAGCTTTGTTTAAATGGTGGAGCTCGAGAGCTCCCGCGCATTTGTCATAGCCGCAAATGTGGCACTTTCCACCTTTATATTTAATGGCAAGCGTCTTAAGTTTCTTACGACGTTTGGCTACAGCTTTGATAATTGCCTCCCTTCTATCGGCATATGTGCGAGTATCTGACATCTTGTCATTATACTCCTGCATCATATCCACAGGCGGCCGCTCTACCGCTGAGCTACTCCGGAATGTGTATTCTTTTCGTCGGCAAAGTCCCCTTTTCTAGTGACTTGGCCAACGGTGTCATCCTACCAAAAATCCCTTCAAAAATCAAAGTAAATAAAAATCCCGAGCAACTGCACGGGACTTTTTGCTTTTGTCTGTCGTGGCTAACCTTTGAGTGCTAAAAGGAGTAGCGCACCTGTAGTAAATGTTCCAACCCAAAGCACTGTTGCCGAGTAGCTGAGCAGCCAATGGTTGTTTGGATACTTGAGACCAGTAAATTTGAATGCGACAAGACTAAAGAGAATGACAAATGGAATCGCAAAACCTAGGTGGATTTGAAATAGCATACCGTGAGGTTTTGCATTTGCCACCCAGATCAAGACTTTGATGGTCCCAATCATAGTGACTGTGAGCCAAAAAATCGTTTTAGCTAAACTTCGATGCTTTTCCACGCGTTCGCGACGCAAAGCCATCTTGTCGTTATGTAATTTTTCAGCAAAATTGTAACTACGGCGTGATTTTCTGCCGGTGGCAACAAGGCGGTACATAAGGACAGAAATGGTGATCATGAGTACTAAGATGATAAGCTTGAGTACCTCGACAGTAGTTAGTGATAGGAACATGGTGTTTGGTTTTATTGCGCAAAATCTACCATGTCCAATTCATTCCAGCAACTTGACGTACTGTCAAACATTTCCCGAAGTTGGCTTTATATTTAAGGCTATATTTTAACAATTTGGTTTCAGTGCTACAAAAATGCTTAGTATATTTTGTCAGTAGCAGAAGCCTCATTCGTCATCTATACTGTACAGGTCGCTGTACTTATCAGTAATAAACATATTTACATGACAACATTTAGCAAAAAGATTCTCGGTGGTACATTGGCGCTCGCGCTCCTCATGGGCGGTGCAGCAACTGCTCTTGCCGACAACAACAATGACTTTGGCCACAACGAACGTGAAGCCAGGTCAGTTGGTTCAACACTCGAAGTCCACATTACAAACGGTGGCAAAGTCCTCGTTCGTGGCGCACAAGTTACTGCACTTGGTACAAACAGCATTACTGCCACAACAACATGGGGCGGCACAGTAATGACATGGACCGTAAACACAGACGGTTCAACCAAGTACGCTCGCCGTTTTGGTGGCAACTCTGGCATGAGCGAAATTGCTGTTGGCGACTACATTAGCTTCCAAGGTTCACTCACTGGTTCAGGTACTAGCATGACTGTCCTTGCGAAAAATGTGAAGGATTGGTCAGAACAAAAAAAGAATGGCACGTTTGAAGGTACCGTTTCGAGCATTTCCGGTACAAGTTTCGTCCTCGCTTCAAAAAACCGCGGTGATATTACCGTAAACACATCAGCAGCCACGACGTACAAAAAAGGTGATGCAACAGGTAGCTTTGCCGACATCGTTGTTGGTGGCACAGTCACAGCAACTGGTCTCTACAACAACCAAGCCAAAACTGTTGACGCAAGCAAAATTACCGTCAAGGTAGTTGCTCCGCAAGCAATGACAAAAGAAGGTACAGTCAAATCAATTGCCGGCACAACTGCGCCAACAACATTTGTCCTCACCGCAAACGGTACCGACTATACAGTCAAAGTCGCAACGACAACGTCAATCCTCACGAATAATTGGCTAACAAGCTCACTCACAAGCATTGCGGTCAACCACAACGTTCGAGTGTATGGTGTCGTGAATGCCGATAACACGATTGATGCAACTGTCGTGCGCGATACAAATCTCTAGCATACTCAGCTGAAGTTTTGTTTTAGAATGTATAAAAAAATCCCCTTCCTATCAGGGGATTTTTTATGCCAAATTGCAACAAAAGAGTATAATGGTTGGGTGAATCAGATTGTGAGTACCGTCAAAGAAACGTATAAACATTGGAGTGCCCAAAATCCTTCTCGCATGGCGGCATCACTCTCATACTACGCAATTTTTTCAATGGCGCCGCTTTTTATTCTCCTCATTTCGATTGTCGGTGTTTTTTTTCGGACTGATCTTGCCGAGAGTAACCTCCTCTACCACATTACTACCGTTGCAGGAAGCGACATAACTTCATTTGTGCACGATCTCATTGCGCGCAACGCAAACCATAGCGCCGATATTATATCTGCATTGCTTAGTTTTTTTATTTTAGTTTTTGGCGCAACGGGAGTATTTAAAGAACTCACCTACTCAATGGACAAAATGTGGTCAACCGAAAGAGAACGCAAGCCTCGTCGCATCAATAGTTTCAAGCAAATGTGGGCCAAGGTTACTGGACATATTCCAAGCCTCATTATCATCATTATTCTCACTGGACTCTTTACTGCTTCTATTTTTTCAAGTATTTCACTTCAATTCCTCAGCAATCATCTTCGCGAGGTATATCCAAATGCATATAGTCTTGCGAACAGAATGGAGCCTTTCGTTTCCTTCATATTAGTAACAATATTTTTTGGTGCAATCTACCGTATTCTTCCCAAAACCAAATTGCCCTGGAATGAGATCCTCCTTGGCGCATCAACAACGGCGCTCGTCTTTCTTATTGGCGAAATACTGATTGGCTACTATCTTGGTCACTTCGTAAACAATTCAGCTTTTGGTGCGGCAGGCTCGCTCATCACTATTATGTTTTGGGTATACTTCTCTGCCCAAGTCTTCTTCTTTGGTGCAGCATTTACTTTCACCTATTCAAAAAAATTTGGACACCTCAAAAAATTAACCTAAACACATTGACTTCTTTTGCATCACTTTTGTGCGGTTTTATTTTGCTTCATTTTGTGAAGTCGTCGCACGACCTGACCTCGTGCATTTTTCGTATAAACGAGCATCGTGCGGAATGCGCCATGAATCATCTCTGTCGCATAGTCGCGACCTTTGATTCTCATAGCCTTAAAAGTAAGTCTGCGTTTTGGATCGTAGAGTGGAGCCCAATCTGAGATTCCCTTCTCAACCAAATCTTGTACCACAAGCGCGGTAATGCCGGCATATGTAATACCATTTCCTGAAAACCCAGTTGCGACAATTTGCTGTTTTCTCGCAAAACCAATGAGCGCGAAACCATCGCTCGGTTCAAGAATCGGACCAGTCCAGCGGCGTACAACTCGATAATCTCCAACCGATGCTTTACCAAACATTTGTTCAATGTAGTCAGTGAGTGATGCCCAGCATGTATCGTGATCAATTGGCAAATCCTTACGATGATCTTCGCCACCCACGATAACCGTGTCGACATTGATTCCTTCACCACCTTCATCAATACGTATGTAGTGGTAGGGATTTTTCATGTCTTCGTAAAGCGCGGCCTTATAACGCCCCTTGGGAACTTCAATTTCATAGACATACGAAAGGTACATTCCCTTTTTCATGAATACTGAAGCAGGATTATCAAATGGTTGATAGGTCGCGGTTACACTCCATTTTGCACGAATGGCATGATCGGCAGTTGCAGCAACAACATAGTCTCCATGGGTAGATGGATCGGTTTGATTTGTGAGCGAAAGTACTTCTGTCTCCTCATACATTTCGACACCGAGTGAAAGCAAAACTCGAACAAGTCCTGAGATAAAGGCTATCGGCTGAAATGCAGCCTGATCCTTTATTTCAATCGCGGCAGTATGTGGTAATCCAATATCTGCTCGTAAATGCAAAAGCGCATTGATGCCAATAGCTCTCAGTATATCGAGTTCATCTTCGAGGTATTCAGCCTCATCTTTAGTCGTTGCGATAATGTAGTTACTCACGCGCCGAAAATCACACACAATTTTTTCATCACGGACAATGCGTTCAATGAGCGAAATTGCCGCCATGTGCGATGTGTACATGAGTTTGGCTTGCTTCATGCCAATCATACGGACAACATCCTCAGCCGCAGTATCAATAATTTGTGTAAGAAATGCCGTCGTTGCCATTGTTGTGCCGTTCGCAATACGATTTTTTTCCAGGACAATAACTTTCTTGCCGGCTTTTGCAAGCGTGTACGCAGACAAGAGACCTGTCAGCCCGGCGCCGATAATAACAACATCAGTTTCTCTATTTACTGTTAGTTTTGGTTGAGGTTCAATAGTCCGCCCCGCCGTCCAGGTAGTTCCTGCGTTTTGCATTGCTTCCATATGTACATTGTAGCTCGAATTCTCCGTATTTCTAGTGCATAAAAAAACCGCCTACTTGGCGGTTTTCTTTTTACCCAATGCTTTTTTCTGAACAAGCTTTCCGGTGCACTTATCACAACCACAACCTTTTGGCTTGATGTACTCATTGAAATACTCTTTGCCATAGTTGTAGAGCAACTCTTCGCCTGGCTGAATACTCTTTTTCGCATAAATAAAAATCTGTTTACCGTCAATCTCGGCTTCAGCATTTGGCACACATGAGTGATTGATGTAGCGAGCAATGTTCTTTCGTGTCTTACCATCAATCGTCAGTTTTTTATCAACTTCAAAAAGGTACTTACCGCCACGGCGATCTGCTTCTTCTGGAGTAATTTTTTCGCCGACGTATTCAATAATTTTGTCACCCTTTTTGAGCGCAATATTGGTGAAGAGTCCAAGCCCATTCACTCCGCGTTTAACTGTGTACTTTTGCATACGCTCCAGGATACCATATAATCTCTACATGAAAAGCCGTATGCAGAAAATGGTACCGTTTCCGAAACACATCCTCACACCAAAAGAGAAAAAGTTGTTTGAAAGACTCTCAACCCCCGAGAAAATCCAAGACTACCTCAATACGTTGCCATTTAATGATACTGACTCTGTCCAATCAATCCGCCGCTCAATCAAAGCCGAACGTGTACACTGCTTTGAGGGTGCACTCTTTGCCGCTGCCCTCCTTTGGTACCACGGGCACGAACCGCTCCTTCTCGACCTCGCGACATCAAAACACGACTCAGATCACGTCGTCGCTCTATTTAAACGCAACAATCTCTGGGGCGCACTTTCAGCAACCCACCACTCAGTCCTGCGCTACCGCGACCCAATTTACAAATCAATGCGCGAAATCGCACTCTCCTACTTCCATGAGTACTTTTTGCATTCAGGAGTAAAGACCATGCATTCATATTCCAAAAAACCTTTTTCACTCATTCGTTATGGCGAGCGCTGGCTCATTGACGACGCTGAACTCTACGATATTGGCGCCGACCTCAATGACGCGCCACACGAACTGGTTGCACCGCTCGCTATTCTCAAAAAACTTCGCAAGGCCGATCCAGTAGAACGTGAAGCCGGCAAACTACTTGCAAAGTAGGAGCAATTCACTAGACTACAGATATGCGACTTCATAGATTTATTCGAAATGTAGACTTACCAACATCACTCGGCGAACGAGTGACTGTTGTCGATGCTGAACTTGCCCACCAAATCGCCAATGTCCTCCGTCTTACTCCACACGACCA
>CAYOEB010000034.1:0-6321 GCA_964403005.1 uncultured Candidatus Saccharibacteria bacterium | reverse complement strand
ATGGATCTCGCAATCGGTGTTATCATTGGTGGTGCATTTGGCAAAATTGTTTCATCACTTGTCGACAATATCCTCATGCCAATTATTGGCGCACTGATTGGCGGCGCGAATTTTGATTCGTACTCAGTGACGATTGGTAGCGCAACACTCAAGTACGGTTTGTTTCTCTCGGCAGTGATTGATTTTGCAATCATCGCACTTGTCCTCTTTGTCATGGTTCGTCTTATGAATAAGATGAAGCGCAAACAAGAGGTGAGTGCTACCCCAGAAGAAAAACCTGCAGACATCCGACTTTTGGAAGAGATTCGAGATGCCCTCAAAAATAGTAAGTAGATATGGTGAAGTAGCTCAATTGTAAAAACCGCTCAGTTCGAGCGGTTTTTACTCGAAGTGCAGCTCTTTCGCTTTTTGCTCCATAACTTTTGTGAGTTCAGTGTGTTCCTGGAGTTTTCCTGAAGCTACAAGCTCTTTTGCTTCTTCTCGCGCGGCTTCAACCATCTTAGGATTTTTAATTGCTTCCATGGCAAGGTCGGAGACACCCCACTGTTTGCCGACAGCGAGTTCGCCAGCACCGCGGATTTTGAGGTCGAGTTCAGAAAGTTCAAAACCATTTTTAGCGGTCTTGAGTGCTTCAAGGCGTTCCGCAGTTCGTTCGTTGCCAATGAGTGCGGCACCAACACGATTACTCTCGCTTGGCGTGGATTTTTTTGAGTCACCAGTAAAGAGGTAGCAGTATGGTTGGTGGTTGCTGCGAATAACACGACCACGGAGCTGGTGAAGTTGAGCGAGCCCAAAACGTTCTGCGCCTTCGATAATAATATTAGTCGCGTTTGGAACGTTGACGCCGACCTCGACAACGGAAGTCGCGCAAAGTATATCGATCTTGTGTGCGGCAAAGTCTGCCATGACAACTTCTTTTTTGTCTTTACTCATTTTTGAGTGGAGTATACCGATTGTGTGGTGAGGGAAAACATCACGCTTGAGACGCGCAGCCTCAGCGATGACCGACTTTGCCATGATTGCCATTTCTTTAGTTGGGTCAGGTTCATCGATTCTTGGACAAATGACGTAAAGCTGTCGACCAGATGTGAGTTGTTCTCGAATTTTCTCGTATACAAGGTCACGTTTCGTTGGCGGCACAATTTCAGTAATAACGGGAAGACGACCGGCTGGCATGTCTGAAAGAACGGTGAGATCGAGATCTCCGTAAATAGTGAGTGCGAGTGTGCGAGGAATTGGTGTTGCGGTCATTGAGAGGAGGTGGGGAATTGGTTGTACCTGCATTTCATTTTTTGTTTGTGTACTACCGGCTGAAACTGCTTTTTTAAATGCGGGATTTTTAATCGCATCAATTTTTAATTTCCCTTGATCTTCGTATGCTACGAGAGCAATGGCAAAATCACCATATTTGAGCGAAGCTTCAATTTTCTTTTTTTCTGTGAGGTTAAAAAAAGGTCGTTCACGAAAGATGACACCGATCGCGTCTTCGATAACCATGTCGACTTTTGTTGCGGTTTGATTTTTCCTGCCGCCACCAACAGTCGCACTATTGGTGAAGCGCACGTCTTCGCGTCTAAGCGCTTCGCGGAAAAAGTGAATGAAATCATCGCGATTGGTGAGGCTACCAACACGGCCTTTGGTTTCAGTAATAATGCGCGAGATTCGGTATGACAAATCTTTGTAAAAAGTAAAATCGTGCGAATGTTGCGCGCTTTTTGCGACAACGTTTTCAATCGATAGGTCGCTACCCTTGGCATCAATGCCATTACCGCCGCTGACTCTGCGCACGAGTTGCATACGCTGTCGCACACCAAACCTGTGCTGCTCATCAATGACAACAAGTGAGAGGTGTTTAAACTTCACAGACTTTTGAATAAGGGTATGCGTACCAATGAGAATTGGGATTTCACCATTTGCGACCCATTTGAGGAGCTGGGTTTTTGAAATGTCGGTCCAGCCACTTGAACTGCTGCCTGTTGCGGTTTTGGCTGGGAATTTGCGCGCGGTTTTTCCAGTGAGTAGACCGATTTGAATATTCATTCCCTCAAAAAGTTTGATGAATGATTCAAAATGTTGCGCTGCCAAAATTTCTGTTGGGGCCATGTAGGCAACTTGGAGGTTGCCAAATTGTTGAATGCTACCTTTGGTATTTTTGGGATGAGAGGACACAACAGCAAATGCGGCAGCTGCCGCTACTGCAGTTTTACCGGAACCGACATCGCCTTCGAGGAGTCGTGACATTGGCGCACCCCCGTGAAAATCGTCGAAGATATGCTCTATGGCAGCTTTTTGGCCTTTAGTAAGCGCAAAACCAAACCGTTTAATGAAAGCTTCAACTTTGCCATCGTCAATTGCAATGTGTTGCGTTGGTAGTGTTTGAAGGAGGGCTCGATCTCTGGCTTTTTGAAGTTGAATGTAGAATACTTCTTCAAATGCAAAACGCTTGCGCGCCGCAAGCGCATCGGATGTTTTACGTGGCATATGAAGCCAGTGCATGGCAGTTTTGAAATTGGGAAGTGAATACTTCTTGAGAATGTCAGACGGAATGGGATCATTGACTTCGTCGAGTACGCCTGCGGCAAGGAGCTTTTCAATAGCATGGTGTATGAAGCGTGATGACACACCCTTGCTTTCTGGGTAAATCGGAATGTGCACACCATCTGCACTATCTGATGTTCCGTCTCCATTTGAAAAGAGTGTTTCGTGTGAGTCGATCGGCAGTGCAGTGCCGCGATCAAATTCGGCGTTGGCAAGATATATGTCGCCATTTTTGCCTTCGGTTGGGCGACCGGTGAGCGTGACGACCTTGCCAACAGGAAGCATCTTTGCAATGTACGCTTGGTGAAACCAAATTGCGGTGATTTTTCCACTGGCATCTTCAAGGACAGCTTCGGCCATTGGAATCTTACTCTTCCAGCCTTTTTTGGTTTCGGTTTTTACAACACGCGCGACGATTGTGGCACTTTCTCCCGCAATAAGTTCACCAATAGGTGTGACTTTTGAAATGTCGGCGTAGCGAGCCGGGAAGTGGTAAAAGAGATCACGTACCGTAGTAATGTCGAGTCGTTTGAGGGCTTTACGTTGTGGTTCGGTGATGCGGAGGACGTCGATGAGATTGTCGTTCCAAGTCGGCTTTGAGGTCATCCAGGTAGTATAGCAAAAGGTAGTATTTCAAAAGTAAAACACTGGCCGAAACCAGTGTTTTTTGTATTGGTTTATACGAGTGACTTGATTTTCTCGACGAGCTCTTCGAGAGTAAAGTTTGATTTGACCATGTAGTCAGTCGCACCAAGGCTCTCTGCTTTTTCCATATCTTTTTCGTCTGAGAGGTTTGAGAAAATGATAACCGGAGTAGAAGCCATATTGGTGTTTTCTCGAATCTTCTTGAGAAGACCAAAACCGTCGGTATTACCAGGGAAGAGGAGATCGAGGAGTACGAGATCTGGGGTTCCTTGGTCAATTGCGAAGCTTGCTTCGTCTGAATTTGAGGCAGTAACAACTTCGTAGCCTTCACTTGTGAGCTTCTTTGCTGCCAAGTTCTTGAGGAATGTATCGTCTTCAACAATGAGTATTTTCTTCATGGCTTAATCATACACCATCTCAAGTGCCATGCAACAGACTTGACTATGGGGCGCAGCATGGTAGTTTTTAGCTGAAACTCTTACTTAACAAGAATATGGGAACTCAAACTCTGGAGCTCGAGCAGGTTGTCAACTTCCTTGATCTCACTATTAAGAAAAACGATATACGTTTTTCCCACTACAACGAACTTACTACCAGTGGTATCCCTGAAAAAACTATCTATTGGTTGGGGATTATTAAACTCGCTGAACTTTCAAAAAATAAAACGTGCTATCCAATATACTTTCCAATGTGGAATGGCAACCTAAAGAAAGATCTCTGTGTTGTCCGGGATGAGCGTGGCAAAATCGCCCAGCCGAGGAAAACCCAGACAATTCTCTTTGATTTTTCTGGCATGATGAATGTGTTGGAAGATGCACATAGAATAAATCCATTTTTCAACGTGATGCTCAAAGATACTGTGTATCAAAATGGCATGCGTCGAGTCGACGTAGTATCACCCCAAATAAACCATATTGGTTTTGGTACGCAAAAACTTTGGTTTCGAACGAAAGACCGAGCGCTCAACCAGTACTCATCCGTACTACAAAGTACACTTATTCACAAACATACTATTCTGTTTGAAGAACCGTATCGTTTTCTCAAATGAGATATGCTGGTCAAGTATGATATATAGCCGTGCGAAAGCACGGTTTTTTTATTTCGAATATTTATGATAAGGTAGTGACATTGGAGCCGTGGCTGAGTGGTCGAAAGTACCTCACTGCTAACGAGGCAGGGTGTAAAAGCCCTCGAGGGTTCGAATCCCTCCGGCTCCGCCAAAGTATTACTTTTTCTCTACCGCATCGGTAACTTTTTTACTAATGGTCGAGATAACATTTTCAAGATTACCCAATTGCTTGCCTTTGGTCATAACACAAAGCAGGTAGGGATCTTGTGCTGCATAGACAAGGCCACAGTCGTGAAGTTCAAAGCCAATAGGATTGCCAGCACTGTCTGTGTCGACGTGTTCGCCATACTTATGAGAAACAGTTGTGCCTGCTGGAATTCCAGCGACAATACCATTTGCATATGTTGCTCGCGAAAGGATTTCAAGTGCCTTTTCTGAGTTCTCAGGCGAAAGGTATGTGGCATTGAACAGCACTCTCAAAAAGAGGGAATAGTCTTTAATGTTGATTTTATAAATCTGATCTTCGTTCGGTCGCGCGATACCCAAGTTGTCGTAGACAATATTAAGATTCTCTGCAGGGATATTTGAAATGAGTGCGCTTGTGGCGCCGTTGTCAGAATCAATAATCATTTTTTCGATGAGCTCATCGACGCGGTATTTTGTACCAAGTACAAGATTGCTTTCATTATTGAATTCAGCTGCTTCGACACCACTCTGGAGCTCTTTAGTGTAAGTAATTTTTTTTGAAAGGATTGAAGGGTTGGTCTCTGATTCTTTGAAGTAGGCAATCATAATAACAACCTTGAGGAGGCTTGCGGGAGCATAGTCCGTGGTTTCATTGAGTGAAAATGAACCAACCGTATCTTTATTATAGTTAGAAAAAAACACAGAAACAGAGTTGGCTTTTTGTGTTCGTTTGCTCTCGTCGATGTATTTTGTAATTTCTTTTGAAAGGGGTTCATATCCGACGCTTGTAATGTTGTCTGGGCGAGCCACGGCGAGGAGCGGATGGATAAATTGGAAGTTTTCACTCTGCTGGCGGATCGATTGGGAGGCGACATACTTTGGTGCTCTTGATATGTAGCCGATGACGAAACCTAGTGTGATAGCAACGAGGACAATGAGTATGCACGTAGGGCATGAGGAAAAAAAGTAACGTACCATAGCCTTGGATGAAACATGCTTCATTGGGTGGTTGTCCGGTGTTCGATTACGCATACGCCAATAGTAATACTAGAGCGTGTTATTGCAAGCTAGTGGGCAATGGTAATGGCAATGACGTGTTTTGCGCCAGCTTCATAAAGTGCTCTTTTCGCATCGCTCAGAGTAGCTCCCGTTGTGACGATGTCATCAACCAAGATAATAACTTTTTTTCTCACAAGTGCTCTTTTGGCCTCAAATACGCCAGACATATTTGCTAGTCTACTGGTTCGATCATGAATGGTCGCTTGTTTTATCGTTCCGCGAGTTTTCAAGAGTGCATTTGGTTCAAGCTTGCAGGTAAATGTTGCTTCTCTTTTGAGTGCTCGTGCAATCATATACGTTTGATTGTAGCCACGCTTTTTTGAGCCAGATTCAGACGGGGGAATGGGAACGATAATGGTTGTATCGCTTGGCAAGGTATGTTTCTGGCCGTAACTCTCGATTGAGAGGTGGCGGCTAGCACGACCAATCATATGGAATGCTGCAGCTGCGAGTGGTTTGCCAAATGCTGAAGCCGCAGCAAACTTGCCATGGAACTTTATGTCCCAAATTGCGCGCTTGATTGTTTGGTCTTTATAAGAAAAGCAGGAAAATATCCAGTCGTTGATGTTTTCGAAATGGGGACTAGATGGTTTGTTGCTCGTATGTATGTGATGTTTAACTGATGATTGCTCGCAAGATGACAAACATGATTTACATATATAAGTGCCATACACCCTGCAACCAATACACCGTGGCGGGAAAAGTGTCTGCATAATGTGTTCAAATCCTTCTTTGGCAAAATGATTCATGGGCCAATCGTACAAAAGCGAGTTCAAGCCACGATAAAGAAATACTCACGAACATTTTTACTTGGTAATACGCAA
>CAYOEB010000033.1:3884-6409 GCA_964403005.1 uncultured Candidatus Saccharibacteria bacterium | reverse complement strand
AAAAAAGCCGAGACGAGAGCAATCCGTATCAAAAAAGCACTGTCCAAGATGTCAGGCGGAATGAGGCGTCCGTGTTGTTGGGCTGGATGTACCCATCGATTGAACTGATAGCATTTTATTTGGCGAAAAGTGTCCGTTGATAATACGCACTTTTGCCGCGGCAATATTAAAATAGGAAGCAATAAGCTCACGAACTCTGGTATTGGCCATATTTCTTTCGGCCTTTTGGCGCACCGAAATGCGGAATTCGCCTTCGCGAATTTCCTCGATACTCTCTTCTTTTGCTCCGGCTTTTACCCGAACTTTGATATACATATGAACTCGATTATACTATAGCTATGAAGAAAAAATTCATTTCAACAATAGGTATTTTTCTCGCTTTTGCCATGGTTGTACCAATGAGTATTGTCCGGGCAGAACGAGACAGTGAGCAAAATCGTGATCATGATGAATCAGTCAGCAACTCAAACGACGACGGTGACTGGGATAGTGAGAGTGAGGATATGGATGATGATGGGGATGGCATGGTTGCGACTGGAACACCAGTAACAGCACCTACCAAGGATACTAAGTCAAAAGATGACGATGATAGCAATAGCCAGGGTGATAGCCACCGAAGCGCAGTCGCAACTTTTGTCCAAGACCTCAAAAATAGTGCTGACAAAATCAAAACCAAGAGCATTGGTGATGAAGTTCGTGACATTGCAACTGGTCAAGAAAAATCAATCGATGCCATTAGCAAAGCTGCTGGCAAGCTTGAAGGTCGTGGCCGCTTCGTTCGTTTTCTTATTGGTCCAGATACAGATAGTCTCAATAGCCTTAAAGCCGAACTCTCTGGCACTGACGCACGCATTGATCGCCTCAAGGAAATCGCAGCAACAATTACAAATACCGATGTTAAAGCTGCACTCAACCAAGAAATTGCTGATCTCGAAAGTGAGCGAGCAAAACTTGGACAAATCGCAAACAGTAATGAATCAGCAAAAAGCATGTTTGGCTGGCTCATAAGACTTTTCAATAGGTAGCATTTACGCAATAAAAAACCGCTTTAGAGCGGTTTTTTTTATTTTCAAGTACTATGGTCGTGGATATATTCGAAGCGGCACAGTAAGGGTATTGTTGTTTTCTCTTGCTTCGGTAACAAGTCCTCCGGCATCAGTTTCAGCAATAATATTGTAGAGATTTGCATAGACACTCATTGTTGAATCGATGCGAGTATAACCTGAGTATGTCACGCTGTCGCCAGACTGAAGGACTGTTTGTGTGGCTGGCGACACTGTCGCCAACATACCACTTGGCACTGTAAGCGGGTTTGTGGTGAGCGTTGTCGTAAATGCCGGAGTAAGTGTTGCTGGCATGCCACCTCTATTTTTTATCGTCACACTAAAGAGAAGTGCACGCGGAGTGATACTTTGATAGATTGGCTGATTGGCAAACGAAACACCTGTCACAACAAGATCCGGATATGTAATACTTGAGCACGAGCCAACGGTAATACCATATGTTTGTGTTTTGAACTGACCATTACCAGAGCCGTAGCTGCCAAATTGACCAACATACGTACCAGTCGTATCAAAGCGCTGGACTCGATAGTTATTTTGGTCAATCACATACACATAGTCATTTTGATCAACGGTCACATTTGAAATCATATTAAATTGGCCATTGCCAGAGCCGCTACTACCCCATTGGCCGAGGTATGTACCAGTGCTCGTAAACTTTTGAACCCTGTTCGACGTTGCATCAGTGACGTAGACAACATCATGGCTGTTGATCGCAAGTCCACTTGGGTAACTAAATTGGCCAGCACCGGTACCTGATGCTCCCCACTGTCTAAGAAATGTTCCTGTTGGTGAAAAGACCTCAATACGATCGTTGATCATATCGGCAATGTACACATTGCTAGCAGAATCGATCGCAATACCGCTTACTGCACCAAACTGACCGTTACCAGAGCCATAGCTACCCCAACGCGCGAGAAATGTTCCACTAAGTGAAAACTTTTGAATTGTATAGTTTATTGCATCAGTGACATATACAACATCGTTCACTCGATCAACCGCGATACCGACTGGCGACCTAAACTGACCGTTACCAGAGCCATTTGTTCCCCACTGACCAAGGTATGTACCGGTCGCGCTAAACTTTTGTACTCGATGGTTATTGTAATCAGCGACATAGATGTTGCCATACGCATCCTGAGCCACACCTTGTGGATATTTAAACTGGCCGTTGCCAGAGCCATTTGTTCCCCACTGTAGCTGATACACACCGGCAGCGGTAAATTTTTCGACGCGATGGTTGCTAAAATCACCGAGATATGCGCATTGCTTTGTGGCTGCTGCGTCATTTGCAGAATCTATAGCCGCAGCAGTTTCACCCGGCACTTGCGTTCGAACCGCAGCAACATGAGGCTGCATACGCACAAGCCGAACAATGTTTGCACCACCATAAATAGCAATCAGACCAACAAAAATAAGGACGACGAGTTTACTCTTTTTCATGCTCATAGTATACGGCACAAT
>CAYOEB010000033.1:0-3784 GCA_964403005.1 uncultured Candidatus Saccharibacteria bacterium | reverse complement strand
TAAAAGCCGGAGCAATCCGGCTTTTTTATATTTGAACCCATTTACTACTTCAATTAAAGATTTGGGTAGTGCGCAATGCGTAAACTTCAGTGTCAGATACATAAAAACCCCACTGCATTTCTATAGCAGGGTTCTACCACACAAGGCTTTAGACCGTATAAAGACTAATCCGTTCGATTATTACTACTTCACCCGTATCTTCATCAATAAAGTCTTCGCCCCAATATTTCAACTTCATGCCGCATTTTTCAACAAGACCAAGATACTGTTCGTATGCTTTTGTCTCATTTTCTTTTAGTACCTTGAATTTGGGAACGAGGAGCGTTACGTCTTCGTGGGTATTCTGTTTCGTTTTCAGGATGCGCTTCATCAGCTTTGCCGCAAAACGCAGACCGTACAACTGAGCAATGGGTTCAAGATTGATACCTTTTGAGCTTGCAGTCGTAAACATTGCCTGGGTTCTATTACTTATTTTTTTCATACGTAGGTAATTGGTTTTTAGAAAAGCCAAAACAAAACTCCTCTAAAAACCAATCACCTACAAAAAGTATTAACCGGATTCAAATGTTAAAGAATGCACCTCTTTCCAAACACTTCTAAATTCAGCCTTGAGTTTCTGCTTAATCGCCACCCAGCCCATTTGCTGCGCTGGCTTTAAAAAGTAAATATGCTCCGATCGTAACATGGATATCTGATTTAATTGGTTTTCGCAAAAGCTCGAAGCTTCTATGAAAACCAATTAAATACACTGCGGAAGAACAATACTAAGCCAGAATATCTTATATTAATTTTTAGTCAAATCATGCTCACCGCCTGAGGTAAACATAGCACTGGAGATACATAAAAAAACCGCCTCAGCTATTGAAGAAGCGGCTTCTTTGTTATTAGTTTTTACCCCTTGCGACGATGACATACCCGGAACGCAACGTGTCGTTGTGTTCTAGGGTCAGTACTGCTTTGTTATTACCGAGGATAAGACAGGGGTAGTATTCCTTGTTGCCACGACGATAAGATGAACCAAATGCAATGAACTTCAAATTTGTTTTTCCTGAGCGGTCATCGTCTGCAAACGAGGAAACCAAATCAAATACGTTTGCGTGCCCCCCCCCTAAGCGCTTATTGTTACGAATGGATTCCAGAAGATATTCTATATTTTCAGTATCCATAAGAACTTTCCACACAACTTGTTTTTTTAAATCCGATTGATTCACTTGAGGAAAGTTAGTATTGTTGAGATCTTGATCCTCAATCATAATATTTGCTTGCGTGCATAACTCAGTTAAAGTGATCTGCTTCATCTTCTTTTGGTTTTTTGCAGTTAACGAATGATTTTTTTGCCATGATAGCATATATTTTATTAAAAGTCAAGTACTTGCTCCGAACGTCGAATGACGCTCGAAAGATCTGCATTGACAAATAAAGCACAAAAGTTAGAGTTTATCTATGAACAATTATAAAACCACTAACGTACTTCTCGTTATATTAATCATTGTCATAGCAATAGTTGGATTAATAATGCTGAGAAAAGATAATCGAAGAGAGGATGTTGTTACCCCAACATATTCAAACAACGAGCAACATGCAACTTCATCAGATGTTCCCGCTCAACCGAATACTTCTGTGAACCAATTACAGGTAACACAAAAAGTTTCTACAGAATTTGGAAACATAACGATTCCACAGGGATGGAAAGCGGAAGCAGGTTACTACAGAGGAAGCATTAGTAGCTATGCGCTGGTTCCAAACACACTTACAAATCCAGCAAGAGACAACTACGACAACTATGTTTCGATTGGAGGCATACAAGCTACTTGTGAACAGTTTCCAAGTAATCAGGGTTATTACTGCAAAGAAGGAAAAGGAGGTTTGCCAATTATTACCAAAAATCCAACATACTTTAGCTTAGTAAATTCTTTACAAATGGAACTTAAATAAAGACCTAAAAACAAAAGCCCCAACTAAGGGGGCTTTTGTTTTTTATAGATGCTCCGAACGTGGGATGATGTTCGGATGTTAGTTTTGGATGGTAAATAAAAAGCCCGTCTTTCGACAGGCAATTAGTCACTCCTTTTTTAAAACTTTCTCAATAATTGCAATGAGGGTGAAAATCTCAAAGTTCTCTGCAGTCGTTAAACCTTCCACCGTATCAGCTTCTTTTAGCATATCCCCAACTGTTTGGATCCCTTTTTCGTTCAGTCGTTCGATCACATTAGTTGATAAACCTGTACGCATTGGTACATTACTTTGTACCACTAAACCAGTATCGCCACTTACAATCCTGTCACTAACTAATATTTCCCTTAAGGGTATCTCGTGAAGTTCATCAATATTGCTGATTGTTTTCATAAGTAACACGTCCTTATCAACTTTATGATTTTCAGAAAGGTCATAGCCAGCGTGTTGTTTCTTTATAGTGCTATTGACCTCTTGTGCTGAAAGTTTTCTGAGGTGTATCAATTTTTTCATTTCAGTTTAGATTTTATTGGTTTCCACAAACGACAATATCGTCTCTGGAAACCAGTAAAATACATTAAAAAAACTATTACTTGAATAATAGCATATAATTTTATTTAGTCAAATAATGTTCCGTACGTGGGATGATGTTCGAATTTCAATTTTAGAGGAAAAATAAAAAGGACTGCTCATGTGACAGTCCTCATTTTTTTGCTGCTAGGTATCCAAGTTCAGAATCTTCGATATACCCCTCCCAAAAATTTGCTCCCATCTTACGTTTTCCTTCATCAGAAACAATTGGTTTATGCCAAGTAATTTCCTTAAATCCTGCCGCTTTCAATTCCTTTTCAATTGTTTCAGCAGTAAAGTAGAACGCAGAAAGTTCGCAAATCTTTTTTTCATCATTAAATAACTCAATGCTCATACTAGCTCCATCCATAGTTACACCATCAATTCGCTTTACTGCCCCAAAGCGTCTCAAGTGCTTATTGTTTGGTAAATCAACAACGAACACTACTTTCCCTCCTTGGTACAAACCCTCATAAAGTAGCTGGAGGAAATGCCTAAGTATCGGAATGGTTCGAGCATAATTCACAACAAATGGCGCGATATACACATCGACTTGCGGTAGTGGATCGACAAAAATATCTTTTAGATGATAACTTACCTTTTTGTGCTTAGTTGCCAAACGAAGCTGTGCTTCAGAATTATCAATACCGTAGATATGTTTTGCTTGATGCGCAAACGCAGTGGTAAAAAATCCAGTTCCACAACCAAGATCTGCAATGATCTTATCTCCACATTTCCCAGCAATACTGAGAACAGTTGGTAGAATTGAATATTGTTTATCTGGCTTTGTATGAGAGTTATTGTAACGAGGAAGAGAATTGTAATCATTGATTCCATGACTTGGTCCAAAAAAGTATGCATCGTGCCAAGCAGAGAAAGCTCCATATTTTTTTAAGAGCCAGCTCCACAAAAGGTATGCAATACCGTTTCGTTTACCTGGGATTGGAATGAGCATAATCTTGTTTTTTGAAAATACTACATTCGATATTCTGTTTAGTCAAATAACGATCGTGGTTTGGGATGATGTTCGAATGGGTATTACGCAAGAATAATTGCTTTATAAATCTGTTCCGCAGTTTCCTCTAAGGACTGTTCGCTAGAATCTATAGTCTGCCAGTTAAGCTGGTCTCGTTTATCGGAAAATTTTTTATGAAGCTCGGCGGTTCTTTCGCGAAGCTCGTCATTAGCTCCCCTGTTGTCAAAGCGTGCCAAGAGGGCTTCCGGTGATGGCAAAAGGAGAAATGCTTTGAAATTTCTATCC
>CAYOEB010000032.1:0-6436 GCA_964403005.1 uncultured Candidatus Saccharibacteria bacterium | reverse complement strand
ACAGAGGCCGCGATTTGAGGTAATGACAACTAGGAGCACGGATTTATTGCCACGATCTACCAAATACGGATGAGCCGAATCCCGAATCGTTGCCGCAACACGCGCCAAAACGTCTTTTGAGTATTCGGCGTATGGTCGGCTCGCAAGTGTTTGATTGACCGCTTTTTTCATTTTTGAGGCAGCCACAAGTTCCATCGCTTTCGTGATTTTCTTGGTGTTCTTGATCGAACGTATGCGATTTTTAATTTCTTTTGTAGAGGCCATGTTATTTCTTCATTATCGTTTGAATCATTCTGTTTTCATTCGTCAGTGTACTGAGTAGATGATCAACGGCATTGTAAGTTAAATCATAGAGAGGAATTAAGTTTAACTTGTAATTTCCATTTGATTTCTCAATAATCTTTTGATTATTAGTACCTTTTGATAATTTTACCCCGACTTTCAATGTAGTATTATGGCTTAGCAGGTTTCGATACTCGAAAATTGTATCAATCTCATCCTTGCTTAGACTAAGATTAAAATATTTACAGTCGTTAAGAACATTAAAGTGGTCTCTAGTATTTTTATCATGCCCAGCATATGAACCAATACTGTCCACAATTGAGAGCAGTAATAGTGCCGCTGGATAACCATAACAACCCCCATCAGATTTTTTTTCGAACTCAATGCAGTATTTAGAAACACTAAGCATTTCAGGTAATGACTCAGATAACATTGAAGCAATGCTGTTGTGGATTGCCATATATTTATTTCTTAAACACCCCCTTTATACTCTTCAATCACCTTCTTGATCTCCGCTTCCCCGTCATCGCTCCACATGCCTTTTTCGACAACTTCTTTCATAAACTTTTTGGCATGCGTACGAGCGTAGTCAACGAGACCGGCCTCAAATTCACGGATGTGCGCGAGTTCGATGTCATCAACCATGCCACGCGTAAGTGCGTACAAGATGACAACTTGATCCTCGACTTTGACTGGCGAATACTGTGGCTGTTTGAGCAGCTCTACTGCACGGCGACCACGGTCGAGCTGACGCTTGGTGGCGTCGTCGAGATCAGAACCGAATTGTGAAAAGGCTTCGAGTTCGCGGAACTGCGCAAGGTCGAGTTTGAGCGTACCGGCAACTTTTTTCATGGCCTTGATCTGTGCAGCCGAGCCGACGCGGGACACTGAGTTACCGACATTCACGGCAGGACGAATGCCTTTGTAGAAAAGATCCGTTTCGAGAAAGATCTGACCGTCAGTGATTGAGATAACGTTTGTCGGAATGTAGGCCGAGATGTCGCCAGCTTGTGTTTCGATAATTGGTAGCGCAGTGATAGAACCACCGCCATAGTCTTGGTTTTTGCGACATGCACGCTCGAGGAGGCGTGAGTGAAGATAAAAGACGTCCCCAGGATACGCTTCGCGACCCGGTGGACGGCGGAGGAGGAGCGAAATTTCGCGATACGCAACAGCGTGCTTTGAAAGATCATCGTAAATAATGAGCACGTCCTTACCTTGGTCCATAAAATATTCGGCAATTGAAACGCCAGCATACGGCGCAATGTACTGGAGCGCAGCTGGATCAGAAGCACCGGCTGAGACGATGATCGTGTAGTCGAGTGCGCCACCTTCTTTGAGGCGAGTTTCGATTTTGCGAATTTTTGAATCCTTTTGACCAATGGCAACATACACGCAAATCATGTTCTGGCCTTTTTGATTCAAAATAGTGTCGATGGCGATTGCGGTTTTACCAGTTTGACGATCACCAATGATGAGCTCGCGCTGACCACGACCGATCGGAATGAGCGCATCGATTGCTTTGATGCCTGTTTGCACCGGCTGGTCGACACCTTGGCGCGTAATAACACCAGAAGCAACGCGTTCGATCGGATAGGTCGAAAGTTTGCCTGCAATATCACCCCGACCGTCGATCGGTTTTGCGAGCGCGTTCACAACGCGACCAATGAGTGCATCGCCAACAGAGAGCTCTAAAATTGCACCAGTTGCTTTGACTTCGTCACCCTCCTTGATACCGCGGTAATCACCCAAAATAACTGCGCCGATAGCATCGGTTTCGAGGTTGAGCGCAACACCCTGCACACCATTTGCAAAGGTCACCATTTCGCTGGCTTTGAGATCAGACAGGCCTGAAATACGCGCGACGCCGTCAAAGACTTCGATCACGGTGCCGACTTTTTCTTGCTTGTTTGAAGCTTTAAAATTGCCAATTTCTTCTTTAAGTTGTTCGAGGATGTTGTTTTTCATGTATTAAAATTTGGAATCTAATTCATTACAATCGCCTGATTTACGAGGAATACAATAATACCCATCATTATCAATACGGCTATTGTGATCATACTATTGCCGCCCCTTGTACCCGATCTTTTTGCTTGCACACCCTTTTTAATGTTGTAGATACTTGAAATGATCGGAATCAGCATCGGTGACCACATAACGATCGAAGGCCTACTATCAAATGAAAAAATCATAAAAAGCCCTGAAATCATAAAACTAATTGGAACAATAAATATATTGAGAGCAATAAGTAATTTATTGTTTGATTTCTTACTGTTGGTCATATTTTGAGAGCTTACAGATGTGACTTGTGTTTGTGGTGTAAGTTCCATGTGAATTAATTGGTGAGCGCTCTCTCGAGCTTGCTAAGTCGACCTTTAAGTGTTCCGTCAGTCACTTCATCTCCGATTCTAAGTTTCATACCCCCTATTAACGATTCGTCTATCTTTTTATCAAGTACAACTTTTTTTGTACCATACTCCTCCTGGATATACTCTATAATCTTTTCTTTAGCTTCTTTTGTTAGGGGTTGCGCGCTCGAGACATGAGCTTCGGTGATTCCGTGCGCGGTGAGATCGAGTTTGCGGTAAGCCTCGATGATCTCGTCAGATTTCCGAATCATTCTTTTTTTAACCAAAAGTGCGACGAACAATTTCACCAGCTCGGATGCCTCGGACGCAGGTGCAGTCGCCACAGCTTCGTGGAGAGCAAGCGCAAGTTGTTTGGGGCTGAGTTTTTGCATGGTGATTAATGTATGGGAATTTTATGGGAGCTTTGCGAAATAATTACGAAACGTGTTCTACGGCTTCTTCGACAAGTTTACTGTCGATGGCTTTCGTAACAGTTCCACCGAGGACTTTTTCAGTTGCCGCAACGACGAGTGTCGCCAATTCTTTTTTAGCATCACGAATCATTTTTTCTTTTTCGGCCTGCATGTCGGCGCGAGCAGCTGTCGTGAGGTTTTTCGCATCAGACTCTGCAACGGCAAAAAGTTCGGCCCGTTTTACTTCGGCTTCACGTTTGACATCCTTCAAGATTTTGTCAGCTTTTTTGCGTGCTTCGGCGAGCATAGCGTCGTAATCCTTCTGTGCTGCAACACGGAGTTCAGCATTTATTTGCGCGTCGGACAAACCTTGCGCAATGGTAGTCTTACGTTCATCGATATGTTTTTTGAGTGGCTTAATGGCAAAACGGTAGAGGACAAAAACAACAATCGCAAAGTTAACCATTTGCGCAATGATTATTTTCCAATCAATGTGAAATGTTGCAGCAAATGATTCCATGTAAAAACTAGAGAGAGAATGCAATAACAAGTGCGTAAATCGCAATAGCTTCAGCGAAGGCAGCGATAATAAGCATCGGCACGAAAACTTTGTTCGAAGCTTCTGGGTTACGACCGATTGATTCCATTGCGGCGCGACCAATCATACCAATACCAATACCGGGACCTATTGAACCAAGACCGATTGCGAGTGCTTTTGCGAGTGGGATTATATCCATACGTAGCTAAATATTAAATAATAAATTCGACAAACAAATTAATTTGTAACTACTCAATGTCCTTCTGCGTGATCTTGCTGGGCAATCGTAAAGTAAACCAGAGTAAGCATGGAAATGATGAGTGCCTGAATAAAACCAACAAAGATTTCTAAAAAGAGGAATGGTGTAGGAAGAATGTAAGCAAGAATGGCAGCCATTGCCCCAAGGAGAACTTCTCCGGCGAAGACATTGCCGAAGAGACGAAACGAGAGCGAGGCGATTTTTGCAAATTCACTAACAAGCTCGAGAGCGCCGACAAAAAACGTAATTGGAGCGGTAAGGAGTACCGTCGGTTCCTTGCGAACCTTGGTCACCATGCCCCCAAGCGCTTTAAGATTAACATATTTATTCAGCGTTTTCCATGTACCAAGCGTGATAATGCCAAAAATATTTGATCCGATAACTGCAATAATGGCGAGGGCGATAGTTGTGTTGATGTCTGCTGTTCCTGAGCGTAAAAAAGGTAGGAATGTCTTGTGCTCGACAATGCCAAAGCCGCCAAACGGTATGAGCCCAATCCAGTTATTGAGAAGTACGAACATAAACATGCCCATAATAAGCGGAAATACTCTCTTTGTAATAGTGCGGCTACCCGTGACTTGATCGCATAGGTCATATGCCGCTTCAAGGAGTATTTCAAAAATACTTTGAAGCCTTCCAGGAATCTTTCTTATTGAAAAACGGATGATGACTGAAATGGCCACAATAATCGCGACGACAATCCAACTTGTGAGGAGTGCATTTGTAATAGTAAAAGAGCCAACATGCCCAACTGGTTCTGCGTACAAAGTAGTCTCGTGAGAGATTACATGTGTCTGCTCAGTGAGTTGTACGTTGCTACTTTCCATCAGTGCTATTATGTTCTATTTTCTTCATTTCGCGAACTGCGGTTTTGTAAATACCAAAAAGGGTGATGAGAAATGAGATTGCCATAGTTGTGAGAAAGAGCCAGGGCTTTGTTCCAAATCGTGAATCAAGCCATTTGCCGAGAAAAAGTGCGATGATAACTGGCACGGCAATCCATACCGAGACTTTAACAAAAATAAAAATACTGGTGCGCCACCAGGGCGCTTTTGTTTCTTGCATGAGGTGCGTGTGGAGAGAATCGAACTCCCCTCTGTCTTATTGTGGCGACGTTTATAAAACAGTACGTACCACTTGGTGCGTGTGGTAGGAATCGGACCTACGACCTCTGTCTTATCAGGACAGCGTTCTACCACTGAACTACACACGCATTTGTCGTTGCGACCCCGCATTTATACCAAAAAAAGCTGATTTTAGCAACATTCATTTGGACCCTCAAACAAAAATCCCAATCGGCCGATTGGGATTTTTGTCGTCTGTATTCTTTGGTTTTGAGGCACCGTATCGACACGGTATTCTCAGCGCATAGGAAACGCAAACCAAAAAATCGTACTCCGTTAGTATAGCAATACTCTATAGAGCATGCAAGAACTTTTAGACAAAATGAGCTGTGGATTTCTACTCACCATCCTCAACTGAACCGAATGTGCCTGTTTGAAGTGCATCAAAAATTTTGTCCATATCACCGAGCATTACCTTTGGAATATTTGACCATGACTCACGGATGCGATGATCAGTAATGCGGTCTTGAGGAAAGTTGTAGGTGCGAATTTTTTCACTACGATCGGCAGTACCAATTTGGCTTTTGCGATCGGCAGAATATTTTTTGGCTTCCTCTTCTTCTTTCATTTGCTGGAGCTTTGCAGTCAAGATGGCAAGAGCTTTTTCTCGGTTTGCGAGCTGGCTACGCTCTGAGGTTGATCGAACATCAATACCAGTTGGCTTGTGTATGAGTCGGACTGCTGTTTCAACCTTGTTAACGTTTTGGCCACCTGCGCCACCTGAGCGTGAGTATTCCATGTCGAGATCAGCTGGATTGATGACAAATGTAACTTTTTTCTTGATTGGCAAAATAGCAACCGAGGCGGTAGATGTGTGCACCCTACCCTGTTTCTCCGTTGCTGGAATACGCTGTACACGATGGACGCCAGTCTCGTAGCGCATGATACGGTAGACATCTTTACCGCGGATTTCAAATGAAGCTTCTTTGTAGCCACCTATGTCATTTTTTGATTCTGAAACTGTTTTGACTGACCAGCCTTTACGCTCAGCGTAGCGTGTATACATTTCCGAGAGTTCGTATGCAAAAAGCGACGCTTCATCACCGCCTGCACCGGCGCGAACTTCAAGAATAATTTCATTTGGAAATTCCTCCTCTTCTTTTTCGCTGTCGAGAATTTCCTGAATTTGTTTTTTAACCTCAGTCTTCTGGGATTCAATCGAAGAAAGCTCTTCCTTGGCCATTTCATGAAGTGTCATATCTGCACCATTTTGACCTGCCGATGATCCTGCATCGTTGCCAAGCATAGTACGGATTTCTTCTTCTTGTTGGAGGAGTCGTTCAAAGTGTCCAACGAGGTGTGAGACTTTGTAGTTACTTTTTAGTTCTTCAATATTGAGGTCGTCCATAATTGCTCTACTACTATACCATTTTACGATACGTATACTTTGTAATCGATTTTGGCAAAACAAAAAGCCCGAAAAATCGGACTTTTTGAGAGGAATCTACTTCTTTGTTTTTGTAGTCTTTGAG
>CAYOEB010000031.1:0-6506 GCA_964403005.1 uncultured Candidatus Saccharibacteria bacterium | reverse complement strand
TGTAGAGGTAAAACGGTGGCAAATCTTTACCAAACGAGTCAACGCGAGAAAGCGCCGCCATGAGGATTTTGCCAACGATAATGAGACCAATGAGGTTGGCATTGATTTCACCGAGACGGCCTTTTGACAAATTGACGAGGAAAATCTTTTTCGTATCCATGATTTCGCGGAAATTGAAAGATGATTTTTCCTGCGAAATGATTGGTCGCATGATTTCATTTGTGACGAAAACGTCAAACTTGTTGGTGATGTATGGCACGTAGTTGGCAAGACCAGCTTCACCGGTTGTCTTTTCGGCAGCACTCCAGAATTGGTGGATAATGGGATTTTTACATTTTGCTAGCTTCGCGTCACGAAAAGCTTTGTCTGCAAGCACACGGCCAATTTCAAGAATTGTTGCGCCCGACTCAGTGTCCTCCATGATGAGGAGACAGGCATTGCGGAAGTACTGCTCGAACGCTGGACCCATTGATTCTGGCACTGCACCAAAGAGCTTTCGGAAAATTGAGAGCATTTCATCAACAACAAATGTTTTTTGTTCAGGAAAACGATGGTCGTACTCAAGCATGTTGAGCGCCATTGGTCGTGGCGTATATGCGGGATCAAAGTAAATGACATCATCGAGTCGATCACGTGGAATTTGCGAAAGAATATCTTGAATGTCCGTACCGTGTGGATCAATAAAACAGACACCGTGGCCAGCTTTAATATCTTGGACAATCATATTTTTGAGGAGCGTTGTTTTACCGGTGCCAGTTTGACCGATAACGTAAAAGTGACGAAGTCGATCTTCTGGAGCAAAGTAAATTGGGGTTTCAGTTCCACGGTAGCGATTGACACCAATGAGCGCGCCACGATTTGGATCGACTCCAGCATTATTCATACCAGTTTGACCAGCCGTACCAGAGGCACTCGCCAAAAACTCTTGTGGGGCAGCGGCTTCGACTGCGCTCGCAGACTTGAGCTGAGGAGCACTACCAATACCCCATGGGAAGTGGTACACACTAGTGAGTTCACGCAAGTTGAGTGGCAAGACTGCGTCGTCATCCATAAGACGATATGAAAAATCATGGAAAAAGTCTGGGAGTTTTCTTTCGTTTACCTCTTCAAATACCAGGCTGTTTGCAAGTGGCTCAGTAAACTGATTGAACGCAGACTCTACTTCATGGAGAATTTGCTTGGCACGGACTTGATTTGCGGCTGATGCAGCAATGCGAATATTGACTGAATAGACTGTGTGCTTAATTTTTTCACTAATAAACTCAACCGCCTTATCATCAACTTTTACTTCTTCTGGCTTTTCAATTTTTCCTGTCACGATTTCTTTGCCTACCTTGAGGAAGGCCTTGTCAAAACCACCGAGCATGCCGCCGGTTTTCGAAAGCTTAACGCCTTTTTTGACTTCACTAAGCGCGTACGAAAAATCCTTTATGTATTTCTCCCCTGCCGGGGCAATAACGAGCTGAATAGCTGCACCTTCGCCCTGATCTTTTAGTTTTGAAAAAGCTGAAAGAAGCGCGAGCATTGGATCAGCTTCGAGTTTGTCGTAAGTGCGAATTGGAAATGCATTGTGCGCCGAAAGTTTGGCTACTGAACCAACATGAGCACCACCTTCGGTAAAAATATTGTAGTCGTCAGGTTTTTCAATAATGCGCCCTTTTGGAAACGTGGCGAGCACCTGCTTTTCAAAGAGGTCGGCTTTTGTTGCTGGAACAGAAGCGTAAAAGACAACATGGCTGTTGCTATTCTGTTCAGCGATTTCGAGGGTAAAGTAGTCACGGCCTTTATTGTCACGACCATCTGCCACAGCTTGAAGACCGGCGTAGAGCTGCTCCATGCTTGCTATAAGCTCCTTAAACGTCTTCTTTTCATCTGGGGCAGGCTCAGGCAGCACAACCTCAAATAGGCGCATATGGAGCGCTTTTTCGATTGGACTCCCCTCCTTGAGGTCAGGGAGTGAGCCATTTTGGAGGTACTGAATGAGGAAGCGATGGAAGTCATCGTCAATGTGCGGATCATTCATTTTTTCGACAACATTGAGTGTATTTTTGAGTCCATGACTGAGAAGAAGCCCGAAGAGCTCTTCGATTTTGGTATCGTGCGCTTCTGGAGCAAGATGCAGAACAATTGCTTCAGCATGTTCCTGCGGAATTTGAGCTTGAGGAGCCAAAATCTGATCTGTTGGCATTGCGGCATACTCTTGGACAGCAGAACGAGCTGATTCAATCTTGGCGGCCGGAGATGATTCTGCCTGCGGCAAAGCCCCCTCACGTTCTTTTATGTACGAACGAAGAAAGTGCAATTCCTCTTCTGGAGTTTTGAAACCACTGAAGGATTCCTTTTGTTCCATGCTTTCGATATTATACAAGGAAATTGCTGGATTTTCTCAAAAATCCTGTAGATTGCAAAAAAGTACGTACGCGGTACTATTGGGGTATGAAAACACCAGAAGGCAACATGAGTGAACTCACACCAAAACCAGAGATTTCTGAGGAATTAACATCAGAGGTAATAAAAAATGAAACTACCGATAGTACCGTTCAGAAAGAAGGTGAACCTATTAGCCTCGAAGACGAACTTACACGACTGGAAGAAGCTTACCAACACCTCCTCGAACGTGGAAAGTATTTGATTCGTGAAGATCTAAGGAGCGCTGAATTTGTTATGTTATCACACCAAAACGAAGTGCAGTCTGACCTTTTCAAAAAAGTTCACTATGCTTATATTAAACTTGAAGACAAGTACCTTAAAACATACGGTGAGCACTATGAAACCCAGCTCAATATTGAAACCGGAGAAAAAGATTACACAGACGAACTCCTCAATAAGTACAAAGGGGCTCCAAAGACAGAAAAAGTAGATGAAGAAGATGAAATGGGTGTTGCTGCTTAATTACTTCGTCAAAACCTCATTACCCTTTTCAGTAATCAAAACCGTGTGCTCAAAGTGAGCCGCGGTTTTTCGATCTGAGGCTATGTAGGTGTATTCATCAGCAAGTACTCGGACACGACCAGAGCCAAGTGTTGCCATTGGCTCAATCGCAATCACCATTCCTGGAGCAAGAGATACCCCAGTTCCCGGAGTTCCATAATTTGGAACAAATGGCTCTTCGTGGACAGCATGTCCAACACCGTGACCTGCAAGCACCTTTACAACGCCAAGTTTATGTTCACGTAATACTTTTTCGATGGCTGCACCAATATCACCGGTTGTGGCTTTTGGTTTTGCAGCTTTAATACCTGCCGCTATCGCTTTCTTTGTGCCTTCGATCAGGTTTTTTATTTCTTTATTTGCCTTACCAACTACAATAGTTGTCGCATGGTCTGTATATAAACCTTTGTGATTGAGACCAAGATCAACAGTAACCACATCGCCTTCTTTTATGACACGGTTACTCGGTATGCCGTGAACAACTTCTTCATTTACTGAGACACAGAGAGCTGCAGGATATGGAGTACCGACGCCTTCTGGGGTATAGTCAAGAAACGATGGTGTATCTCCTTTTTTAGCAATAAGCTCTTGTGCGAGCGCGTCAAGCTCAAGTGTTGTCACACCTGGCTTTACTGCTTTGGCGACTTTAGCCAAAATTTCGGCAAGTCGTTTACCTCCTTCGCGTAAAATCTGTATATCTTTTTCTGATTTAATTCTTGCCATATGTTATGCGTTTTGGAGTGCCTCAAATGCAGCAACAATATCTTCGTGAACTTTTTCGATTGGCTGTTCTCCATTAATAGTGATGACGTCGTACAGCTTTGCATCTTGCATATGTCTAATCGCCGGAACAACATCAGTTTCAAACCAGGCCAGGCGTTTTTCCATGTCCCCCAACCTACTATCGTCCATTCTGCCTCTTTCGCGCAGTCTTGTCTTTGACCACTCATCAGAAACATCGAGTAAAAAAACAATTGGCTTGGTGCGGCCGTAAAAAGTAAATGCAGTATCGAGCGCTTCGATTTCTGAAAGCGTACGTGGTGTACCATCGAGAATCATATGCTCCTCTCCGGTGAGATTTTCGATAAATTCATGTGACCAAATGTGAATGGCGAGAAATGACGGCTGGAGCGTGCCATTTTCCATAATGGTGCGGGAAAGCTTGCTCGTGTAGCTGTCACCTGAAATGAGCTTTCGGAACATGTCACCAGTCTCAAGGTAAAAAACTGTTCTTACTGGCTCCTTGGCGCTGAGATAGTGCTCCATGAGCTTACCTTGTGTTCCCTTGCCGCAACCTGAGCGACCCATGAAGATTATTGTTTGAGGATTCATACAATTTGACTATAGCAGATTAAGGGTAAATAAAAAATGAAAAATAAAAAAAACGGGCCGAAACCCGTTTTTTGTTATTAGTACTCTCGCATCGATGTTTGCGCATCGATCTTTTTGATGAGGTCGATAACAACAGAGACAACGATGAGAAGTGCAGTACCGCCGAGTGCGATCGAAGTAATACCTGAGAGATTGCGAACGATAAGCGGCAAAACCGCAATGATGCCAAGGAAGAGGCCGCCGACGAGCGTAATGCGGCTCACGATATTTGAGATGTACTCATTTGTCGAATCACCTGGGCGAATACCTGGAACGAAAGCACCGTTTTTCTGAAGGTTGTCTGACATTTGCTTTGGATCAAATGTAATTGACGTGTAGAGGTAGGTAAAACCAAAGACAAAGACGAAGTAGAGAATACCGTAGAGAAGCGAGGTCTGTGTGAACTTAGCAAGTGTCGTCGCAATTGATTGGAGTACGGCGTGCGAAGAGTTGATGAAGATATTACTGAAAAGTTGCGGCAAGAGAAGAATTGAAAGCGCAAAGATGATTGGCACAACACCAGCCATGTTGAGACGAAGCGGAATGTAGGTCGTCACACCGTTCGAAGTCGACATGCCACGTGATTGACGAGCATAAGTGACACCAATTGGACGTTCTGCTTCGGTAATAAGAACAACCCCAGAAATGACAAGGAGGCCGATAAGAATAAAGATGATGTACATTGGAAGATCAGCTGGGTTGTAGGTAAAGAGCATTTGGCTTACTTCACTAGGCAACTTTGCGACGATACCAGCAAAGATGATGAGTGAGACACCATTACCGATACCAAATTCTGAAATGAGTTCACCAATCCAAACCATGAGCATTGAGCCCGCAGTAATGATGGCGAGATTGATCATTTTACCGTAGAGTGATGAGTCAACAATAACACCCTGATTGGTGAGCACAGCAAGCAAGCTAAAGCCCTGAATGAGTGCAAGCGGAATAGCGAGAAGGCGTGTGTACTGCGCAAACTTCTTGCGGCCCGCTTCCCCTCCCTCTTGGTTCATTTCCTTGAGTGACGGAATCATAATCGTGAGAAGCTGCATAATGATCGAAGCCGTAATGTATGGACCAACGCCAAGCATCACAATTGAAAGTGTTGAAAGTCCACCACCAGAGAAAACATTGAGGAGGCCAAAAAATTGGTTATTTGAAAGAAATGCAGCTAGTTGATTGGTGTCGACACTTGGAATTGGTACTGATGAAAGAAGGCGGATAACAATAAAAGCCCCGAGTACAAAAAAGATGCGCTTGCGGAGAGTCTTGTCAGTAACGAGCAATTTGAGTTTGTGGGTGATGTTTGCCATGGATTTGATTATAAACTGGATAGCAAGGAAGCACTAGCGGCAAAAATCAGCTATGTACTAGCTGATCTTGCTGCCTGATTTTTCGATCTTGGCTTTTGCTGCAGATGAGATTTCGACACCTGAAAATTCAAGTGCTTTTGTAAGTTCGCCAGCGGCGAGAACTTTGACGTAAGGCTTGACGCTCTTACGAATGCGGATGACACCAGCTTTGACGAGTGATTCTGGAGTGACAACTGCACCCTTGTTGAATGCTGCATCAATAGCACCGAGGTTAACGACAACTGGCTTTGCGCGGAAAGCTTGGTTGATGTTTTTACCACGACCACGCTGCTTTGGAAGTTTCTTGATGATGTCACGGAGTTCTGGGCGGAGCTTGCGGCCGGCGCGAGCCTTTTGACCCTTTGTACCCTTACCTGATGTCTTGCCGCGTTTACCACCACGACCGACAGTCATGCGCTTTTTGTTTTTAGTTGTTGGCTTGATTGTGTGGAGTTGCATAAAATGTAGGTTAATTAGTGACTATGAGAAGATTTCTGAGTCGCGGAAGTTTGGTTTCTCGAGCTTGCGAGTTGCAACTTTGCTGAGCGCATCAAATGCTGCACGAGCATTGTTGAGCTTGTTCTTTGAACCTGAGAGGACTTTTGAAGTGACGTTTTTGACACCAGCGAGGACAAGGAGCTCACGAGCTGCAGAACCTGCGACGAGACCCTTGCCGCGATTTGGCATGATCATAACCTTTGCGCTACCAAACTTTGCTGACACGTCGTATGGAAGTGAACCCTGCTTGGTGAGCTTGAGTGTAATCATGTTTTTGCGAGCTGCACGGACTGCTTTGTTGATTGCAAGCGATGTATCGATTGCCTTACCAGTACCGAGACCGATGTTGCCCTTCTT
>CAYOEB010000030.1:0-6829 GCA_964403005.1 uncultured Candidatus Saccharibacteria bacterium | reverse complement strand
ACCTACAAGAAAAACACGAAGCCGAGCCGGTGTTTATTTCGTCTGTTGATCACACAACTGAAATCGAAAACTTTCTCACACCTGAACACGAAGCATTGCTTGGCGAAGAAATATTAGCAGAAGCAAAAAATAAGTCGCTCGAAACTGAGAAAAAACTTGCAGATATTTTTTCTGCTCAAAAAGAAAGCTCGCAAAATTCTGCACAAACAGTAACCTACGACAAATATAAAAAAGCATTTCTCATGGCAGGCGAAAAAGTGAGTGCCGGCGAACTCGTCGCTAGCCGACATTTTGTCGGTAACATTGAAAACTCTGATATTGGCTTTATGCTTGGCAAGGGGAGCGAAACTACTTTTGAGGGCAAGCGTCTCATCAAAACATACAAAGAGTATGCAGCTCGCGACACACTGACCGATGAACTCAATCACGAACTTGCGCTTGCGCTCGCTGACAAAACAGTCCGCGAAGACATGTTCAAATCGAAAGCCTACCGCGCGATAGGAGAGAGGAGCGGGGTCGGCGCGAAAAATAAAACCGATGAGACCAACGGAACAAATACCCGCGAAAATCACGCACACAACGAGCAGCTCGGCGTCATTGCCGAAAAGATGATGCAAGGTTTTGCCGAAATGATTTCAATCGATCGCCCGGACCTGCACCTCGAAATTCGTCCGGCAAATGCACACCAAGATGTCGAAGAAAAAATCGACTTCATCATTTCAACCAAAACGAGACGCAGGCAAGTTGGTGTTGATGCCAAAGATGACATTTACGAAGAGCATAACTTTGGTATTCAGTTTACGGTTAACACCACAAAAATTGATTCGAAGCTTGAACAAATTGCGAAAGCTCGCGAGCGAGCGCTCGAAGTTGACGACATTTTACTGGTTGCTATTGATTCGAAAATCGTGACTGATGCGCTCCGTGCTTGGGAACAAAACGGCAAAAGTATTCGCGGGCCGTGGGAGCACATGAGCGACGGTGTAAAAGACCGTGTCCTTGAAACACTTTTCCAAAACGTGCTCAAGCAAGAAGAAATTGAAAGCCTCAAGAAAAAGAAGTAGAAATTTTGCTATACTATCAACCATGGAACAAAAGCCTCGACATAAAGACGACACCTCTCCGCTCCGCACATACTCAACTGACCTCGCTGAAGCAGTGCGTATGGACGAATCGGCAGTTATCAAGGCCGCAATGGAAGAAGAGCGCCGCCACGAAGAAGAGCAGGCTGCGGTATCAGCAACATCACCACGCAATAAGTTTTACATTATTGGCAGTTTTGTTATTGTTATTCTCGCGTTTGGCGCGGTCATTGCTGCTACATATATAAAGAGTAGCCGCACTCCCGACATTATCGCCTCGCAAGCCCAAGTTGCCGCGCTCATCACCACTGAGAATACCGCCAGTGTTGAAATTGGTGGCTTGAGCAATGATAAAATTGTCGATCTCGTGAGAACATCAGTTGCCAATATTGCTGGCATTGAAAATCAGATAACAAACCTCTACCTCACTGACGCAACATCTGGCAAAAAGCTCATTGTTGGAACCGTGTCATTTCTCACCGATATCAAATCGCGTATTCCACCTTCACTCCTCGCAACACTGAGCCCAATGTACATGCTTGGTATATACAAGATTGATGGCGCGCAACATCCATTTCTCATCCTTCAAACAAACGATTTTCAGACAGCTTTTGCCGATATGTTTACTTGGGAGCGAGACATGTACAGCGACTTCTATCTACCATTTAACCTACCAAATAGTGAAGACTACTTTACGCTCAAATTTAGCGACGATCTTGTCGACAATAAAGCTGTCCGCATCGTCAAAAATGATAATGGTGATACCCTCCTCATGTACGGTTTTGTGGACGAAAAAAGCCTTATAATTACTGACTCTATTGTGACTTTTCGAGAAGTACTCCACCGCATCCAAAACGCCAGATAGTTGCTTTTGGCTAGGAGTTTTGTGTGCTATAGTTGCAGCATGAAAAACGAAGCACTGCGAAAAAAATTGGAAGACGAAAAGGCCTTGCTTGTGGAAGAACTCAAGGAAATTGGCATGATTGTCGACGAGAAAACTGGCACGTGGGAAGCTGTTCCAGAAAAACAGTTGCCAACGTCAGATGAAAACGATCTCGCTGATAAATTTGAATCATATGAAGAACGCAGTGACATGCTCAAAACACTCCGCCACCGCTACAACGAGATCACGAGTGCACTCACAAAAATGGATTCAAAGGGCTATGGCATTTGTGAAGTTTGTGGTGCACCGATTGAAGCTGACCGTCTCGAAGCCAACCCTGCAGCCACAACCTGCAAGGCGCACATGATGTAAATTTGAGAAAAAATTGATTGGGCCTTCATGTCGACTCTCTATAGTAGTCACATGACCTTCGCAAAAGTATTCAGTGCACAAGTTGTCGGACTCGCTGGCACAATCATACGAGTTGAAGTAGATAGGACGCGTGGTCTCCACGCGTTTTCTATTGTCGGCTTGCCGGGAAAAGCAGTAGAAGAATCACGCGAGCGAGTAACATCAGCCATAAAAAATGCTGGTTTTATAAATGTGCGTTCACAAAACCAAAAAATAATTTTATCTCTGTCGCCATCTGATATGAAAAAAGACGGGCCATCTTTTGATCTTGCAATGGCAATTGCACTTCTAATTTCAAGCGGAGAACTTGCGCCAAAAGGGAATACTGACGACTTTATATTTATTGGTGAGCTTTCTCTCGATGGCAATTTGCGGCCAGTGCGAGGTGTGCTGCCAATTGCGATTGAAGCCAAACGTAACGGTTTTGAAACTATCATTGTGCCAAAAGAAAATGAAGACGAGGCCGCACTTGTTGAATCGCTCAATGTCATTGGGGCCAGCGACCTTCGAGAAGTCACGACAATACTTTCCACCGGCAACTATGTCTACCACCGCAGAGATGACACAGTTCTTGTTCCAGAAAAAACACTCATTGATTTTTCGGATATATACGGACAAGAAAGTGTAAAGCGCGCGCTCGTCATTGCAGCTTGCGGTGGTCACAACGTCCTCATGTATGGACCACCTGGAACAGGGAAAACCATGCTCGCAAAAGCTTTTGCTGGGATTTTACCGCCACTGTCTCACAAAGACTCGCTTACTGTAACTAGCATCCATTCTGCAGCAGGAATACTAAGAGAATCAATAATTACTCAGCCACCGTTTCGTTCGCCACACCATACATCATCATATGGAGCGATAATTGGCGGCGGCAACATTCCGCGCCCGGGTGAAATTACCCTTGCCCACAAAGGCGTGCTCTTTCTCGACGAATTCCCAGAGTGTGACAGGAGAGTAATAGAAACACTGCGTGAACCACTCGAAGAACATGCTATTACAATTGCAAGAGCCAAACATACGGAGCATTTTCCATCTGACTTTATTCTCATTGCCGCAATGAATCCATGTCCCTGTGGCTACCACGGAAGTACCACAAAGCAGTGTGTCTGCGCACCGTATGAAATTACAAAGTATAGAAAAAAGATTTCTGGTCCAATTCTCGATCGTATTGATATTACTGTTCACGTACAAAGCGTGCCATTTGAAAAACTAATTGCGGAAAGGAGGAGTGATGCAATGTCGTCTACACTCATAAAAGAAGAGGTGTGTATTGTGCGCGAACGGGTTGAGCACAGATTACAACAACTCGGCCTGCGCTCTACGACAAATGCAAATCTGACTCCAAAAGAATTGAAAAAAGCAGCTCCGCTTTCTGAAAATATTCAAGCACTATTTACAAAAAGTGCTGAGCGTCTCTCTTTATCGGTGCGAGCTTACTACAGAGTGCTTCGTGTAGCGCGAACGATTGCCGATCTCGACATGCAAGAACAAATTCAAGAAAAGCACATACTCGAAGCCTTACAATACCGCCCCAAGTGGTGAGCATACACAAAAAAATTCCGAGTGTGTTCGGAATTTTTGTTGTTTGTGATATCTATGCGAACATATTTTGAATAAGACCTCCGCAGCATGACGATGCGAGGATGAGGAATTTTTCAGCAGAAAAATTCCGTGTCTTATGAAGAATATGTTCGCATAGATATTATATAAAAATAAAATAGAGAGCTATTGTACTCTCTATTTTTGGGAAGTGTACTAGTTACAACTGAGCACACAATTGTTTGGTGCACCACGAACTTCGTAGTGAACATGTGGTCCAGTTGAACGGCCAGTAGAACCAACAAGACCGATAGTTTCACCCTGAGCCACAACATCACCGACTTTTGCAATCGTCTTTGACATATGGGCGTACAAAGTTTGAATACCTCCAGCATGTTCAATAACGACATAGCTGCCATAGCCACCATTGTAGCTACCAGATTTTACAAGAATAACTGTACCGGCTTCGGCAGCGTGAATCGGAGTCCCGATTGGCGCAGCAATATCAACCGCCCAGGTATCGTGCAAACCTTGTGACTTACGACCAACACCTTCTTCGAGTGGACGAATGAAGCTTGAACTATCGCCTTTATTTGATTTTGGACGAATGAGTGTACCAAATATGAGACCGTCATTGTCACTATCATCACTGTCAGAAGCAGCACTTTCGCTTGTAGCATCAGCAACATCTGAAGCAGGGGAAGTTGTTAGTGTATTTGTAGCTATTTTGGGAGTTACGGTAATTTTTGTATCTGTAGTGACTGGAGCCGAGAGTTCAGCACCTGGAATAATGATTTTTGCGCCTGCAACTAAGTTCGCATTGGTAATATCGTTAAATTCTTTAATATCGACAGTTTCAGCGCCATACTTTTTGGCAATACTATCAATAGTGTCACCGCGCTTTACTGTGTATTCAATACCAGACACAGGTAAAATCGTGAGTATTTCACCAACCTTGAGAGTTTCCTTACGATCAATACCGTTTGCCCAAACAATGGTGTTGATTGAAACACCATGAGTAGCAGCAATAGCAGATATGGTATCGCCTGGTTTTACTTTGTAGGTCGTAATAGCAGACTCACCTTGGTGATCAACTGGAGTATCAGCATCAGCTTGGTTCTCTGGGTTATTTTCTGCAGAACTATCTCCCAAAAGAGGATTTTCGCTTGAAATAAGGGCGGATTCATCGGTAATAACATCCTCGCCACCAGTACCGTTTAAGGCAGGAGAAAAGGCCACCTCGAGAATTTTCATCTTTTGGATAGTAGGCATAGCTTCGCCCTGGGTTTTTCCAGAAGCAGTCGAGAAGAGTGAAAACACTCCGGCGTCTGCACGACCGGCACCAAAGGTAGAAGCGAGGAGGATCACAGCGAGGGGGATTATACCTACTGATCTCCTAAGGTATTTTATAGCTGAAGGTCGTCTTTCGTATTCCTTCGCTATTTTTTTAGAGGGTAAAATAAGCCTAACTTATTCTATTTTATGCGCCGCTGCCTTAAGAAAGGAACGCAGAGAGTCCGACCGGACATCCTCAATGCATACGAGGCATAAAATACAAGGGTTTTTCGGGATTTTCGGAAAAAAGCGTTATTTTATAAGGCTTTTATGCAACCGTGATCAACGTCATTACTGAGGGTAAAGATATGGTATCGCGCCAAAATCTTGGAGTCAATGGGGTTGGTGTGGTGTAATATTAACAGTTTTTCATAGGGTAACACGCTCTCTATTGCTACAATACTTCCATATGTCACTCGAACAACCAGATTCTGGGATTAATGTGGGTAAAGAAACAGTCGAAATAGACAAAGGCAAGCTCCAGGAACGCATGGATGCTGGCATGTCAAAAGAAGACGCGATTGCTCTTGGGAAGGAAGAGGCAGCGGTAACGGCAATTCTCGATGGTGAAATGCTTGAGGGTGATGTTGACCAAAATGAACAGAAAAAAGCCTTAGAGAAGGCCGCCGCAATCAAGGCCGCAAAGGAGAATCTTGATAGTACTTTTGAAGGTACAAAGGAAGAGGCAGGAAAAGACACCGAGGAAACCAAAAAAGACGCGGGGGAAGCTGACAAAAAGCCATCAGACAAAACCAAACAGGGAACACAGCCAGCTAAAGAAGAAGCGGAAGAAAAAGAAACTATTCCTGACCTCAAGCTTGAAGGTGAGACTATTACCATTAACGGTAAAACCTATTTGGTTGAAGGCGCAGCACAAACAACAGACGGTAAGGCTGGTTTTAAGCTCAAAAACCTTCAGCCTGGCCTTAATGACAATGAGAAGAGCGAGGTGTTTGATGCTGAGACAGTCAAAAGCACAGCTGAAAACCGCCGCAAAGAGATGTGGAACGATTACAAGCTTCGTTTTGGCTTTACTGACGAGGATATTCGAATCCTTGAAACAGATAACGAGTACAAGAATCTTTCGCTCGGGCAACGTCGTTTTGTTCTTGATTCGCTTACATCGGCAACTCTTGAGAAAGTCGATGAAATTGCCGAAGAAAGTTTCAAAAGCAATGGTTCAAAAAAAGGTTTTTGGGGTAAAGTTGGCGACGGTATTTGGAAAGGCACGCGCATGAATAGAGAGAAGACAGAAGCGTTCAAGGCTTTTACGTCTGGTGGCATTGAGAAAGTTGAAGACGATTTAGGCGCAATTATCACTCGTGTTGGCATGATGAATGTACCAATGATCGAAAACGAAAAACACGAGGTCGAAGTCCAATATTCAAAGCAATTTGGAAACACGCTCAATCAGTCAGCAGCTGCTCTCCATGCACAGCGTGCATATGACCAAGCCGCAACAGCACTCCAAAAAATTCCACCAGAATGGGAAAGTGACAATGCGACACGAAACCAACGAAGTATGGCGGCTGATGCGCGAGCTGCAACAGGCGATGGACGACGCCGGCGTGCCGGCGCG
>CAYOEB010000029.1:0-7183 GCA_964403005.1 uncultured Candidatus Saccharibacteria bacterium | reverse complement strand
TCACCTACTACATGCCTACCTCTTTGATAATTCGATCGATATTTTGCCTGTGCTTTTCTCCAATGTCTTCGACAATATCTATTGTTGGTGGACGTGGAATGTTGGCACTTTTTCGAAGTGAATGGTGGAGGTCAGTGCGAATGCGACGCAAAAAGGCGAGTGCCTCATCTTTTTTGTTATCTGGCATAACGGTAACAAAAATTGTCACGTTTTTCAATCGGTCGTCAACTTCAACACGTGTTACCGTGATGAGTGACACGGGGCTTGCTTCACGTTCAATAAACATCGCTGCGGCAGCGCGAATCGCTTCTCCCATTTTTTCTCTTTTTGAACCGTGTTGTATTTCTTTCATTGCAATTTTGTCTGCGAACTATTTAGTGACAGTGGTAATACATTCGAGCACGTCGCCGCCAGCAATTTCAATCTTTGATTCGACGAGAATACCACACTCTGTACCTTCTACAGCTTCTTTGGCGCTAATCTTGGCGACCTGGAGACCAACGATGTGTCCGCGACTTATTTCTTCATCACGACGCAATATGCGCACAATAGAGCGATCGGTTGCGCGCCCTGAGGTAATTCTACCACCAACAACTTGGCGTTCTTTCGTTCGAGAAAATGTTTTGAGTACTTTAATAGTGCCGATCACTTCTTCAACCTGTTTGCGAGGACGCTTTTCTTCGAGAATACCAGCGAGACGTTCGGTGAGTTTGTAGATGATGTCGAAAAGTTCGAGGAAGCTATTGTTTTTGAGCTGCATGTCGATGGCATTTGGATCAGCTTTGACATGAAAACCAATGACGAGCGTAGATGCATCGGCAACAGCGAGCTTCATATCGTTTTCATTGATGTTGCCAATACCTTTTTGAATAATCTTGAGCGTAATTTCCTCATTAACAATTTTCTCGAGCTCTTTTTCAATTGCTTCAAGGCTACCTGATGTGTCAGCGCGGAGCACGATCGGAATAATTTTTGCTGCTGGGAGCGGATTGCCGAGAATGACTTGATCAGCTTTGCGAGGATTTTTGGCATATGCATCGCGAGCAGCTTCAGCATCTTTCTTTGAGCTGTAGCTTGTAAATGGTGTGCCGACTGGAGGAAGTTGGTCAAAGCCTGTGAGTGAAAAAGGAATACTTGCTGGTACACTGTCCATTTGCTTACCCAAATAATTTTCCATAATGCGTGTACCGCAAATTGCATTGCCGACGAGAACAACATCACCTTTGTTGAGCGTGCCTTCTTTGGCGATGAGGCTTGCTGAAATACCACGCTTTGGGTCGAGTTTTGATTCAATGACAATGCCTTCAGCTTGAGCTTTAGGGTTGTAGGTAAAATCATTGAGTTCAGCAACGAGGAGGATGAGTTCGAGGAGGTGAGGAATGCCTGTGCCAACTTTTGCTGAAATTTCCGCATACGGAATGTCGCCGCCGTATCCTTCAACATAGACACCAGCTTCTGCGAGGTCGAGCTTCGTTTTCTCAACGTTTGCTGCAGGACGATCGATTTTGTTGATGGCGACAACGTAGGGAATACCACTTTCTTTAATTGTGGCGAGAGCTTCAAGTGTCTGGGCCTTTACAGAGTCTTCGGCTGAGACGACGAGAATGGCAATATCAGCAACACTTGCGCCGCGTTCACGAATGCGGGTAAAAGCCGCGTGACCAGGGGTGTCGAGGAAAGTAATTTTTTCCTGCTCACCCTTGTCATTTGCGCACTCAACGACATACGAAGAAATATGTTGGGTAATACCGCCCGCTTCACTAGCGGTAACATTAGATTTTCGTATGTAGTCGAGCAGTGTCGATTTACCATGGTCAATGTGTCCCATGACGACGACGACTGCTGGTCGTTTCGTTTTATTGTTTTCCATTTTTATTATTACTCTTTGATTGATTGCAAACCTTTATCGAGAACTTCCTGCTCTTCTTCTGTAAGCTCGATATCTGATTTACCTTTTTTGATGTGTTTCGCGAAAACGCTCATGCGTTCGCGTGAATACAAGCTGGAAATGACAACACCGTCACCACGTTCGTTGACAAGCGAAATCGCAAAGCTGTGATTGCCGCCCTGATCTTCAAACGGATTGAAGCGAGTCATTTCTACTGAACGAATCGACGAACGAAGTCGCTTGTCGACATTTTCAATCGCTTCAGCAAGGAGCTCTTCATTGTTTTCAATTGCGACTAACTTTTTGTCGATTGAGACAATGCCTTCTTCAATATCACGACCGGTTTTGCCGCGCATGATACGTTTGAGGCGAGCATGGAGCATGAAAACCCCAATAATGCTGAGGAGCGAAATGAGTGCTGCACCACCAATAATGAGGTAGAGTGTTGTCGTACTGAGATTTGTGCTCATCAGGCGATAATTATATACTCTAAACTGCCTTTTGGCAATGACATGAAAAAGCAAAAACCCAAGAAAAATAAGGCCAAAAAAGCTGTTAGGCCGGTAAAAATGAAGGAAATCTACCTTGACTACGCTTCGGCAACGCCAATTTCGAAGGCTGTCGAGACTAAAATGACTGCCGCAAACGGCCTCTTCGGCAACCCTGGAGCTCTCCATGCCAAAGCCGTTGAAGCCAAAAATGCTATTCTGGAAGCTCGTAAGAGTATTGCCAAGCATATTGACGCTCGCCCAGAAGAGATTGTCTTTACTGGTAGTGCGACTGAATCAAATACCCTTGCTCTCTATGGTGCCGTTGAAGCTTGGCGTATGCGTTTTCCTGATGAAACTCCACAAATCATTATTTCAGCAATTGAACACCCATCTCTTATTGAAATGGGTAAACGACTCGAAGAAGAAGGTGTTACGGTGACAAAAGTTGCTGTTGATGCATATGGTGTCATCGATCTTGGCGCACTCAAAGCCGCGCTCACGCCACACACGGTGCTTGTTTCTGTCATGTATGCGAACAATGAAATTGGCACAATTGAGCCAATAGAAAGCATTGCGAAAATTGTTCGTCACTATCGTAAGCAACACGATGCTCAGTCGCCAAGTGAGTACCCACTTCTCCATGTAGATGCAACGCAAGCCTTTCAGTACATGCCAATCCGGATTTCAAAACCCGAAGTTGATCTCATGACGCTCAGTTCAGGAAAAATCTATGGTCCACGTGGCATCGCGCTCCTCTTTGTTCGCAATAACATTCCATTCACTCCGCTCATGGTGGGTGGTGGTCAAGAAATGGGTCGTCGTGGAGGAACTGAAGCCACGCAGCTCATCATTGGTTTTGCAGCTGCGATTGATGAAGCGGTAAAGGTGCGCACCAAGGAATCTGCCCGTTTGAAAAAAATACGTGATACAAGTATTCGTGAACTTGCTAAAAAAATTCCTCAAGCCATGCTCCTTGGTCATCCAACAAATCGTTTGCCAAACAATATGTGCTTTTCAATTCCCGGAATTGAAAGTGACTACCTTGTGCTCGCGCTTTCAGCGAAAAAAATCTACGCTTCATCACGAAGCGCATGCAAAAGTGATACGACTGATGAAAAGGAGATTGACTCTCATGTTATAATGGCCATAGGAGGAGATCCAACTGACGGAACGATTCGTCTGTCATTTGGTAGAGGTACGACAGAGCAACAGGTAAAAGCCGCAATTGCAATTCTCTCCGCCGCGGTCGAAAAATGGAATGTTTGGGCACATGCGCATAAAAAGTAATTACATGTAACAAGCGCTACCATACCTTCATCAATTTTTCATAACATTTTTTTAAACTACAACTATGCAACCACCATTCAATCAATTCACCACAAAAGCTAAAGAAGCAATTCGCAAAGCGCACGAGCTCGCTATTGAGCGTGGCCAAAACCACGTCAATTCTCTGCACTTGCTCACCGCGCTCTTGCTCCAAGAGGAATCGATGGTCATTTCAATTTTGGAAAAGCTCGATATTGATGCAATGCTCCTCACCGACTCAGTGATTGAGGCTATTGAAGCTCCAGAGAGCCATGGTACTGTTGCGCCGTCATACCAAATGTACTTTACGCCTGACCTTGCTCAGGTTATTGATCATTCTGTCAAAATCGCACAGTCACTCAAAGACGAATTTGTTTCTACAGAACATATCTTTGTAGCACTTATTGACATTGCTGGTGACGCACGAGAACTTCTCGGTCGTTTCCGTATTTCAAAAGATGCTGTACTCCAGATTGTTGACGAACTCAAAAATGCGCACATTACTGACGCACATTCGCCAAAAAAATTCCGCATGCTTTCCAAGTTTACGCGTAACCTCACCAAGCTCGCTCGCGAAGACAAACTTGATCCAGTGATTGGTCGTGACAATGAAATCATGCGCATTATGCAGATTTTGTCACGTCGCACCAAAAACAATCCGATTCTCATTGGTGAAGCTGGAACGGGTAAAACGGCAGTTGTTGAAGGCCTTGCGCAACGTATTGCCAAAAACGATGTTGCTGAATCACTCAAAGATAAAGAAATTGTCTCGCTCGACCTCGGCTCTCTCATTGCAGGTACAAAGTACCGCGGTGAATTTGAAGAACGCTTGAAAAACATTTTAAAGGAAATCGAACGCGCAAATGGCAGTGTCATTCTCTTTATCGATGAAATCCACACTATTGTTGGCGCAGGTGCAGTTGGTGATGGTGGAGCAGATGCTGCAAACTTGCTCAAGCCATCACTTGCTCGTGGTGAGCTTCGCGCAATTGGTGCAACCACGCTCAAAGAGTATCAAAAGCACATTGAGAAAGATCCAGCACTCGCACGTCGTTTTCAGCCTGTGTATGTGGATGAACCAACAACCGAAGACACCATTGCAATTCTCCGTGGCCTCAAAGAAAAGTACGAACTGTACCACGGTGTGCATATTACCGACGATGCAATTTTAGCGGCAGTTAATTTTTCAACTCGCTACATTACGAACCGCTACTTGCCAGATAAAGCAGTTGACCTCATCGATGAAGCCTCTTCGTCGCTTCGCATAGCACTTGAAAATAAACCAGCACCGCTCGAAGAAGCGCATCGCAAAATCATGCGTTATGAAATCGAACGTGAAGCGCTTAGACGAGAAGCTGAAGAGCGTGGTGGTGAAGAAGCCAAAGTTGCCAAGAAACGCATTCACGATATTGAGCAAGAAATCGCAAACCTTCGTGAAGGCACGACAGAGCTTGAGCTCAAATGGAAAAATGAAAAAGCAATTCTCACCGACATTCGTGCATTTAAAAAAGAGCTTGAAACGCTTCGTCTTGAAGCTGAAAATGCTGAAATGCGCGCTGACCTTGGTCGCGCTGCCGAAATTCGCTATGGCCGTCTTCCTGCGCTCAAAAAAGAACTCGACGATAAATTGGTAAAACTCCAAAAGCTTCAGAAAAATCGCCGAGTGCTCAAGGAAGAAATTACTGCAGAAGATATTGCCGAAGTTGTTTCGCGTTGGACCGGTATTCCACTTTCAAAAATGCTTGAATCTGAACGCAGCAAGCTTGCAAAGATGGAAGATGAGCTTCGCAAGCGTGTTGTCGGACAGGAGGAAGCTATCAAAAAAATTGCCGATGTTGTTCGCCGTTCACGCGCTGGTATTTCAGATCCAAACAAGCCAATCGGCTCATTCCTTTTCCTTGGTCCGACTGGTGTGGGTAAAACTGAGCTCACAAAAACACTTGCGCAATTTATGTTCAATGACGACAAAGCGCTTATTCGAGTTGATATGTCGGAATATATGGAACGCCATAGTGTTTCAAAGCTCGTTGGTTCTCCACCAGGCTACGTAGGCTATGATGAATCTGGACAGCTTACTGAAGCGATTCGCCACCGTCCATACTCTGTCATTCTCTTTGATGAAGTCGAAAAAGCTCATCCAGAAGTCTTCAACTTGCTTCTCCAGGTACTCGACGAAGGTCAGCTCACTGACTCAAAAGGTCGCAAGGTAAATTTCAAAAACTCAATTATCGTTCTCACGTCGAACATTGGATCAGACTACATTCAAAAAATGGAGAATATTGGTTTCTCAAATGCGAGCGACAATGAAAATTACGTGCAAACGAAAGAAAAAGTCATGGATAGTCTCAAAGACTTTTTCCGCCCCGAATTCCTCAATCGTCTCGATGAAATTATCGTCTTCGACATTTTGCCGGCTGAAACGATCAAGGAAATTGTTGGACTACGCATTGAGGCACTCAAGGCTCGTATGCTTGAAAAGGGAATTACACTTATTGTAAGTGATGCTGCACTCAGCTACCTCGCGAAGGAAGGCTACAATCCTCACTATGGCGCGCGCCCTCTCAATCGTTTGATTCAGACCAAAATCTTGAATCCAATTGCGTCATTCATTATTGCCGGTACGACTGGCGATGGTGATACGGTGACAGTAGATGAGAAGAAAGGTGATCTTGTCATTGAAGGTAAGAAAAAAGCTTCAAGGTCACGTGTCCAGAAACGAGAAAAAATAGAAATGAATGCATAAAAAAATCGCCCGAAAGGGCGGTTTTTTGTATTATATATTGGAGAGTATTGACTTTTGCTTATAAATTTGTTTTAATACAGCGAATCTAAGGGTATGCCGAAAACCTTAAAAAGAGTAGGCCAAAAAATAAATAATAAACTCCATGCAAGTATCCATTGAACAAGCCAAAGCAGATTTGCTACATTTCTTCGAAGATCGCGGATTCTTTAAGCAAATTCCGGAAGACTTTAAAACCGACCTTGATCCTATAAAAGAAGGAGAGAAAAGTTTGGGTGTCATGAATGAATTTGAAAAAATGTGCTACGCATTTTTAACCAAAAAATCGGCAGAGCACGAAGACATTCACTTAAGAATGGAAAGTGAAGATGCAGAAATTGCAAACAAGGCAAATGAAGAACACAATCAGTTAGAAATTGCACTTAGTGTGGCAAAAAACATGATGTGGTCTTCGATCCGTACTCGTATCCCTTGTCCTGAAGACGCATCAGGCTTTGCCCTCAGAGAAGATTTCAATATCATTGGAATGCCGCTCACATCAGATGATCATATGTCTGGACTTGAAATAATTTTTGGAACCGGTTTCCCGGGTGGTGGAAGGATGGGCTCAAGAAGTGGAGTGGGTATTGTAATTGGTACGGTGAGGGGATAAATTCCTCAATCTAAAATCAAAAACCTGATAGCAGTTGCTACCAGGTTTTTTCTTTGTGTCTTTATTTAACCATATCAGAACCTATTTTCAAAATCGTAATCATCACT
>CAYOEB010000028.1:0-7963 GCA_964403005.1 uncultured Candidatus Saccharibacteria bacterium | reverse complement strand
ATGTCGTATATTTGATGGGTCAACAATAATCAATATAAAGGACGAACAGTATTTGATTGGTGAAACGAGGAGTAAACTTCAGCATATCAATACTGAAATGATGCTATGTTTGCTCAATGTTGGTTATGTGGATTTCTTGGAATACATTATTCCGCGAGAAGATCAACCACTTGCTGCAACAATGAGATTTCAATGTATTGGCAAAAAGGAAACAATTTCTCTCAAGCTGAAAGAGTTTGAGCACGATTATGTACTACAAGTTCTGCACAGAGCTGAAGCTAATGATCCAGCTTTTACTACCGTACTTCGGAGTCCAAGCAATAAGGCTAAAACTGAACGAAATGATTTTCAGAAAAAATTGCTTCAGAGGGAGGCAGTGCCACGTGCTCCAAATACAGTACGGGCAGCAGATGAGTGGCAAAGTCCATATGGTTTAGCAAAAATCTCTTTTTTCTATTCCTATGTAGCTAAGATGCAGCAAGAGGTTACTGAATTTGGAAAATTCTTATCTGAGATGAGGTATTTTGCGTTTTCTGCGTCGCAGTTTGCGATTTGTAGTCTTGGCGTAAGTGGCGCCACTTTTCCAAAGATTTTACCAGTTGAAGATAATTACACATCTATCGAGGAGGCTAGGAACCCGACGCTTCTCATTGATCCTGAAATCAAAGTCGGGGTCGTTTCAAATGATGTACGGATTGATCAAAAGAGGAGGGTGCAGCTTATTACTGGCCCAAATCAAAATGGTAAGTCGAGGTACATGGATTTGATCGGCCTCTCTCAGATTATGTTCCAAGCTGGGTGGCCACTTTTTGCCAAAAGCGCTACTATGAGCCCTAAAACTGATCTGCGTGTGCATTATGTTCACTCAGGTGTCGGTATCCCGGGTGAGTCGAGGTTCTCTCATGAGTGTGAGCGAATGCGTAATGTAATTGAGAGTGCACGTGGTGCGTACCCACTCTTTCTTCTTGATGAATCCTACACTGGGACAAATCATGAGGATGCGAGTATTCTGCTTAAGGAGATACTGCAGGCATGTTCCGAGGAAGATGTTGCATTGGTTATGACAACACATGTTCACGAGGTGATTAGCTATGTTGACTCACTTCATAATGGAGTAAATCTTCACTGTGTCATTGGTGACGATGGATCATTTACTTACAAGATTAGGGACGGGTCTTCAACAAAAACCAATGCACTAAGTGTGGCAGAGAAAGCCGGCGTACGGTACCCACAGTTAGTGGAAATAATCAGAAAGAATAAGGCGAAGCCGCTTCAACTAGAGACAGGTAGTGAAGAGAATGTCGATTTGCCTTTCTAATTACATTGTATGTAAAAAATAAAAACTCCCGAAGAGTAATCGGGAGTTTTTTTAATTAGAGGCTTTTAACTCTGAGGTTCGTCTGCTTCTGCTTGTCTATCTTTGGAAGCTTCACGATGAGAAGCCCGTGCTTTTCCATGGCTTCAGCACCATCGATATCGACTTCTTCTGGAAGGAGAATGGTTCGAGCAAATGTTCCCCAGTAGAGTTCGCGTATAAAGTAGTTTTCGTCGTTAATAGATTTTGTTTCTTCACGGCGACCGCGAATAGTGAGCATGTCACGGGTGATTGAAAGGGTGAGGTCTTCAGGGCGAACGCCAGCAACCATCGTTTGAACAACAATATCAGTCGGCGTTTGGTAGACATCAACAGTGAGCTGGCCTTCAGCTTCCTCTTCTTCGCGTTCTGGTTGCCAATCTTTGGCACGGCTTGCGGGAACACCAAAGTTCTTTTGTTTTTTGTCGGTAGCAGCACCTTTTTTGACTGCAGCTACACCAAATGGACGGCGAGGCTCGTCCTCCTCTTCATCTTCTTCGTGGTCATTCATCTCAAGATCGCTGTCATCATCGTCATAGTCATTATCGCGGAGTTTAATACCTCCGGTGAGCTTTTCCATGAATGAACGTTTTTTAAACATATATAGTAAAAATGAAGATTAGTTAAAAATAGACTACACAGTCTGGTCGCCCAATCGGCGCAACTTCTCAAAGAGAAGCACCGAAATGATTGAAACAACCCAGAGAAAGCCGAAGACTGCGAAAAAGTTTTCTCCGTTATTACCAATTATAAAAAAGTTAAACAAGCTATGCAATACAACAGCTGTTAACAGGCCAATGAAGAGGTAGAGGCTCTTTTTGGTTTTGCCACTAAAGAAGGCGAGACCCATAAAGATACCAATGAAGCCACTTGAAACGGCATGGAGGAGTGTTGCACCCAAAAAGCGCAGATTGCCCGTGAGAAGACTCACTGTAGTTTCATTGAGTTGGAGTGGGTGCATGAGGAAAAGCGCATTTTCAAGCGCAGCAAAGCCCAAAGCGCCAGTAATGAGGTAGATGGCAAAATCAACAGGCTCGTCAACATAGGCGGTTCTAAGCGCAATGATGAAGACAACGAAGAGCTTGATGATTTCTTCAATTGCCGCCCAAACAATAGTGAGCACTGGGCCACTTGAAATGTACTGTCTTGCCATTTCTTCAAGTGGCAAAACGAGCATGACAGATGCCATACCAATGAGAAATGTTGTGACGATGAGTCCGCGTGGTTCAGGGCGTTCTTTATCTTCTTTGAGCCAAAACCAGAGCCAAAGGAGAGCCGGAATAAGGCCTCCCAAAAGCGCTATGACGATTGTTTTGATGTTGCCGTCCATGAGGTGACGATGAGCAGCTCTTTCGATTCGTGAGGAATAAGACTCCAGAGCTCTTCAGTGACATGCGGCATAAATGGGTGGAGGGCAATGATCGAGCGACGGAGCAATTCTTGGAGGAGCCAGCTGCGAGAAGCTTTTGCAGTTTGTGCTGCAGTATCAGCTTCATTTGTCTCCATCAAAATCGTTTTGCTGTCTTCGATGATTATATCAGCAAAGGTGTGCCAAATGTAGTGGTATAACTTTTCACCAGCGATATGGAAGTGGTAATCATCGATTTCTCGAGTAATTTCCGCCATGAGTGCGTCGTTTTCTGCGAGAAGCTCGCTATCTTTTGTTGCAAGTTCGTGTGGTCGAGCGAGGAGTGATGCGCTCGTGTATGAGAGGACAAAGCGGCTAATGTTCCAGAGTTTGTTGGCAAAGTTTTTGTAGCCTTTGGTTTTATTTTCGTCGAGTTTTGTGTCGTTACCTGGACCTGTGCCGATGATGAGTGACATGCGAGTCGCATCGGCGCCGTACTTGGCGATGAGATCACGTGGATCAACAATATTGCCAAGTGATTTTGACATTTTGCGGCCCTTGCTGTCGCGAACTAGACCATGCAAATAGACTTTTTTAAATGGAATATCGCCGACGAGGTACGTGCTCATGAGAATCATGCGCGCAACCCAGAAGAAAATAATGTCGTAGCCAGTTTCGAGGAGGCTTGTTGGGTGGTACGTTTTAAAATCGTCAGTCATTTCTGGCCAACCGAGTGTTGAGAATGTCCAAAGACCAGAAGAGAACCACGTGTCGAGCGTGTCGGAGTCTTGTACCCAGCCTTCACCTTCAGGTGCGGTAATACCGACGTACATGTCGTTGTTCTTGTACCAAACCGGAATTCTATGTCCGAACCAAATCTGTCGAGAAATGCACCAATCGCGAAGGTTTTCAATCCAGTTAAAGTAGACTCGTTCAAAACGCTCAGGCTCAATTGAGATGCCGTCTTTACGAACAGCATCGAGCATGAGTTCTTTCAGTGTTTTACCGCGACCAGGAACTTCTTTGTTGACAGCGATAAACCATTGGAGCTTTGGAAGTGGTTCGATAATTGCTCCTGTGCGCTCGGCAGTAGAAACGCGTTGCTGAATCTTTTCTTCTTTTTCCATCAAGCCTTCATTGCGAAGCCATTCCACAATCATTTCTCGTGCTTCGCCGACTTTTTTACCCGCCAAATCGCCTTCAACTTTCATTTTTGCAAACTCATCAATGACTTGCTTGCTTGGAAGCCCATGTCGCTCGGCAATATCAGCATCAATTTGAGAGTGCGCAGGAGTCACACCAAGTGCACCTGTACCAAATTCTTTTTCAACGCTTGCGTCAGCGATAATTTTTATATGAATTGGCACACCGCAAAAAACGGCATCGTACTCTTTGCCAATAAAATCCTTATAGCGTTCATCGTCAGGATTTACCGCAACAGCAGTATCGCCAACTTTGGTTTCTGGACGAGTTGTTGAAATGGCAATAGGGAAATCTTTACTGTAGCGAAAGGTGTAGAGTGTGGCTTCGCGCTCTTCGTAGACAATTTCATCATCAGAAATAGTCGTTTGACCTTTTGGATCCCAGTTGATCACGCGGTGTCCGCGGTAAATGAGGCCATCATCGTACATTTTTTTAAATGCAGTACGCACCGCAATTTCGCGTTTATCATCGAGAGTGTAGGCTTCGCGACTCCAGTCAAGCGATGCGCCCATGGCTTTCACCTGGGAGACAATCGTGTCATGACTTTCTTGCGCAAACTGATTGACGCGTTCCAGAAATGCTTCGCGACCCATATCGGACTTTCGCAAGCCTTCTTTTTCAATTATTTTTTCAACTTTAGATTGAGTCGCGATAGCGGCGTGATCAGTGCCTGGAAGCCAAAGCGTTTTTTTGCCAAGCATGCGGTTGTAGCGAACGGCAATGTCTTCGATGGCGAGCATTGATGCGTGGCCGATATGGAGCGTACCAGTCACATTTGGGGGAGGGAGAACGATAGAAAATGGTTGAGCATCTGCACGAGTAACACCTTTTTCGATACAAGTATCAGGATTAAAAAAGCCACTCTCTTCCCAGGTTTGGTAGATACGTGGTTCGGTTTCATTTGGGTTGTATGGTTTGAGGAGCTTTTCTGGAGCTTCAAAAGGCGGTAAAAAGCCTTGTTTTTTCTCATCATTGCGTTCATCTGGCATAGAGCGAGTATAGCATTTTTTCTTAAGTGGGGGAGGGGGAGTCAGCTCATTTGACTTTTCTATAGTATTCAGTAGAGTAAAAATAACCCCTTAAAAAAAGAATGGTATGAAAGAAAAGATTGACGACAAGATTCGGCATCTAATTGACAAAAGAAGTCTGACGCTCGTGCTGATGGGTCCACCCGGAGCCGGCAAAAACTCCCTGCAGGAGAAGCTTGTAGAAATCCTAAAAAAACATGACCCAAAACGAAAGACGGTCGTTGTTGAAACCGGTCAAATGTTTCGTGACTGGATAAAAAATGGTAGCCACCCGTGGCTCAGTGACATTATCAAAAATGAGCTCGCGACCGGCCAGCTCATTAAGCCGATTTTCGCTAAGTTTCACTGGATGTCATGCCTTGAACGAGAAATGACCCGCGGTGACGAGCATCTCATTTTTAATGGCGTGCCGCGAGAAAAATCAGAGAAAAATGATTTGGAAGATTTTCTTAAAACGATTGGTCGCAAGCCACTCCATGTGCATCTTTCGGTTACAGACGAGACTGCGCTCAAAAGAATGGGTTTGCGTGAGCAACTGGTGAAAGAAGGTCGCGTTGATTCGAAAACGTTAACGGCTCGCAAAAAGAAACTTTCTGATTATTATGAGCACACTCTGCCGGTTATCGCAAAGATACCTGTTTCAGAAAAAATTAAAATTGTCGCCGAAGATGAGGTACCTGTTGTTTTAAGCCGCATGGTAAACCATATGGTCGAATGGCACGACAGACAGTTGATTTAATTGCTTCAGTAAGAAATATTACGCCCTGTTCTTCAGGGCGTTTTTTATTGACTTTTTAAAAAAATAATATATAATGTTAAAAACTCAAAAACAACTTAACATGGAAAATAAACAATATGACCCATACGTGCTATTTACCAAGCGCACCTTGTCTAATGGTATGAGCCTCTATCATGCCAATATAGAAAATCGAAATTTTGTAAGAATTCGTCTCATTATCCACTCAGGGGCTATAACTGATCCAGTCGGAAAAGAAGGACTTGCTCATTTTGTTGAGCATCTTTTTTCTCGAAATGGAGACATGCCTCGTGATCAAATGGAAAAGTATTTTCATTTACTCGGCCGAGGATTGCATACCGGCTCGACGAATAGCGATTCGGTAAAGTATGGCTGCGTTTTGCCAGTAAAGCGCGAAGTTCTTGAACCGGCACTACAACATTTCTTCTCAATGTATGCTGGTATTTACAATCTCAATGAATTTGAAGCCCAGCGTAAGGTTGTGGAAGAGGAATTTCATGAAAAGAATAAATTTCCACTCATGAATGCCCACGCATTGTGGAAAAATACGATTTTGTACCCTGGTAGCTATTGGACACGAGCAATTTCATGTATTGGTAGCCCTGAGAGTATTGCAACATATACTCAGCAAGATGTCATTGACTATTGGAATGAGCGATACGATCCTCATAATGTGAGCATTGTATCTGCGGGAGGCATAGCAGTTGATGACTTAGTAGAAATAATTGAAAAGAGTATGCTGCCTTTCCAAAATCATTTGCCTTGTGGGAAACATGCGTGTCCTCGTAGTATGCCAATTGAAGGTCCTCAGCCTGCAATACGTGGTATTTACAAATTCGATAATAAGGAATTTGTTGGCACAATGCCTGTAGCGCCAAAGGGTAGTTATCGAGCACATGTACATTTACCTTTTAGTGCTGATCGATCTACTGTTCGCATTTTACTCAACATGGTCAATCATGTCTTGTTCTATACGATTCGGGAAAAGATGCGCGCAACGTACGATGTTTCTGCCGATTTTATTACAGATAGTTTGTGCAAGTCGATCAAGTTATCATGTGACTCATTCGATGTAAGCCTTGTCGATATATTTGTACCAACAGTAATCGATGCGATTAAGTCAATTGAGAACAGAAAAGAACTCTTTGATGATATGCTTGCAATTAAACTTGCAAGCTATCAGTTTGAAGATTCAAATGTAGTCGATGTTGTGAGTGGTGCATCAAGCGACATTGTTGCATATGGTAGAGTGAGGACACTGAGTGAGGAAATAGAAGAGTATAAGAACCTACGTTTCTCAGATGTCCAAAAGTATCTTGAGTATTTGCATCCGGATTACATGTTCACGACACTTTACTCATGAGTTGTCTCTCAAAGCATATTACGCCCTGTTCTTCAGGGCGTTTTTTATTGTCTCAGGGTCGGAGTATTCAAGCTCTGTGCCAGTTGAAAGGCCACGACCAAGGCTCGCGATGCTCATTGCGTTTCCATTTATCGCATTGGTTTTTTCTTCCAATACTTTTCGCACATACTGATCGGTAAAGTCTCCCGATGGATTCATGGGAAAACCGAGAATCAGTTCGCGAATACTGTCGCGCTTTCGATTGAGATAGTTTTCAAGTTCACGAAGGCGAGTATGCGCGATGACTTTTTCATCGGCAATCGGAATGAGGCCACCGAGCACAAAGTACTTACCATTCCAGCCACTGCGTTCAACGGCAGTAATGTCAGCATCCTTTTCAACAACCATGACAAGACTTTGGTCGCGACTACTTGAAGCACAAATGTCGCAGAGCTCATTACCGTCCGTTTGAAAAAAACGGTAGCACTCTCGACACTGTGTAACCTGTTTTGAAAGCGAAATAATTTTGTCGGCAATGGAGCGGCGAAAATCATTATTACGTTCGATGAGGAAATAGACAAAACGGCGAGCTTGCCGCTCACCAATCCCGGGAAAACGTTTAAAAAGTTCTGCGAGGTCGTCGATCGAATCTCTCATATATTTATTAGCTAAAATTCATCGAGCGTATTGCCAACGGAAGCAGGCATGAATTCGCTCATTGTACTCTTTTCAATATCGAGGAATGTCGTTTTTGCACCGTCAAAGTAGAGTTCAACTTTACCAACAGGACCGTTACGATGCTTTTCAATGAGAATTTCAGTGATGTTGGTGCGCTCTTCTTTGTCTTTGAAACGATCTTCATTGTGGATGAACATAACGAGGTCTGCGTCCTGCTCGATCGAACCGGAGTCACGAAGGTCGGAAAGGCGTG
>CAYOEB010000027.1:0-8028 GCA_964403005.1 uncultured Candidatus Saccharibacteria bacterium | reverse complement strand
TTGAGATGTACCGACCGCGGCAGACTGCATGCCATTTTGCTCCCCGCTCTTAAAAGCAAACCAGGCGACAATGACCGCGATTACCACCATGACAATAAGCCATGTAACTGTGTGTTTTGTTTTCATATGACTATTGTAAATCGCCCTAGAGATGAGGCAAAGCAAAACTGTGCATAGTAAAAACCGCCTTTAGGGGCGGTTTTCTGAAAATGCCTCAAGCTTATTTATACATTTCGTTTTCAAACTGATATCTCACATTCCTGTATTCGGGTAATGAATTAGCAACCTTGAACGCATTTTGGTTTTTACAAACTTCAAACATAAAGCAGTCAGTATACATCGCTTGTGTTGCTCTCACGTTTGGGTCCCACCATGCATCTGAATCAAGTTCCTTCGGCGGAAAAAATTCTTTGAAAGTCGAAATCTCGGCAGACATCTTTACATAATATCCAAGCCAGGTTCCCCACCTTGTAAATAGTACGGGATTGGAAAAATCGTAAGGAGCGTAATTGTTATGTATCAGCAATTTGCCAAGATCCATATTACCTTTTGGGAAATCTTCACCGATCGAAAGAATAAACATCTCACGAATTGCATTAAGTTCAGATAAGAAATCCTTTTCTCTACGTGTTGTGTCGTTAAACCCTGGATCAAATTCAAAATCGTTCGATAAGTAGCGTCTCATCATCACAATGCCGTACATTCGCGAAACGAAACTTTCAATCATTCTTGGAGATCGAAAATCGTGTTTGCCATTAAAATCCAGATGGAATTGCAAAATTTCATGACCGTCTTCCTTAAAGCGATCTGTAATACACGCAACCAGGAGCGAGAAATCCATGTCTCGTATATTGTCTGGTGTATGTCGGAAAATATTTTGTGTTTTCATATTGTTCGCTTGTTTCGTCCATACTACCTAAAAATTGATAAAAACAAAACCGCCCTTTCGGGCGGCTAAGCTTTGAAAAATTACTTGCGTGCTGCGATAATTTCGTCAGCAACGTTCTTTGGCACAATGTCGTAACGGAGGAATTCCATGTTGAATCCTGCGCGACCTTCTGTCATTGAGCGAAGTGAAGTCATGTAGCCGAACATTTCTGAGAGTGGAACCACGGCCTTAACAACCTGGTTCATGCCTCGTGCTTCCATACCTTCAATGAGACCACGTTTTGCTGAGAGAGAGCCAGTGACATCACCCATGAACTTGTCTGGAGTGATAACTTCAACTTTCATCATAGGCTCAAGAATCACAGGTCGTGCGAGCTTACAGCCATCCTGGACAGCCATCGATGCGGCAATCTTGAAGGCCATTTCGTTCGAGTCAACTTCGTGGAATGAACCGTCGTAAAGGTCGACAGAAACATTGACCATCTTGAAACCTGCGAGAATACCACGGTCGAGACCTTCGCGGAAGCCTTTTTCACAAGCTGGAATGTATTCCTGAGGAATTGCACCGCCCTTGATAGTGTTGATGAATTCGAAACCTTCTGAGCGTTTGACGTTCTTTGGAAGATCTTCGGCATCGACAGTCATGTCCATTGGCTTAATCTTGATCTTCACGTGACCATAGTTACCACGACCACCAGTTTGCTTGATGTACTTACCTTCTACCTGAGCTTCGCCAGTAATTGTTTCGCGGTATGCAACCTGAGGTTTGCCTGTATTTGCTTCGACAGAGAATTCACGCTTCATACGGTCGACGATAATGTCGAGGTGAAGTTCACCCATGCCTGCGATAATTGTTTCATTTGTTTCAGAATCAGTTGAAACACGGAATGTTGGGTCTTCGTCAGCGAGACGCGAGAGCGCAATGCCCATTTTTTCTTGGTCAGCTTTTGTCTTTGGTTCAATACGCATCGAGATCACCGGTTCTGGGAAGACGATACGGTCGAGTTCGATTGGGTGATTTTCTTCACAAAGTGTGTCCGATGTTTTTGTATCTTTAAGACCAACAGCTGCGGCAATTTCACCAGCAAAAACTTTCTTTACTTCTTCTCGATCGTTGGCGTGCATACGGACAATACGGCCGATGCGTTCTTTGTTGCGAGTACGAGGATTGTAAATGTATGAGCCAGCTGAGAGTGTACCTGAGTAGACACGGAAGAAGATGAGCTGACCGACAAATGGGTCAGTTGCCACCTTGAAGGCAAGTGCAGCAAACGGTTCAGTGTCAGACGCACTGCGGAGTTCTTCTTGATCAGTGTCAGGATTGATACCTTTGACAGGCGGAATATCGAGCGGAGATGGGAGATAGTCAACGACGGCATCGAGGACAAGTTGCACGCCTTTGTTTTTGAGCGCAGAACCAGCGAAGACTGGGAAAATGTCGTTCGCGATAACGGCTTTGCGGAGAAGTTTTTTGAGGACATCGAGTGATGGTTCTTTGCCATCGAGGTAGTCGTTCATGACAGCTTCATCGTGTTGAACAATTGCTTCAATGAGTTCACCACGGAATGTCTCAACATCAGCAACCATATCAGCTGGAATTTCATCACTCTCGACGATCTTGTCGCCCATGTCACCTTCGAAACGGTATGCCTTTTTCGTGAGGAGGTCAACAACACCTTCGTGCTTATCTTCGAGACCAATTGGAAGCTGCATGCGAACAGCCTTCTTTGAGAGACGTTCGAGAATAGTCTTGTATGAGTGTTCAAATGATGCACCTGTACGATCGAGCTTGTTCACAAAACAAATACGTGGCACATGCGCTTCGTCAGCGTAGCGCCAGTTGGTTTCTGACTGAGGCTCAACACCAGCAACACCGTCGAACACAACGACAGCGCCGTCGAGTACGCGGAGTGAGCGCTTCACTTCTACAGTGAAGTCAATGTGACCAGGGGTGTCGATAATGTTGAAGCGATGCTTCTTATTCTTATCACCCTTTGCATACACTGGATTCCAGAAACAAGTAACCGCAGCCGATGTAATCGTAATACCACGTTCCTTTTCCTGTTCCATCCAGTCGGTAGTTGCTTCACCGTTGTGCACTTCACCGATTTTGTGCGACATGCCCGTGTAGTACAAGACGCGTTCAGACGTCGTTGTCTTACCGGCATCAATGTGGGCGATGATACCGAAATTTCTGACTTTTTCTAGTGGAAAATCTCTTTCCATACAATAATTTCTCCTATGGGAAAATCCCAATAAATTGATAAAAAAATAGCGTCCCCGCTAATGGCCACACTATACGGTATTTGGAGCATGTATGCAAATGGCGAACAAATAAAAAAGCCGGCCTTATCGGACGACTTTTACACTCTCTCTAATTTTATTCAAAACTTGCGCAGTATCAGTGACCTTTAAATGTGAGTTACTTGTTCTCACTCCGTGCCAGACCATGCCGATAATTTGCCTTGCTTCGTAGCCCGAAGATATGGCTAGTGCTCTAATATAGCGCTCTGCCAAATCATACTCTGAACGCCGCGGGTTATATGTGCCGCCCTGACCATTTTTGTGAATATACAGTTGCGCTAAGCCAAGGGCCTTCAATAACCATGAATCAACTACGACAGCATCCTTGTCACCTAGAATTGCTTTGGCAAAGTTTACAATTTTCCTTCTACCTCCCCTCGGCGTTTCATCAAAAGTAAATGTGCCGGAACGAAAGTCATCAAGAATAGTAACAATGCCTCTCATAAAACCATTATTTGTAAAAGACTTCTTGTTGATATACAAGTCGTAGGCTTTTAATGCGTTGCGTATGTTTGAAGCAAAATTGGTACGCGGACTTGTAATGGCAAAGAGTTTTACAAATAGCTCAATATCGTAACCTTTAAGCTGCGACTTGAACGTCTTTAAGGTTTTCGAATACCAGTCGCGACCGGGTTTGCCGTGGTAGATATACTTGGCAATTGAGAAATCGTCGAGATCATACTTGTCGAGTAATTCTGCCTGATCTCCTTCGAATGAGTGAAGAGGGTCAGGATTATCGAATGCACTTACTCCGGTATTGAGTACTCGTAGAAAAGCATATGGATCTTTTTGATTCACGTACTTGGCAAGTCTTTCAATTGCTTTGAAGACAGCATTGTAACGACTTTCATTAGCGGTAAACATTGCTGCAATTTGGTACATATCGATAGTTTCGGGATATGTTTTTCTCTAAGGCCGTGGAGAACAAAAAGTGGCAAAGCCCACGTTTCTGATTTTGGTAAAAATGCAGAAGTAAACTCGGGTGGCCGCTTAGCTATCGGCTTTGTATGAAGACATTCGGAACCCCTCCGAAATGCCCTGGGCTGAGAAGATTCTTTCATGTTTTTGTATTGTTAAGTGTTTTTAAAAGCCTATGCTATTCCCTGTTTAGTGTCAAACAAAAAACTCCCCTTTCGGAGAGCTTTTTTGATTTCGCTTGAAATAGTTCGATGAGTTTACCAAGCAAAGTGAGCGAACGCTTTGTTTGATTCTGCCATCTTGTGCGTATCGTCGCGCTTCTTGATTGCAGCACCTTCGTTTTTTGAAGCAGCAATGAGTTCATCTGCGAGCTTCTGTGCCATTGGGCGACCCTTGCCACCACGTGCAGCACCGATAATCCATCGCATCGCGAGTGCGCGCTTGCGCTCTTCACGAACTTCACGAGGAACCTGATAGTTTGCACCACCGATACGGCGAGAGCGAACTTCCATAGCAGGGCCTGCGTTTCTGATTGCAGTGTCGAAGACTTCGATCGGATCGAGGTTTGTCTTTTCTTTCACAACATCGAGGGCATCGTAGACTACCTTGCGAGCAGTTTCCTTTTTACCATCCCACATAATGCAGTTGATAAACTTACCAAGACGAGCATTTTGAAAGACTATGTCCGGTTGAGCAATATTTCGATTTTTTACTTTGCGTCGCATAGGATTTTAATTTAGAAAAAATTGATAGTTACTTGATTTTGATATGTTACGCAGCCTTAGCTTTTGGCTTCTTGGCACCGTAGAGTGAACGTGACTGACGTCGCTTGTCGACACCAGTTGCATCGAGGAGACCACGGACAATGTGGTAACGAACACCGATGAGGTCTTTCACACGACCACCACGAATAATGACAACTGAGTGTTCCTGGAGGTTGTGACCTTCACCCGGAATGTATGCCGAAACTTCTTTACCGTTCGTGAGACGGACACGAGCAATCTTTCGGAGCGCTGAGTTAGGCTTCTTAGGAGTCGTAGTGGTTACCTTTGTACAAACACCACGCTTAAATGGAGACGCGTAAAAAGTCGGTTTGTTCTTGATTGAATTGAAACCGCTCATAAGCGCAACAGAACGCGTTTTGCGCGTTTGCTTTTTTCTACCTTTTCGTACTAGTTGGCTGATTCGTGCCATGGATATGGATGTGAATAAATTAAAATAGCTCGTTTCATTTCACTGAGCTAGCGGGCATAATGTACTATGCCCAATGGAAAAATGCAAGCCCCCTCCTATATAGCGACACCAGTGAGAAGCGTAAAGACCTTAAATACGAGCGGAACAATGAATTTCCAGCCAAAAGCTATAAAAATAATGACAAAAATCAGGGAATAGCGATCGAGCCATGACTCGTACTTGAAAAAGCGGGCTGGAAGGAGTGAAAAGAGGATACGCGAACCATCAAGCGGTGGAACTGGTACAAGGTTAAATATGGCGAGGAGGACATTGATTACAACGATAGAAACCGAAATATTCATAAGCGACTGCGCTGTCGAGAGAGGGAGGAAGCTTGCATGAGGTAAAAACCGCACAAAAGCTGCAAAAACCACGGCAATAATGAGGTTCATGATAATGCCAGCTGAGGCTACTAAAAGTGTGCCGCGGCGGCGATTCCTAAAATTGTGAGGATTGTATGGAACTGGCTTGGCCCAGCCAAAAACGAAGCCGGCATTACTCAAAATGAGGACAAGCGGCAAGATAATAGTGCCAAAGAGGTCAATATGCTTGAGAGGATTGAGAGTGAGCCGGCCAGCGACTTTTGCTGTCGGATCCCCCTCCCTATACGCCACAAAACCATGGGCCACCTCGTGGACCATGACCGAGAGCATGAGGATAAGTATGTAGAAAAGGGTGTCCATGGGTTGCATTGTTATAGTCCGTATGATACCATGCGGAACGTCATGGCTAAAGTCTGTGCAGTAACAAAAAAGAGTTCACTCGTCGCGAGCGGCTACTCGAACAGTGTTCGTGCTACCAAGTTCAACCCTACCGCAACTCGCCGCAAGTACGCCAACCTTCACAAGAAGCGTATTTTCGTGCCGGAACTCAACAAGACTTTTGTCCTTACTCTCTCTACTGACGCAATCAAAACCATCAACAAGCGTGGTGCCTACGTCACTCTCAAGAAAGCAGGTATCATCAAATAGTTGTAATCCATATAGTCTCGAAACATAAAAAGCCCTTCTGGGCTTTTTCTCATTCTGGCACCGTCGCAGCTCCATAGACCTCAAGAGTTTTATATTTTACTTTTCTGTTTCTCGAGAAAGTGTTTTTCCGTCGGTATAGTATGTGATGGTTCCTGAAGTACACGTTGCGTACATGAGTATTTTGAGCGCGTAGACTCGATCAACAACTTCTTTATTTGGATGGCCATATGCATTTTTACACCCGGCTGAAATAATTGCAGTTGAGGGATGCACAGCCTCAAGAAAAGCTTCGCTCGACGAAGTTTTTGAACCATGGTGACCGAGTTTGAGCACATCAACGTGCAAACTATCGATCTTTTTTGCTTCTACATCTGCCAACATTTTTTCTTCGCTTGGAATACCAGCGTCACCAGTAAACATAAATGTCTTATCTCCATACGATAAAATACCAACTATTGATGCATCATTTGTGTCTTCGTCCGCAGTCACAATATCTGGTTCTAACACTGAAAATGTGACGTTATTTTCTTTATCAAGCACAATATGCATACCTGTTCGAGCATACACGTGCGGAATTTGTTTTGTGTTTACATCATCGAGAAGCGTCGCATACAATTTACTTTCTGAACTCACCCCAGGTTCAATAAATGTTCCGACATTATAGTTTTCAATAATCGTCGATAGTCCGCCAATGTGATCAGCATCAGGATGTGTCGCGAGCACAATATCTATACTCTTGTCATTTGTCGCCATTGCGATCGACAATTTTTTCGTGAGGACACTTCCTGTCTTGCTGCCATCAATGAGCATGTCGTGGCCATTTGGAGCTTTGATATAGATAGAATCACCTTGCCCAATATCAAGGAATGAAACTTGCAGCTCGTGATTGTCGATTTTGGTAACCTTAATTATATAGAATGTAGCCAAGTATATTGCAATCGCTGCAATAGCAAGGAGTGTCTTGGTCTTTGGGAGCATGCCCTATTATACAGAAGCTTGTTCAAATAAATATAAAAATACCCCCTCATTCACAAACTGAATGAGGGGGTTCGTTTTTTGTACCGGCCTTTACTAATTGGTAAAAGCAGAGATCACAATTTCTGTCATGGGGACATTTCGTCCGTCGAGCATGGATTTCGCCTTCACGAACACGAATATCGTCATTATCAATATGGGTATTGCAATGAGGATTTTTGCCTGCATGGGGAAGAAATTGTTGATTTTAGAGAAAGCTCTCTTGAGAGCGCGGTACACTGTTTTTAAAAACATACGTTTTTGGTTTTTGGGGTTTAATGAACTTTTTCTATTGTAGCACTATACTAACTAATTGTCAATATAGTGACTACAGCAAAGAGGAGACGATTCAAAAAGCCTTATATTACAAGGCCTCAATTCCAGGCAATGTCCCCTTTTCTAAGTATTCCAAAGTTGCTCCCCCGCCTGTTGAGACAAAATGGAGCTTATTTTGTAAGCCTAATTGAGAGACCAAGGCGACTGTGTCGCCACCACCAACCGTAACTTTTACAGTTTCACTAAGTGTCGCTAATTTGAGCAAAATTGCTTCGGTTGAGCCACCAAAACCCTCCTCATACTTCCCCATCGGACCATTCCAAAGGACTGTCTTTGCTCCTACGAGCGCGGCTTCGATTTTTGCGGTCGAAACAGGGCCTATGTCAACAATCACGTCATTTGGTTGAATTTCACTAACTCCAAC
>CAYOEB010000026.1:0-8627 GCA_964403005.1 uncultured Candidatus Saccharibacteria bacterium | reverse complement strand
TATTGATACATCTTCGCGCGTTTGCAGTACGGACATTCGGTTTCTTGGCTGCCATACGGTTTCCAGTGGCAAGTGCGCTCGGTCCACTCGCCTGTTTTGAGCGCAGCATCATAGTCTTTGATATCGCGCACTAGTAAATCGATTTCTTCATCAGTGATCGTCGTTTCGTACAGCGCATTTTTGGCATCGTCAGATTCGACAAAATACAAGCGCGAACGTTCGACCTGCTGATCGCCTTTTTTGTAAGTACGCGTGATTAAATACGAGTACATCGCGAGCTGGCGCATGTAGTCGGACAGACGTCCTTCGTCGTCACGTTTTTCAATATCTTTCGCTGTGCGCGCTCTGCCGGTTTTGAAGTCAGTGACACGAATTGCATCGCCGCTATCGTGCTCGAGTAAGTCGATTTTACCCGTAATGAGAAGGTCGGGCACGGCTTCATCACGACAAGATAGCGCTTTCTCACTTTCGCGACGCTCCCACAAGGTGTCGTACAGCGAATCGAGAAAACGTTGCGTCGCTACGGTCGCATCTTTGGTAAAACGCTTCACTGTCGACGGATTTACAATGTGATTGTTTTTAATTTCTTCGGCAATGGCATGATCGAGCGTTTCGTCGTCTGGATTTTTTAGCAAGCGCTCTATTGCACCGTGCACAATACTACCAAACTGCAAGGCTTCGGCTTGCGGCTCGGGTACTTGCAAAAACGAACGGAAATACCATTTCCATGGGCAATCAAAAAAAGTATTAAGGAGTGTCACTGAGACTTTTTTGTCGGCATATTTTTCTGTCACAAGTGTGCGCAAATCCGCGCGAGTGAGTGCCGGCTCTGCGGCCGGCACTGCCGCAACGTAGTCACGCATAGCAGCTTCACTACCGGCAACATACGGCACAAAAGTAAACGTATCATCCGGCAATGCTTCGACAATTGTTGCGATTTTTTCATCGCCGCCTTTGTGAGATTCGAGCGCATACGAAAGTGTGCAAAAACGCTTGGCGCGCGTGATCGCCACGTACAACTCTCGGCGCGCGACATCTTCGTTCTTCTTTTCGATTTTTTCTTTGATCGATTCGGGCAACGTGAAGCCAAGATTTTTTGAACTCATGAGCGCGCGCTCGTTCATGTGCGCAATCCACACCACATCAAACTCTAGCCCTTTTGAGCCGTGCAGTGTCATGACGCGAACGCCATCGCTACCACCAAACACAGCAAGTGGCATGTGCTCGCCGTAACCACGCAAACGCTCGACGTACGCAACAAAGTCACCGATGCCGGCTTTTGGGTGGCGCTCTTCGAGCGACAAGGCAAGGTGCAAAAGTGAACGAATGACTTCAATGCGTCGCACAAAAACAGCATGCTCACTCGCACCAACCGCAGTCTCGCCAACAAAAAATTCTTCGCCGATATACTGCAAAATTGCGTACACACTTTTTCCAGCCGTAGCGTCAACAGCAGTCGCAAGCTTTTTGCCAAATGCTGCAATCGGATCGAGCTCACCAAAAAGTCCAGCGCCGTCATCATGCGCCGCCAGCATGTCGACAGACAAATCGCGCGTGTACGCGTCACGTAAAAAACGGTGCGCGGCAAGCGGCGCAATGCCGGTAATCGGGTCGAGCATGATCGCACCGAGCGCAACGGTGTCGTATGGGTTGTGCACAATACAGAGAATGTTGAGGCAACTCTCGAATTCGGCGGTATCAAAAAGTCGGAGTGATTGATTGGACGATACCGGCAAACCGAGGTCGCGCAAAATCGTCACGGCCGTACGCACAGAACTATTTTTCGGGACAAGGAGCGCGCATTCTTCGGGCGCAATACCCTGCTCGATTTTTTCTTTGAAAAAAAGTCCGGCTTGAATAATTTCGTCGCGTGGGTACATGGCTTCAACCAAACGCACCGGATGTTTTTCTGAATTCTGCGAGTTCAATTTGCCATGCGCCAACTTGCTCGACAGCAACGTGTCAGCCGTGTCGAGAATCGTCTGCGTTGAACGGTAATTTTCTGTGAGTGTAATAACTTTAGTTTTTGAAAACGTATTTTTAAACGATTCAAAATGCGAGAGCGATGCACCACCGAAACCGTAAATGAGCTGGCGATCGTCACCAACGACAAAAATATTTGGCGGGTCTACCATTTCGGCTTCATTCCAAATTAGGTTCAAGAATTCATTTTGTGTACCGGACGAATCTTGGTGTTCGTCAACAAGCACATAGAGATACCGCTCGCGCAGTGTTGCCCTGACGTCTTCGGACTCACGGACAATAGCCGTCATGTACGCCAAAATGTCGTCGTAGTCCATGACAGCGCGTTCATGTTTTTCGGCTTCATAGAGTTCGTAAAAACGCGCAACTTCGCGACTGCGTTCGAGGCCGTCGATTGTATTGCTGATTTCTTTTTTGAGCTGGCCTTTGCTTTCACCGCGAGAAGAAATACTTGCTGGGTCATCGCGCAGCGTCGCAATTTCAAGGTCAATTTTTTCGATAAACGTTTCGGCTGAAAGATTTTCGCGCTTGAGGAGTGAGATGAGAGATTTGAGGTCGCGATAGTATTTCGAAACATCGCCACGCGGACGTAAATGCTGCCAGTCATTGTCATTTAAAATATCATCGATGATAGACACCGTGTCGTCGTCTTCGAGTGTGTGCGGTGCTTGAGTGAGGCCAATGACCGGAAAAAATTCTTCGATGATGTCGCGCCCGAATGAGTGATACGTTGCGATTTTTACTTTACCAGCATCGGCACCCATGTATTTGCGGAGGCGCCTACGCATCGCATCGACACCGGAATTGGTAAAAGTGAGGCACAAAATACCGTCAGCAGGAGTATCGGTTTCTTGGCGAATATTGGCTATCCTGAGGGCCAAAATCTGGGTTTTGCCGGTACCAGGGCCGGCAATCACCATAACTGGGCCGTCGAGGCTGTCTACGGCCTGTTTTTGGGCTTTATTGAGGCTTTTATAGGCTTCGGGGAAGCTATTCATCGTCATATAAAGCCTATTATATCCCGACCTTTCCCATTCCCCCATTTGACAAATATAAATAATACGATATTATACGAAAAGTTCTTAACCAAAATAAATACCCCAAAAAAAGATGAAGAAAAACATCACTGACTTAATTAATTCAGTACACCGTTTTATTGAAAACTTACTCAATTCAAACAATGGTAAGTACAATAAAAAAGCATTCACCGACGAAATCAAAGCGTTGGCAAATGGCAAAGCTGCGGTTCCAACTGTTGAACTCATCGTCCTCATGCGTGAGCTCAAAAAGACACCAGATAACGTGGCGAGAATGATTGTCTCCGAAATCACTAACAAAAACTGGATTGGTAGTGATGCGATTGAAAGCACGGTGAAGGAATTTACAGAAGTTCTCACTGCGGCCTCAGTTACGGTCGGACAGAAACCATCACTTCTCTCGTCAAAGCCACCGGCAAAAAAGAAAGTGCCGATGTATGTGGCAAACTAACACTCAGCAGTATAAAAAACAAAAAGCCTCGATTGAGGCTTTTCTTTTTGATACTTTCGTCCGATGTACCTCCAATAACACTACCTCCAACCACCAAGAATCGCTCCGATGACAATGTAGAGCACGGCATTGTAGCTCACATTGATCCAGAACATGCTCCATGCAAGCTTTTTTGGTTTGCCACTCCACATTGCACCACCACCAATCGTTGGCATGATAAAACCAAGCCAAATCCAAAGCGCGCAAATCATGCCAGCTTTTGCGCCAGTCATACCAAAAAATGCGCTTGATGAAATAATAAAGTGCGCGAGTATATATGAGGTAAGTCCAGAAAGCACAAACTGAAGTGCATAGAGCGGCATCGCAGCTTTCTGCATTTTCTTTCGCTCTTCTTCACTACAATTTGCCATGCCAGTAATTTCCATCCACTTTTTACCAAAGAGTGGGCCGAACCAGATACTTCCAATAACCATTGAAACCACAGCAGCGATAAGTACTGCCCACCAATTAATGACGATTGCTTGCATATATTTTTAAAAAAATAGTTTATAAAATCTCGAGCTTTTATTCAGCCATTTGTGCATCACCTTCAGCATCTTCTTGAGTTACTGCCTGTATGCTGTCAGTATTTTTGGCTTTGCAATCTGCGCAATCACAGGCCATGTTTGTGCATTCTTCACACTTACAAACGCCATCCTTGCAACCACAATTGCAGTCATCAACGACCGGTGTATTTTGTATTGAATCTGTATCCATAGGTATAGCTCGGTATAAACCGAGCAAAAAACTAATAATGTGCCAAGTATACTACTCCTTTTTCTTGAATGAAAGCGAAGCTGAATTGGTACAAAATCGCTTGCCGGTTGTTTGACTTGGACCATCATCAAAGACGTGACCAAGATGAGCACCACAGTTTGCACACACGACTTCAACTCGTGACATGCCATGCGATGTATCTTCGTGGTACTTAATTGCACCGGGAAGCGCATCGTCAAAACTTGGCCAACCAGTACCAGAATCATACTTACGAGATGAATCAAAAAGTGGATTGCCGCAGACTTTGCACATGTAGAGGCCATCATCATGGTTATCCCAATAAATGTTGTGAAAAGGTCGCTCTGTTCCCTTTTCTTGGGTCACATAGTACTCTTCTTCGCTCAATGTTTTCTTAAGTTCTTCTTTATCCATATATGTAGTATACCGCGCCAGCTTTTAGCGAAGTGCCATTGAAAGTAAAATGTAGAGACCGGTTCCCACGATCAGCGTGCCTGAAATGCGATTAATCAATTTAAAATGGTGCTCCTCCACATACTTTTTAAGCAGTGTTGAAATACCAATAATCACTGCCCAACACACCACAGCACCGAGACCAACGCCAACCATGAAGAGCCCAGCATCGCCATAGTGACCAGGACGGATGTGCGTGCCAACCGCAGTAAATACAACCGGTAGCGTAATAATCTGCACTGGGTTCGTCATAGTGAGGAGAAATGTTGAAGCAAAATTGCCGACATGCTCAAACTTTTTTAGCCCAGGAACAAACTCCGGAGCAATGTTGAAAAATGTTTTTATGCCGACGTACAAAAGCAAGAGACCACCAACTAGTTTTATTGAATACTGCTCGCGCATAAAAAAACTGTAAACAGACGTCAGGCTAAAAATCGCGATCGCTCCAAAAATGAGATCAGCGGCAATTGAGCCAAGTGCGGTGACAAATGCCGCCCGCCAGTTGTGGACGAGGGCACGACGAACACAGAGAAAACCAACGGGACCAGTTGGCACGGAAATGAGCATGCCAATAAGAAGGCCATGGAGTATGATGATGAATTGCATAGAGTAAGTGTACGCAAAACCGAGCAAAAGAAAAACCCCCTTTCGGGGATTTTTCAGTTTGAGAGCTTAGTAGCTCTGCTGGAATTCACGGCGTGGGCGCTCTTCCATAGGACGAGCGACGTTAACCATGAGCTTGCGGCCTTCAAATTCGTTGCCATTCCACATTTGGATAGCAGCGTCTGCGCCGGCTTGGTCAGCCATTTCGATGAAACCGAAACCGCGTGAGCGACCGGTCATCTTATCAGTAATAATGCGAGCTGAGACAACTTCGCCTGCAGCTGCAAATGCGTCGCGAAACGCATCTTCAGTGGTGCGGTAAGGCAAACCACCGACGTACAATTTTACACTCATGTGCTATTGCCCAGACAAATCCTTGCGGACGATTCTGGAACAAATTATTAATAAACGCTTTTACCGCCCCTGCCAGTTTCGCGACTATCGAAAACGAGAGCACTAACGCTGCGATAAGGATAAAAACTGTTCTGAGTATACCATATTGGGCGCAAATGGCAAGTTATTGTACTATTGAGATACATGCGATACCTCTTCTACACCACCTCAGCTAGCGCCTGGGAAGGACTCCGAAAATCGATCGAAAAAGCAACATCTTCGATCTATTTGGAAATGTACATTTTTATCGACGACACAAAGGAGGCCAACTACCTCATCGAGCTCTTTTGCCAAAAGGCAGCGCAAGGAGTGCGTGTTCGTATTGTACTCGATTCATTTGGTAGCTTTGGTTTGTCACGCACCGCAATTGAACGCATGAAAAAAGCAGGTGTCGACATTCTCTTTTATAAAAATATATTACGCAGATTGCACCGTAAAATCGTTGTCATCGACGAACGTATTGGTTTTCTCGGTGGCGTCAACATTCACAAAAGTGCGCGGCTCTGGAATGATCTCCTCATTCGACTCGAAGGTCCAATTGTTCGCTCGCTCATTCATTCCTTCAAACGCGTGTACATTGCGTGTGGCGGTAAAGATCAAATACTCCTTCACTATGGCGGCAAGCCAGCAATTCTAGGTCGTACACGAACCTGGCTCATTGAACACTTGCCATCCATTCGACACTTTCGCCTCCAAGATGCCTACATTGAAGCATTCACCAAAGCCGAACAATCGGTGACGCTTGTCACACCATACTTCTTGCCACATGCCTGGCTCGAAAAATTGCTCCGCGAAACCGTGCGCCGTGGGGTCAGAGTTGAAGTCATTGTGCCAAAAACAACCGACGTCGCAATTATGACATTTGCCAATCAGTACTACATACAGCGACAAATTCCCTACGGTATTACATTTTACGAAACAACTGAAATGACGCATGCCAAAGTACTCATGATTGATCGGAAGCTTGCGCTCATCGGTTCAAATAACCTCGACGCACTGTCATTTAATATCAATGCTGAAATCGGTGTCTTTTTTGAAGACAAAAATGCAATTGCCGATTTGGCGCACATAATTGAAAAATGGAAAATGGCTGCGACAGTTGCTGTTGTTGATAAACGTCCGTCTTTTTTTGCGAAAGTTCTGTCACTGATTGTGCGATTATTTCAGCCGGTGATGTAGCTACTTTCCCTTTTTTCTATTTTTCTTCTTCATCAAATACACCATCGCAGAATTGGTGCCGATCATAGCAAAAGAGTGAAATGTTGTTGCTATGTTGTATGCCTCGAGCGAAAACAATGTGAGGATGTGCCGTAAAACATTCATGCGGTAGAGCATCGGTCGCTCGGTTTCAGGATGACGCCAAGTTTTGCGAAGCGTTGGAATAAAAGCAATGATATCGATAAGTACGACAATGACAACAGAAATAGTTGGGTCTTTGGTCATTGCCCAAGGTACAAGACCGATGAGCGCGGCCGCCAAAAAGTAGTTGTCTATCGGACGAATGTGGCCAGCCTTATTGATGAATTTGAGAGAGAAAAGAAAAATGATGATTGTAAAACCTTCAGCAACACCAGTCGGAAGCGCCCCAATACCCGCGCCTTTGGCCAGGCCACCAAAAAAAGTTGTCATTGAAACAATTGACCAGACAAACCAGGTATATGGATGTGGGTGGATTTTGGACGAAATAATGTCTCGCAAATAAGAGATATTTCCAATGAGCGCGAGTACTGCGGCGATAATGGCGAGCGTTTCTTTCATACCAATTATTGTATCATGGTAAAATAAGAGACATGAAAACTTCAGCCAAAACAATTGCGCAGTACAACAAACTGCAGCCAAAAAAGTGCAAAGACATTTGTAACCTGCTTAGTACAACCATAGACGCGAACCTCAAAAAGAGCGATTCAAAAATCTGGCACGGCTCGCCCGTCTGGTTTATCGACGGCAACCCAATTGTCCTCTACTACGTTCGTAAAAATGGTTCAGTGTCGCTCATGTTTTTTAGTGGTCAAAGTTTTGATGAAAAAGATTTCCTGCCAGAAGGCAAATTCAAAGCCGCTGAAATCTTTTACACTGATGTCAAAGAAGTAAAAGTAACCGCCATCAAGCGCTGGCTCAAGAAAGCCAAGACGATTCAGTGGGACTACAAACATATTGCGAAGAATAAAGGGGTGTTGAAGAAATATGGCAACTAAAGCGTCTACCGTTGAATTCATTACAGACCAGCTCATTGGTGTGCCGGATATTTCAACACGTAAAATGTTTGGCGAGTATGCACTCTACTGTGGTAAAAAAGTTGTCGCTCTCATTTGCGACGATACGCTTTTTGTCAAAATGACCGAGCCCGGCAAACAGTTTGTTGGCAGTAGCTACAAAGAAGGCCAGGCTTATCCTGGCGCAAAAGTTTCTCTGCAGATTGATGACGAATTGATCGAAGACCGAAAGTGGCTTTCTCAATTGATTGAAATTACTGAAGAGCATGTGCCGGAGCCGAAGAAAAAGGCGAAAAAATCCTAGGTGATTTTATTTCTGACTCTGCATCGTCCCTTGATGAAAAAATATTTTCCAAACACCGTCTTCATGTCTCCAAAGCGAGGTTCGAAGTGAAGACACTTTTTCTGCGTCATTAATTACTTTATGAGCAAGAAAATGTGTCATAACCAGATTTTCTGATAAAACCTCCATTTCAAAATCTGAAATAGTAAAATCAATTTTATCCGTAGTTGCCGGAAGTCGTTCTAGAATATCTTGCTTGGTATATATTAATCCAGAACTACCAAACTCCTTGAAATCCGCTGCGAGAGTAGCACCCAGCTGCTCACGAGAACTACGAACTTCTGGCTTGAGAAGCGACGTTTCTAATTCATATATTGTGGTATATAGCTCGTCCATGGAGGTTATTGTAGCATCTTTAGCTTTTTGTAATTGGCGGT
>CAYOEB010000025.1:0-9209 GCA_964403005.1 uncultured Candidatus Saccharibacteria bacterium | reverse complement strand
CTCGAGAAGCCACCGGAAGTTGTACGGCAAAAGGTTGGTTGTAGTTATTTGCATGGATATCCTCACAAAGCGGAGTACTGCCTCCTCCTCCTCCGCCCGTTGCCGCAGCTGCCACAACAACTGAATACGATTTTTGGTTTGAAAGAAACGTTCCCGCATCTGCAATCGTATCTATTGCCCGAACTACAAAATTGTAAGTGCCGGCAACAGTTGGTGTTCCAATTATACCTGTTGCATCAAAAGACAATCCTGTTGGCATTGTTCCAGAAACCAATTCGAAGGAAGCCACACCTAGTACACCCGTCGTATCAAGTGCATTTGTATATGGAGTACCGACTGTTCCCGTTCCGCCGATCGTATCCGTAATAAGCTTAATAAAATCAAATTGCAAAATGCGATTATTTGTTGCATCAACGAGGTAGTAGAGCGTATTACTATTATCAAACATTGCCCGAACTGGGGCATGGACAAGGGTTGAGGACGCGCCAGAAGTCGAATTTGTAAAATTCAATTGCCCTATCACTGCAATGGCATCTTCACCATTGGTAATCGTACTCACATTGTAGACACCCACTCTATTCGCTGAAGAATCAGAAACGAAGAGTAAGCTATTTTCTGAATCGTACGCCAAGCCCGAAGGGTAACTCATACCACCCTGCGTAACTGCGTTTGTATTGTCCGTGAACAGTGTTTGCCCGAGTACTGCGACCGCAGCATGGTTAAACGTCTCACTCGTAATCGTTGCGGTATTGAACACCATCACACGACTATTTCGTGGATCTGTCGCATAGAGGTAGCGGCTATTTGGTTCATACAATAATGTGTCTGGTTCATTGAACTTAGTAGCAGACAGACCAGATGTATTCGTTGTGTAGTTTGATTGACCTATGACCGCCATAGCAGGCATGTTGGTCGATGTGAGTGTTGCAATATCATAAACGGTTATACGTGTATTTTTTGCGTCAGCAACATAGAGATGGTTTGCAACAGAATCAACGGCAACATCTGTAGGGTTTGCCAAATTCCTCTGAGTCGTACCGACAGAACCTCCACTTGTAAAATCTGCTTGACCGATTACAACAATGGCATCTTCACCATTGGTAATCGAGCTCACATCATAAGCCATGACACGATTGTTGCCGTTGTCTGCGACAAATAAATACTCTGTTCCAGATGGTGCATGCCAATACGTAAGGCCATCAGGAGAAGAAAGGCCACCTGCAGTTGTGGCTGAAGTTCGACTTGAAAAATCAGACTGACCAAGAACATAGTCTGCTGCGAAATTTGTAATCGTATTATCAGTTTCTAAGTTAAAAACAAGAACACGGTTGTTGTTTTTGTCAGAAATGAACATGCGGTGATTGTCAGTATCGATTGCAACACCTCGTGGATCACGAACACCATACTCATTTACTACCGGTGCACCGGAGTCCATTGTTGTCGCGCTAAAATCTGGACTTGAGTCGTCAAAGGTATACGACGTATCTACTGTTATATGGCCAAATTCATCATTTGCAGATGCATAAGTAGATGGTGAAGCGACATTAAAAAAGAGAAGTCGATTGTTTGAGTGATCGGCAACAACAAGCTCATGAGTGCTCGAAATGTAGGTAAGATGATATGGAAAAGTCATCATTTTACTATCCGTACCCGTGCCGATAGTTGTAAAATCAGGTTGGCCATACACACATGAAGCATCCATGCCGCTCGCTATGCCAGTTGAGGTTGTTCCGCAAAATACTTCTGGTGCACTTCCGTTTGACCGAACATCATATACCATAATGCGCGTATAGTCCGCATCGCTCACAAAAAGAAGGTGGCGCACAGTATCGATCGCGACACCAACAGGGCTAAACGAGCTATTTTGTCGAGGCGTTTCATCAAATGGACCGCCAGCGTTGAGCGGATCCGTCCAGTTGTATGAATTGAGATCAGGTTTTCCAAGCGCATACGAAGCATCATCACCCGCCGTGAGTATTTCAACGAGCGTTGTGTCGTACACAACCACACGTCCATTATCATCATCAGCAACATAGAGCAATCCTGTCGTATCGTCATAAGCCAAACCTCGCGGTGAATACAGTGTTCGAGAAGAAGGCACACCCGCACCATATACCAGGTCGTCCCAGTCATTTGTTGTGCCGTTAAAATCTAATTGTCCATAAACATGAAAAGCATCAGGTCCATTGTCGGTGAGTTCAAGCAAACCTGCATGAAAAACAGTGACTCTGTTACCTTGAACTTGAGAAACAAAGAGGTGTCCGGTTGCGCTGTCATACGCAATACCATCAGGCCCAAATAGCGAACCAGCCATAGATGACATTGAAAATGTATTGATGTCGGTTGAGCCAATAACACACGATGCGGACATGCCGTTTGCAATACCATCTGTTGTAATACCACAACTTGTCCGATTAGGGCTTCCACTTGGACGAACATCATATACAAGAACACGTGTGTTTGTGTTATCTACCACAAACAAGCGCTGATCTACAGAATCATATGCTAAACCAAGTGGGTTACTAAAACTGTACTGATTTGATCCTCCTGTGTGATCTGTAAAATTTACTTGCCCAAGCACATAGTCGGCAGTGTAGTACTCTGCATCAACATCATTGAGATTGTACACAAGCACGCGGTTGTTCCCTGTGTCTGAGACAAAAAGATAGTTGCGGGCAACATCATACGCTGTAGCAGAAGCAGCCGAAAAACCAAGAGCGCTCACTGATCCGCCATTATCCGCATTGCCTGAAACAAAATCAACCGAGGGCAAACTGGTTGTCGTGCTTGGAAACTGCCCTATAAGTCCACTCGCACTTAGCATTGTATTTGAAGCCCAGAGACGTTCTATTGGCAGTCGGAATAAAACAAAGAGCGCAGCGGCAACAGCAGCAACGACAAAAATCGCTTTCCGATCTTTGCGGATATTCATTTTTCAATTATAGCAAACAAAAGGAGGGGGTTCACGAGTTTTCCCCACTTAGGCAAGAGCTTAGAGAATCTTTTTCAGATACTTCCCGGTATAACTTTTAGGATTATTGGCCACTTCTTCGGGTGTACCTTTGGCGATGACCTTACCACCGCCAGTGCCACCTTCTGGGCCAAAGTCGAGCAAATAGTCAGCAGATTTGATGAGGTCAAGATTGTGTTCAATAACAACAACCGTATTACCTTTCGCAACAAGACGATTGAGCACGGCGATAAGGTTTTTGACATCATCGTAGTGGAGACCGACAGTTGGTTCATCAAGCAGGTACATTGTTCGCTCGAGAAACGGGCGGTAGAGCTCAGAAGCAATTTTGACACGCTGTGCTTCGCCACCAGAAAGCGTTTTGGCAGATTGACCAAGCTTAATGTAGCCTAGACCAACATCATCGAGCGTCTTGAGACGATCGTAAATTGCCGGGATATCTTGGAAAAAGATAAGTGCTTCTTCGACTGTCATTTCGAGCACTTCATAAATATTCTTCTTTTTGTATTTCACCGTGAGGGTTTCTTTATCAAAGCGTTTACCACCACAGACATCACAGGTCACATACACCGTCGGCAAAAAGTGCATTTCGACAGCAATTTCACCATTACCCTCACACGCTTCACAGCGACCACCTTTGACATTGAACGAAAAGCGATTTACCTTCCAGCCACGGAGTCGAGCTTCTTCGGTTGAGGCAAACAAATCACGAATATGGGTAAATGCACCAGTGTACGTTGCCAAGTTTGAACGCGGCGTGCGACCAATTGGTGATTGATCAATCATAATCGCGCGAGACAAATACTCATGGCCGGTAAACGACGCGCAGTTAAAAATAGTATTGCTTCGGTACTTACGTTCAAATCTAGCTTGGAGATTTTTGTACAACACTTCGTACAGGAACGAGCTCTTGCCTGAGCCAGACACACCAGTAATTGCGACGAGCTTACCAAGCGGCAATTCCATATTTTGATTGTGGATATTGAAGATGTTTGCGCCGACAACCTTGATCACACCTTTGTCACCTTCACGGCGATTTTCTGGAACTTCAATCTCCTCTTCTTTGCGCAAATAGGCAAGCGTACGCGAATCACCAGCAAGCTTTTTGCCAGTTGGAGTTTTGGCAAGAAGTTCATCGAGCCAGCCACTCGCAATCACGCTTCCACCATGGACGCCAGCTTTTGGACCAATGTCGACGATGTAGTCTGACGCATAAATCGTGTCTTCGTCGTGTTCAACAACAATAATAGTATTACCGAGATCGCGAAGACCTTCGAGTGTTTTTATCAAGCGTTCATTGTCACGCTGGTGGAGACCAATCGTTGGCTCATCGAGCACATGCATAGCGCCGACAAGTTTTGAACCAAGCTGAGAGGCGAGACGAATACGCTGCGCTTCGCCACCAGAGAGTGTATTCGCACGACGGTCGAGCGCCAAGTAGTCGAGTCCAACATCATAGAGAAAGATGAGGCGATCTTCGATTTCGCGCAAAACTGCTTTGGCAATTTCTTTTTCTTTTGCCGTAAGTTTGAGTGAACCAAAAAAGTTTACTGCATCTTGCACTGACATCGTCGTAATGTCGACAACATTTTTTCGACTTGCTGGTCCTGATTTTGCATCAGCATTGAGAAAAACATTGAGTGCTTCTGGTCGCAAACGCGCACCCTTACAGTCATCGCAAAGTTCCGTACCGAGGAAATACTTTGTACCAAGACCATTACAGGTTGGACATGCGCCATATGGAGAATTGAACGAAAAAAGTCTTGGCTCAATTTCTGGGAAAGAAAAGCCGTCGTTTGGGCAAGCAAATTTTGCCGACATCAAAAACTCGGTCTCCTCGTCAAATGCAGTTTTTACCAAGCCATCAGATTCAAGAATTGCGCGCTCAACCGCCTCCGAGAGACGGATTTCAGTGTCGCGTGGGTTGTCGGCAAATTCATGGAGCGCAATTTCATCAACAAGAACGTCGATATCATGCGCTTTATGCTTATCGATCTCAATGCGGTCACGGAGATTTTGGAGTTTGCCATCAATGCGTACTCTGGCAAAACCTTTGCCAAGCATGTCGTAGAGCATTTGGTAGTACTCACCTTTGCGACCGCGAACAACTGGAGAGAAGATGCGTACGAGTCGATCGTCGTACTCAACACCCATGACATTTTTGATAGCTTTGGTTTTTTTGGTTTTTGACTCTTTGGTTTTTTCAGCGACCTTATCGTGAATGAAGCGATTGATTTCTTCATTTGAAAGTTTTTTAATCTCTTCGCCGCAGACCGGACAAAATGGACGACCCACACGTGCGTACAAAACACGAAGGTAGTCGTAGATTTCAGTAATTGTCGCAACTGTTGAACGTGGATTGTTAGAGCGAGATTTTTGGTCAATTGAAATAGCAGGCGAGAGACCAGTGATTTCATCGACGTCTGGCTTCCCCATTTGACGCAAAAATTGTCGCGCGTAGGACGACAGCGACTCAACGTAGCGACGCTGACCTTCAGCAAAAATAGTGTCAAAGGCGAGTGAGGATTTGCCAGAACCGGACATGCCGGTAATCGCAACCATTTTATTGCGCGGCATTTCAACAGAAATGTTTTTAAGGTTATGTGTTCGCGCGCCTTTAACAATGATTTTTCCAGCATCAAAATCATTGTTCTTACTATTTTCTTTATGTGTTCTTGATGGATTTTTCATACAAATATGCTTTGTCTTACGCACAAACTCCCCATCGATTGGCGATTGGGGGTTACTATGTGCGTTTAGTATACCACAATCCCCTACTTTGACAAATAAAAAATATAATGTATATTATTGATAATTCCTTCGAAAAAATAAAAATAGCTATATGGAACACGCTAATGAAAAACTGCTTGAGCAACAACTCTTCATGCTTCTCAAGAACATTCCGCAGCTCCTCACTGATCGAGCCAAAGAACTTTGCCAGCACCTCAATAAACGAGGCGTCAAGGTAAGCTACATGAGTGAGGAGGATCGAGAGAAACATTCAGTTCTCGGTGAATCGTACATGATTCAAGGAGAAACGACGCCTTCGTTTACGTACATCACCGAAGATGAGATGCGTATGCTCGTCATCGTGGTCTTTCCACACGGTACGCCAGATGCTTACAAAAAAGCAATTTTTAAATGGAATGGTCTCTCAGTTGATAGCTATATCAGCAATGATTTCAACGACAGACTCCTCGACGATGAAAGTGTGATTGCCATGTTCGCTCATTTCTTTCAATCAACAATGAGAGGTGATGAGAGGACTACATTTCTACACGCCTTCAACGATCTTATTACGTCACGCGCAGCAGCGTGACGTTTTTTTTATTTTAATTTATTTCTTTTGACATGCATTGAGTATTTCCACACATAGTCACTACCAACGACAAGATTCATCTACTATACTTAAGTACAAGATGTCGTATATTATTTCCGCACTCACGTTTTTTAGTACAATTCTTTTTGGCGCTCAAACTGCGAGCGCTCATGTTGCGTATGTGACACCAAGCGACACACTCACTCGGACTGGCGGCATCGATTTCCATTTCCTCTTTTCACCACTCGCCGATATAAACAATGTCATCATCATTATTGCTTTTCTCCTTTTGTTCGGTGCGATCTACTATTTGGGTCACCACGTTCCCCTCTTCCTCAAAGAAATCAGCTTCATCAAAAAGCAGCTTACCTCATACCATGACCTTGTTCCGTGGATACTTCGTATTGGTCTTGGCATCATGCTCATGGGTGCCGGAATGAAAGGCGTTCTCATCAGCCCAATTGTGCCAACAGTCACGAGTGTTGCAGCCTGGGAATTTATTATTGGATTCGCGCTTCTTCTCGGACTTTTTATTACCCCAAGTTTGCTCGCGGTTATCGGTTTTTACTTTGCCGGCCTCTTTGGTAATGGCTACATGTTTGGCAATCTTGAAGTATTTGGCATTGCAGTAGCCCTTTTCCTCATTGCCAACAGCCGACCTGGACTCGATCATATTGTAGGTATTCCAATGCTCTTTCGTGATCGTCTTGCTCGATACGCACCACTTATTCTTCGAATTACCATTGGTGGCGCCTTTATTTTTCTCGCCTTCTTTGAAAAAATCTTCAACCCTCACTACTTTGGCAATGTCGTTGATACGTTCAACCTCACTACAATCATCCACGTCACTCCAGCTATGTGGACACTCTCAGTCGGTATCATTGAACTCATTGTTGGTTTGTGCATATTGATGGGCTTCAAAACTCGACTCACTTCAGCAATTGCATTCATCGTCTTTATTTGCACATTCTTCTTCTTTAAAGAATCAGTTTATTCACATGTTTCAATTTTTGCAGGCTTGTCAGCACTCTTCATTCTTGGAGGTGGCACAGTTTCGATCGATGAACATATTGAGAACGCAAAATTACTCAAAGCCTCACGGAAGCGTACACCTACAGTTAAAAAACGAGTGACGAAAACCAAAAAGCGCACCGCCACACGAAAGCGAGTAAGCTAATCCAACACACTCGACCATCAAAAAATCACCATCAACTAGCGTTTGATGGTGATTTCTATTGGACCAACGGCATACGAAGCAATATCGTACGGCGAAAAATAAAATGTAAGTGTCTGATCAGTAAAGGTAAAGTTCTCAAATATCTGCGGATCGAAATCTTCAACATTCGCAAAGAGGACACTATCGGGATCTGTTGTTGTATCACCTTGCGACGCAAAAAAATCGGTAAGATATTTTTGGAGCGCAGTAGCAATTGCTGGCTCAAGCTTGGCAAGAGGATCTTTCTCATTTGGATAGAGTTCTGCAAGTGTCACAGTTTTTCCCGTTTCAGTGTCAAAATTAAATGCCTTGTAGTACGAATTTGGGTGAGCTCCACCACTGTATACGTTTACAGTGAAAGCGAGACTCACATAGTGAGTATTGGCTTGGTCAGCCTTATAATCAGCCGCAAAACTAAGTGTTTCTTGTCCCTCGCCACCAGATTGATCAACCCCCGCATCTTTTATATCGGAAATACCTTGGTCAATAAAATCTTTAATATCGGCATTGATCACCGACGGCACGTTTTCAAAAACTGGATACGTTGCATCGATACTGACCCCATGCTCAGTTGTGACAATCTGTTTGTCAGATTTCTGTAATAGTGTCAGGTCCACAGTCTTTGGCTCATCCTGATGCTGTAATGTATTGCCAACATCAGTTTTAGCAGAATTAATTGCAACAACTGCAACAAGACCTACGAGTGCAATTGCTAAAAGTATATAGCCCAAAGTCCTTTTATTCATATCTACATCGTAGCATGCTTAAAACATGAAGGCTGTGTACACCGAGTTACACCTGATTGTATTGAATACATAATATTGACATTATTATAAATTAGTGATATAATAGAAATAGAACCCCTTAATATAACTCTAATGAAAAGAACACCTGGCAATTGGATACGCCAAACAATGGTTTGGATGATATTCCTCATTCTCGTCACTTTTGCTGACGAACTGAACCACGCCTTTCCCATGATGACAAAAATAATGGAATGCATCTTTGCCACCGGCACTGTTATCAGTTTCATTTTTTTTATTCAAGTCTGGTTCGAGGAAAGCTATCCGAACCTGGCACAACTTGTGCGCTGGCCACTCAGAATCGGCGCAACGCTTTCGGTACTTTTTTTTATAGAATTACTCATCTACACTAACGGAGTGAGGTAACTACCCTACTCCACAAAAAACAAAACACTGCCCGTAAGCAGTGTTTTTACTTTTGCATTTTTACTTTTCCGCATCTACAAGACGTGCACGCAAGATTTTGAGCTCGTCGCGTAGGATTGCCGCAGTTTCAAAATCGAGCACTTTCACCGCCTCTTTCATTTGATCTTCTTTCATCTTGATGAGCTCTTGGAGCGGATGGAGCTTGCCCTTTTTGCCACGCTTACCTTTCGTACCCTTTACCTCATCCATGGCATCAATCGAACCAAGCACTGCGAGATCCATTTCAAGCTCGCTCTTTACTGCTTTGTCATGATCACTTTCCATCGATTCAGCAATGTCGTGGATGCGCTTTTCAATCGTCTTTGGCGTAATGCCATGCTCTTTGTTATACGCCAATTGCTTTTCGCGACGGCGATTGGTTTCTTCAATTGCCCGCTCCATAGAACCAGTTGTGTGCTCAGCGTACAAAATAACGCGACCATTGACATTGCGAGCTGCGCGGCCAATCGTTTGAATGAGTGAGACTTCGCTACG
>CAYOEB010000024.1:0-9698 GCA_964403005.1 uncultured Candidatus Saccharibacteria bacterium | reverse complement strand
GTCATTCCCAAAGCTTCACGGAGTGAGTACCTAAAATACAAACGTGAAGCCAAACTCCTCGTGCTTGAAAAGCTTCGCATCTGGAATGAGTACTATGGACCGCGTCACCAAACTCACTTCAACAAAGTAACTATTCGGAATCAGACTTCGCGATGGGGGAGTTGCTCAAAACATCTCAACCTCAATTTTTCTTACCGTATTGTATTCCTACCTGAGCATTTTCAAGACTATCTCATCGTCCACGAGCTATGCCACACAAAAGTTTTCAACCACAGTCCGGCCTTTTGGGCGCTCGTCGAAGAGACGATTCCACACGCGACAATAAAGGAATTTAAAAAGCGCGTGAGGTAGCTCTTGTGGTATACTTTTTGTATGAAGCGTTTATATAAAAGCAAAACCAATAAAGTCGTAAGCGGCCTCATGGGTGGCCTCGGTGACTACCTCAATATTGATCCTGTGCTCCTGCGTATTATGTTTATTTTCTTCCTGCTCCTCACACACGTTTTGCCAGGTGTCATCGCGTACATTATTGGCTCGCTCATTGTTCCAGATTACCCAGTCGTAGAAACTCCTGCCGGAAAAGCCAAGTACGAACCATCATCGTCTCAGCCAAAAACCGATACGACAACCGAAGCTCCAAAAGATACTCAATAGAGAATAAATGTAAAAAGCGGCCAATAGCCGCTTTTTAAAATGTTTGCCATTTGAGGACTCGAGCGAGTGACTCTATTTCACCAGTCTGCACAAATGTTGGAATGCCAAGGTAGCAATTGTTGTTGAGATCAATTGCCGCGCCACCAGAATTGCCATGCTCAACTTTTGCTGAGGTGACGTAGTAAGAACCTTCATAGCTTGAAATAATACCTTCAGTTGCAGTCACATCTGAGCTTGAGCCAATGCTTGGATAACCGAGAATGACGATTTCATCGCCAACGTCAGGAATAGTACTGCAGTAGTTACGTTTGGTTGTACCTCCGAGCGTTGTCGGTACTGCGCTCATGGTGATACTTGCCTCATCGCTACCTTTTGTTGAAAGGGTAATGTCATCAATAGAAATACTGTACGATGATGGATCATTTGGAAACTTTACCGAGCAGGTGGTTGGTCCATAGCCATCAGCATCTGAAATGACATGCTTATTGGTAATAAGGCTGCGGCTACCATTTGAAAAAGAAATGAGCGTGCCTGAGCCGCTTTGTTTAGCGTATAAGTTGCCATTAGTATAGCGAAATTCGCAGGTGATTTTGGCGACAACTGGTTGCCAGGTTTTTACAATCGAAGCAACTGTCGGTCTTGTACTTGGTTTCTCAACAATTTTTTCTACAATAATCGGTTTTTGTTCAGCAGCTTTTTTCTCTGCTGCTGCGGCGTCTTCGGCACTCTTTACTTTGAATTGAGCCAGGTCATCTTTAACATTACCAAGGCTGAGATTGGTTTGATCAATGTTTGCTTGTGCGGTTTGCTGCGCACTGAGCGCGAGTTCGTGATTTTCTTTAATAAGTTTGTCTTGGCGAACAAAGAGGAGAGCGGTCACAGCAAAGAGAAAAATAATAATCAAAATAAAAAGGTGATTTTTGCTGTTCGGCATACGACCAGTATAGCATTTCATTGCGACACAGAAACTCACTTTTTCAAATTGCTTTTTCCTGGGTTTGGCGTATATATGGTGTATGACTCAACAAAACCGCAATATCATACTTGGCCTAGTCGGACTCATAATCGTCGTCGTAGCCATTATCTTTATTGGTAAACACAAGGCCGCAGCGCCAACCGAACAAGAAGTCGTCCAGGAAGCTACCAAGGGCTGGGAAAGCTTTGAAAGCGGCAGCTATAACAGCACCGCCGATGAGAGTACTCTCTACAATGCTTCTTACCCAAAGGAATTTGAAGTCCTCAAGCGCGCAACTGCGCGAGGCGGTTTTCTCGGCAACCCACTTGTCACCTTTGCCTTTCCAAAAGGCGCATTTGCTGAACCAAAGAGTACGTTTGTCGATGGTTATGCAACTATTTCATCAAGTAAGTCAAAAAATACAGAAGCTCGTTGTTATGCAACTCCAGATGTTGCAACCGGCACATTTACTGACGTAATCAATGCCAATGGTCTTGCGTTTAAACGTATTAATGCGACTGATCCTGGTGCTGGCAATATCTACACGTCTCGCATTTACCGTACACTTTTTAACAATACATGCTACGAAGTTGCGCTCACTGTTCGTACGGCAAACATCGGCAACTTTGACGAAGGCACAGTTGTTGAATTTGACAAAGAGCAGGCATTCTCAATTCTCGAAAATATTCGCAAGACATTTTCTCTCACCAAAGAACAAGGTCCGATGAAGTAGACGGGTTGGGGAATAAAGAAAAAACGTTTGGTATAGTATCTGTATGGAAAAAGGATACACCAAACGTTTTATTTCTTTTATCTTAAAGGGTAGGGTGCTCACGCTTATCCTAGCTACATTATTTGCAGTAGTGCTCTTTTTTGTGGCCCAATTTATCATTCGTTCAGCAGCGAATGATCCGCAAATTCAAATCGCAGAAGATACTGCAATTATGTTGAGCGGTGGTGTGCCTGGTGATATTGTCGTCAATGCTCCAATCAAAGACATTGGTCAAACATTGTCACCATTTACTGTTATTTTCAACGCTTCAGCTATGCCTGTTATCGGCAATGCGAGCTACAAAAATGTACTTCCAAATCCACCCAAAGGTATTTTCTTTTACAGTCTCAATCGTGGGCAACATCGTGTGACGTGGCAGCCAGAGCCCGGGCTTCGTTTTGCAGTCGTGATCGTTCCGTACCACACTGAACGCGGGGAAGTTGGCTACGTCATGACAGCTCGTAGTTTGCGCGAAGCAGAAAGTCGCATTGGCGAAATCGGCCGCTACATTTTTTCCGCCTGGTTTGTCGCATTTATTTTCATCGTGTTCACTTCAGCAACTGGTCTCTACCACGCCAAAAGACTTTTTAGTAAACGTTTTCGTAAATAGGCTATATTTGTTCCCGACAGCTGTCAGCTTGACATCTGCTATTTTGTGCGTAGTATTTGGCGAGAGCCCTTTCCGGGGAATCTATTATTAACAGTATAAATGGGTATATTGCTTATGAAAACAAAGCATTTTTTGGCAATGGGAGTAAAAAATGCTCTCGCTGCTTTTCTTGTAGTTGGCTTGGTGGCAAGCGGTATGGTTGGCTTTGCGGGCACAGTAAGTGCAAATGACGATCAGGATACCGGCACATCTTCAGCTACAAATAGTGAACAACAGTGGAATAGTAATCACGAAGGTGACCACGAATATGGTGATCACCATGATGGTGACAATAATAATGGTGATGACCACGAAGATGGTGATTATCATGATGGCAATCATGATGGCGACCATGATGACAACAACGGTGGCGATACTAATGGTGGAGAAGAAACACTTGGCAGCATTCGTGTCTGCATCCTTGTGCTTGATGAATCTTGGAATGTCCTTCCGTCTGACGCAGTAAGCGGCGTGACGTTTGAAGTACCAGGTATTACAGAAACAACCGTATTTGGTGATACTACTGGCGAATTATCTTCAACAATCGTCACAACACCGCTCGACAAAAATACGCGCGTGCTTAGTGCTTCATCTGAAAATGATGCAAATTGCACAACCTACTCTGGTCTTGAACTCGGTAACTACTACTATGGTCAAGAAGTCATTACGGGAGGTACTGACGAAGCAGGAACTAGCCCTTCTCATTGGGACATTGCCATGTACCACGATGATGCGGCAGATCTAGTCTACACATTTGATTATTTTACTGCGTACAGTAACCATCTCTTTGACGCTGATCCGTCAAATGATTGGAACGATATTTATACGGCAGATGGACACATTCCGCTTTATCAAGCTGAACCAGATGCAACACTTGTTGTTGTCAATCGTTTGATGCACACGAATACAAATACTGGTGGTGACAATGGTGGTGGTACAGGTGATACAGGTGGCACAGGTGGCGCAGGTGATACAGGCGGTACGAGTGGATCTGGCGGCGGTAGTGTTGGTAGTAATAGCGGCGCAATTGCAAGCGCAGCTCCACAGGGCCAAGTCCTTGGCGAATCAACATGCGGTGTGTACCTCAATGACTACCTTCGCTATGGTTACAAAAATAACACCGACGAAGTAAAGAAGCTTCAAACATTTCTCAACGATTACCTCGGTAGTAAACTCGAAGTAAGCGGAGTGTTCGATCGATCGACAGAAAAGGCCGTGCGTCTTTTCCAGCAAAAGGAATCAATCTCTGTGCTCAATCCATGGGGAATTGGTAGCTCAACAGGTATTGTCTACATCACTACCAAAAATCGAATCAACAATCTTTACTGTTCAAGTCTCAAAACTCCAGTCCCACAACCACTTCTCAACTGGAAACACAACCCGGAAACAACTCCTAAAAACAAAAAGTAAAACAGGAATAGCTGTTATACGACAAAGACCCGCTTCCACAGCGGGTTTTTGCTATATTAATTTTTTGTGGTATAATTTAAGAATAGTATGATGAAAAAGAAATTAAAGCGTGCATTTATTCCGCACAAAGAAAACAACTACAAACCAACACTTTTTCACTTTGTAAGTATCTCTGCCATTCTCATGATTGGCATCACTATTTTCATTGGTTCAGTTGCCGCAAATCGATATGTACTCACGACAGGCCAAGGGGCTGCTGTTTACAGCTCTGTGCTCGTAGACCTCACCAATAAAGCTCGTACAGACAACAACGAAGAACAGCTCGTCGTTTCGGAAACACTCACCAAGGCCGCACAAATGAAGGCCGACGACATGGCGGCCCGGCAATATTTTTCACACACAAGTCCAGATGGAACTACTCCGTGGTACTGGTTCCAAAAAGCTGGATATGACTTTACGTATGCAGGAGAAAATCTTGCTATCGATTTTACTGAGTCGTCTGATATCGAAAAAGCCTGGTTAGCTTCCCCAAAACATAAAGAAAATATTGTTGATAGCCGTTTTACTGAAATCGGTATTGCTACCAAGACCGCACAGTGGCAGGGTAGAGAGACAACCTTTGTTGTTCAGCTTTTTGGTAAACCATCGCGCGCGATTGCTGCTGAGCCGCAACGGGTTGTACCATTACAGTCAGAGTCTGCTTCGTCCGCAATATCAACACCAACTGTTGCTGGTGCAACAACAAGCAGTGCTGTGACGGTTCTTGCTGAAGACCAGACAACTGTTGTCGCGGAAAATCCTAAAAATGTTTTAATGACCACGGGTCTTGGTGCTCAGAGCGCTGAGTCAGCACAGTCAACACAAGGTCCAACATTGCTACAAAAAGCGATAGTTCGTTTCCCAAATATTTCTACCTTTGCACTCACTGGTATTGCTGTCATTCTCCTGCTTGGACTCATCCTCTTTGTCTTTGTTGAGATTAAACGTCAGCACCCACGTCATGTTATTGTGGGTATTTTTGCATTTTTCGTCATTACATCTCTTGCGTATTTCGGACATACACTGGTTTTACCGTTGTAGCTTTTGATCTATTGATTACACTATTTACTTTTCATGCCTCAGCCACTTTCAGTCGCACAGAAAAGAGTCTTTATCAAACACATTTGGAGCTTTTATAAAAAAGAGAAGCGTCTTTTCCCGTGGCGGGAAACTAGGGACGCTTACCGTATTCTGGTTTCAGAAATCATGCTCCAGCAAACACAGGTAGATCGTGTTGTGGCAAAGTATAATTCTTTCTTAAAAAAATGGCCCACAATTAAAAAACTCGCTCAGGCTGATTTGCGAGATGTGCTTGAGGAATGGTCTGGTCTTGGCTATAACCGTCGTGGGAAAAACCTGTGGCTGCTCGCACAAGAAGTGGTATCAAAGTATGGCGGCGCTATTCCAGACACCGCGGCATTGCTAGAAGATTTGCCCGGTATTGGTCCGTATACTGCTAGGGCGATTTTGGCTTTTGCGTTTAATAAGCCACACGTATTTATTGAAACCAATATTCGTGCTGTGTATATTCACTCATTTTTTGGTGGAACTTCTCGGAAAATTGCTGACGGCGAGATTTTCCCTATCATTGAAGCGACAGTTGACCAGTTGCGTCCACGAGAATGGTACTACGCACTTATGGACTATGGTGCCTACCTCAAGAAAAATAAGCTCTCCACAAACACCCGACACAAAAACTACCGTAAGCAAAGTACGTTTAAGGGTTCTCTTCGTGAAGCTCGCGGCGCGATAATGCGCGAGCTTATTAAATCACAATCTACCTTGAGAAAAATTGAAGAAAGAACTGCTATTCCAAAAGAGCGCCTTATGCTTGCCGCTGAGGCGCTGTTGAAAGAAAAAATCATAGCGAAAAAGGGGACAACTTTCTTCATTTTTTCATCATAATTGTTGATTACTATGGCACTATGGGACAAGTTGCGCCCTATTTGTAATCTAGATACAATTATTTCACTATGGAACATGACAATATTTCAAATAACAATTTTGTTAAAACCGAGACTATAAAAAAACAAGACGATACGCAGGTTGTACCAAAAAATCTTGACCAACTTGTCCAAAATCACAAGCGGACGGTCATGGTTGCTGCGGGGAGTGCCCTTGTTGTTGTTATCCTCGCGCTCGGTATTGTGTACCTATTTCGCACGAGTATTTTTTCTGCGGTCGCTCGTGATTACCTTGCTGCGCAATCTCAAACAACATCACAAAAAGGTGATAGCGTAGGCGGCCTTTTTGCCGATGACAGCCTGGTAACCACTGCTGTTCGTAAAACCAATCCCGCTGTTGTTTCAATTACCATTTCAAAAGACGTACCAAAGTACGAGAGTAATTCAAACAATCCTTTCACTGATCCGTTTGGCTTCTTCTTCTCATTTCCAAATGGTTCGGGTACAAATGGCAACTCGGATTCATCTGGTGCAACCGAAAAACAAGAAATCGGTAACGGCTCAGGCTTTCTTGTTTCAAATGATGGCTACGTTGTTACCAATCGTCATGTCGTTGACGACAAAACCGCTTCGTACACAGTCACACTAAATGACGGCAAAAAGTATCCAGCGAAAGTTATTGCTGTTGACCAGGTATACGATGTCGCTGTTATAAAAATTGATGGTAGCAATTTCCCATTCCTTACGCTTGGCGACTCAAGTAGACTTGAGCTTGGCTCAACAGTTATTGCAATTGGCAATGCGCTTGGTCAATTTAAAAATACGGTTTCGGTCGGTGTCGTTTCTGGACTCTCTCGTTCGATTACCGCCGGTGACAGCATGGGTAATAGTGAACAACTTGAACAAGTTATTCAAACAGATGCGGCAATCAATCCTGGTAATTCCGGTGGCCCCCTCCTCAACCTCAGCGGAGAAGTTGTGGGAATAAATGTCGCAGTAGCGCAAGGATCTCAGTCGATCGGTTTCGCACTTCCAATCAATTCAGTCAAAGGCGTTATTTCGTCAGTCAAAACAACAGGCAAAATTGTTCGACCGTACGTGGGTGTACGATACGTCAATATCGATGCCGATTTGGCAGCTAAAGAAAAATTGGCAGTAGATTATGGCGTACTCGTCAAATCTGGTGTGACACAAAACGGCAAGCCAGATAGCAACCTCCCAGCGATTGTTAAAGATTCGCCAGCTGAAAAGGCTGGGCTCAAAGAAGGCGACATTATTACTGAAGTTGACGGAAAAAAGCTCGATGAAAATCAAAGCTTCTCAATTATTGTTCGAGAACACAATGTTGGCGATACGATGATGCTGAAGATTTTGAGAAATGGTGTTGCAAAAACAGTGCTCGTAAAACTTGAGGAAGCACCACAAAACTAGCTACATTTTTATCTCGCGCCACTCGCCGGGCTTCATTTTACCAAGCATATATTTCCCAATGCGGACACGTTCGAGCTTGGTGACATGTGTGCCAAGTGCTTCGCACATACGCCTAATCTGACGGTTTTTCCCCTCAGTAAGGATAATTGAAAATGTTTGATCACCCAGAATAACCACCTTACATGGCTTAGTTGTATACTTTTCAATTTTCTTATTGCTGTTTTTGTCACGTGGGCTATCACCAATAGTCACGCCATTTTCCATGGCATTTTTAAAACTATTCGTCACACGTTTGTTGATCGTAACAACGTACTCTTTTTCATGTTGTTTGTCCGGCGAAAGAAAATCATCGGTAATGCGACCATCATTCGTCATGATAATGAGACCAGTCGAATCTTTATCGAGGCGGCCAATAGGAAAGAGTTTGCCGCCTTCAACTTTTGGAAACTTTGTCGACGAAACAATGTCTTTTTCGCCAGCCTGTGGTTGTGTGGTCACAATGCCAGCTGGTTTGTTATAGATAAAGTAGCGGTAAGTTTTTGACTTGCCACGGATTTCAATTTTGTCAGTTGGCGACACGCGCATGCCAACAGTCGCTTTTTCTCCATTCACAAAGACTTTGCCGAGAGCAATAAGCTCGTCAGCTTCGCGACGAGTAGCCTTACCAGTATTTCTGAGGGCAACATTGATACGTTCACCCGCGCCGGTTTTGCTTGGCGCAGTTTGAGTAGCCGCAGATTTCTTACTACGAGGTTGCATGTATGCATCCTACGCTAAAACCGGCATTTTAGCGAGTGTCTCTTATGCGAAGCGCTGGAATAATAGTGAGGAACATGGCAATACCGAGCACTGAAAATAATGTCGCGTAGTTGTACTTCCCGATAATAAATGAAGCGAGGAGGGGAATGATAATGCCAGCAAGCGGACCAACACAGCGGTAGAGTCCAACAAGACCAGTATCAGTTTCATCAATATGTTTGAAAAAGTAGCTCTCTGACATGACTTCAACAGTCGCCGCGCCAACACGAGTGACAAAGAGAATACCAGCCCAAGCCCAAATTGAGGGAGTCGCCATGGTACTCAGCATAATCGTTGCGAGACCCATAATACCAAGGCCAAAGATGAGCATTTCTTTTTCACCAAAACGCATGTCAGCAATGCGGCCAAGCGGATACTGGAGAATGACAAAAGGCGAGAGCATGGCAAAGAAGATGAGGCTGATTTCTTTCCAGTCGAAACCAATGATATTACTCAAATAGAGCGGAGTAAAAATGACCATGACCATGTAGAACGACTGGAGCATGAAATTTACTATGTATATTGCTTTGAGGTTTTTGTTGCGGCCTAGAATGCGAAGATTTTCACCTACGTGAACGGGTGCAAGCTTGTGGGTGTTGAGCATGTGGCGACCACGGTAGAGAGTAAAGAGGGAAAGAAAGACAAGAATGGCGCCAAAAATGTAGAGACGACTAAATCCGCCAATTTCGATAATAGTTCCGGTGCCGATGAGTGCGAGCATCCAGGCCAAATTTGTCGCAGTAAGGTAGAGGCCACGAATTTTGCCTGTATCAGCATTTTTGGTTGCGTGTTCAACCATCATGTCGAAGCCGTATAAAATGACGGAGTTGTGCGAGAGGTAGACAACAAAAAGCGCGGCATAACCAATGCTAAAGGTTGCTTGCGACATGCCCGTGAGCGCAAAGACAGAGATCAATAAGAGGAGCGCAGTAAAAAGCACTGTGCCATTTCTTGCAATATTTTTTGGAGCCCAAAAGAGGAGAGCGAGAAGGGCGATACATGCCGAAATGCTAAAGATTGGACCAACAGCATCTGCGCCAAAAAGGTTGGCCGCGAACGTCGAATTGGCATAGCTAATGAGCGCTA
>CAYOEB010000023.1:4075-9896 GCA_964403005.1 uncultured Candidatus Saccharibacteria bacterium | reverse complement strand
TCCGCGAAGCAGTGTGTCGACGTAGAGTCCGGTGCCTCCGCAAACAATTGGCACGTTACCTCGAGACAAAATGTCATCGATTGCACTATTTGCTTCACGGACAAAATCTGCCACGGAAAATCGATCATGTTTTGGATCGGCAACATCGAGCAAGTGGTGGCGAATGCCACGCATTTCTTTTTTGGTAATTTTGCCGCTCCCAATATCGAGTCCTGTATAGACTTGTCGTGAATCAGCAGAAATAATTTCACCACCGAGCGTGCGCGCCAAAGCGACTGCGATGTCGGATTTACCGACAGCGGTTGGACCAACGACTGCAATCACAAATGGAAATGCCACTTGTGGGGTTCGTGGTGCGGCATTGGTTTTTGGTGTGTTTTTCGCCATGTGCCCAGGAGAAGACTTGAACTTCCATGAGATTGCTCCCACTACGACCTGAACGTAGCGCGTCTACCAATTTCGCCACCTGGGCTATTGAGACGCATGCGCGTCTATTGTGCCGGAGAGAGGACTCGAACCTCCACAGGATTGCTCCCAATCGATTTTGAGTCGATCGCGTCTACCATTCCGCCACTCCGGCATGTGTGTGGCAATGCCAGCATACTACCAGTTTTTTCGATTTTTTTCTACTTGTTCCCAGGATGTTCACAGCTTTTTTAGATTTTCTTCATCTGGAAGTGATTGCCGAAATTGTATATACTAACCTCATGCCAAATCAGTCCAACTCAATCTTTTTCATCGAAGTAGAAAAAATCGTACCAAATCCGTACCAGCCACGTCGTGAATTTGAAGAAGCACCACTGCGTGACCTTGCTGATTCCATTCGTCAGTACGGCTTGCTCCAGCCGCTCACGGTTTCTCGCAATGAACGTGAGACCGATGCTGGTATGGTAACTGAGTACGAGCTCATTGCTGGCGAACGCCGCCTCCGTGCTTCAAAGCTTGCTGGTATTCGTGAAGTACCATGTATTATTCGCGTTGGCGACAATGCGATGACAAAGCTCGAGCTCGCCATTATTGAAAACGTACAGCGCGAAAACCTCAATGCCGTTGAGCGTGCTCGCGCATTTCAGCGACTCTCAGACGAATTCAAATTTAACTTTGTCGAAATTGGTAAAAAAGTTGGCAAAAGCCGTGAGTATGTTTCAAACACTGTTCGTATTCTCATGCTGCCACAAGATATTTTGAATGCTCTTTCAGAGGGAAAAATTTCCGAAGGTCACACTCGTCCACTCATGATGCTCAACGATCGTCCGGAAGAGCAACTCGTCTTGTTTAAAGAAATTTTGGTCAAGCGTATTTCGGTCCGTGAGGCTGAACGTATTGCGCGTCGCATTGCAGTTGAGAAAGCTCGCAAAAAGGAGCTCCTCCCAGATCCTGAAATTATGGAAATGGAAGAGCGACTCCAGGATGCTTTTGGCACACGTGTGCATATCGAGAAAAAAGATGTTGGCGGCAAAATTATGATTGACTTTTTCTCGCCGGAAGATTTGCATCACATTTTAGAAATGATAAAAAACGGTCGCAGTAGCGGCATGACTGAAAATGCGCAAGCAAACTCAATGCTTGATCGTTATGTTGCAAGTAATCCAGAAGTTGTGGCAATCAATACCCAAGTTGCTGGTGCTGACGTGCCTTTTGAACCAGCGCCAATTGACGATCGAAGTGAAGAAGAAATTAAACAGGAAGAAGAAGCAAAAGAAGCTGACCTCTACAGCCTGAAAGATTTCTCAATTTAGTACCAATTACTTCGCGGTCTTAAATCGATTCCAGATATATTTATTCAACAAAGAATGTTCCTCAACGTATGCTTTGATATGCTTGCGTGCGAGTGCCGTTTTGGCACAGTCGAGCCACTTTGATGTCGGGTGCGATTCATTGCGGGTCATAATTTCAACAATGTCATTGATCTGAAGTTTCGTTGAAAGCGGCACCATTTTGCCATTTACTTTTGCACCAGAGACGTGGTTACCGATATCAGAGTGTACGGCATAGGCAAAATCAATCGGGCAGGCGTCTTCGGGAAGGTCGAGCACGTCGCCTTTTGGCGTGAAGACGAAAATACGATCTTTGAAGAAGTCCATGTGGAGATCTTGCATAAACTGTCCGGATTCATGAACGGCTCGAGCGAGTTCGCGGAATTCATCTACCCAAGCATACTTACTTGCAGAACGGGAACCGTTGCCGTTGCCGTCTGGATTTTCTTTGTACGCAAAGTGCGAAGCGATACCGTATTCAGCAATACCGTGCATTTCTGGTGTACGAATTTGAATTTCAACGATACCGCCGTCACCAGTGAAGATTGTAGTGTGGAGTGATTGGTAGCCATTGAGTTTTGGCAGTGCGATGTAGTCTTTGATACGATCTGGCACAGGTTTCCAAAACATATGGACGAGGCCAAGCACACGGTAGCAGTCTTCTACGCTGTTGACGATCACGCGGAGTGCCATAATGTCATAAATTTTTTCGGGATCATGTTTGTAGCGCTGCAATTTTTTCCAAAGAGAGTACTTGTGCTTGATGCGGTAACTCATTTTGACAATCGGAATATGCTGGCGATTGAGTTCACGTTCAAGAGAAGCTTTGACAGCGTGAATATGCTGCTCAGAAACCTCCTTTTTTTCATTCATAAACTTTTCAATTTCCCCATACTCTTTCGGATAGGCAAAAGGAAATGCAGCATCTTCAAGCTCTCCTTTGAGTTTGCCGATACCGAGACGGTGGGCAAGTGGCGCGTAGATTTCGATTGACTCAAGCGCAATGCGGCGTTGCTTTTCCGGGCGAACATACTGAAGTGTTTGCAAGTTGTGGAGACGATCAGCGAGTTTGATCATGAGTACACGAAAATCAGATGCCATTGCGACGAAGAATTTGCGGAGTGACTCAGCATGGCGTTCACGTCCGCGGTACTTTACTTTACCAAGCTTAGTTACACCTTCAACCAAAAAGAAAATGTCGTCGCCAAACTCTTGGCGAATTTCTTGCTCTGTTGCTTTACCGTCTTCAATCGTATCATGGAGGAGACCAGCGGCAATGGTGGTTGCATCCATGCCGTAGCGAGCGAGATTTTTGGCAGTCGCAATGACATGGACAAAGTAAGGATCACCCGAGGCACGGAGCTGACCTTCGTGAGCCTGTCGAGAAAAGGAATATGCCCGAGCAATAAGCTCTTTGTCGGCGTCAGTAGGGGTATAGTTGTCGATCAATGCGACAATTGCTTCAGCGCTACTCATTTCTTCCATTGTGTCATTATGACATAGGGTTATAGGTGAAGCTATTGACAAAGTACTATTTATATGTAAAATATGGATGTAATGTACACTAAAACAACATAGATGAAAAATACAAAAAACCTTGTGCTGGCATGCATGTTTGCGTGTTGCCTCACGAATAGCGTTCAGGCGCAATCGTCGGATAATCAAAAAAATCCACGTATTGCATTTGTTTGGACAGCACTACCTGGCAAGTTTGCCTACATGATTTCTCTTCCAATGTCGTATGACCAAAACTACGACAAAGTACCGGGCAAATCTATTATGGTTCTCACGGCATCAAAAAGTCTGCTGAGAGATCATATGTATGCGTCACTCTCAATTTTGGGACCGCATTCATACCACTACACGAATGATACACTCAGTATGAATGTATCGACACTGTCGGCAGACCTGGGTTTTGGCTTCAATATTGGCATGCAAAATTCAGGACTTTTTGGCGGAGCATCGGTCGGTGTCTTTGGTGGCATTGGAACAACAAACAATGCTAACAGCGCACCATATCGACTCGGTATCGCGAATCAAATCAATGCCAATATTTGCGTCTTTCGAGACGGATCTGGCGGTAAGAATCTCGTAGGAGTATTTCTGCGAACATCGTATTCCCGACTCGCATTCAAATTGGATGGCGTGCAAACTGCAGCCATGAATATTGAAATGGAATTCGGTATAAAAATTACTGTGCTCAATCAATTTGGGTACAGAAGGTAATTGTATGGGTCAGGTTTAAAAGGGCGTTCTGCAAGCAACGCTCTTTTTTTATTTGCTATTTTTCGTCGATTTTGAGATTGCCAATAGCGACAATTTTTTGTATATCAGTGCCGCGTTTTTTATTGCGCAAATAGGTAAAGTAGCCTGCCATACCAATCATCACTGAATTGTCGGTCGAAAGTGCTCGCTCAGGAAAAATAACTTGTGTATATGGCAGTGCCTTTTTGGTTTCGGCAGCGAGTGTTTCGCGCAAATGTCTATTTGCGGCAACACCTCCACCAACAATGATGCTTTTGGCTTTTTTCAAAACTGCGGCGCGGACAGTTTTGGCAACAACAACCTCAATTGCCGCATCTTCAAATTCGCGAGCAATGATGCGCTTCACTTTATCAGTCATTTGTTTAGCCTCCTCAATTTTCTTCACAAGGTAGAGCACAGACGTCTTAAGTCCTGAATAAGAAAAGTTAAAATCTTTTGTTGTGAGCATTGGCCGTGGTAGGTCGATTGGAACCTTGAGTGAACTATCAACCGACTCACCGTTGTCGCGGGCTTCTTTTGCATATGCAGAAATTTTAGGACCGCCTGGGTATGGCAAGCCAAGGAGTCGTGCTGTTTTATCAAATGCCTCACCAATGGCATCGTCTTTGGTCGCGCCAAGGAGCTTGTAGTCATTCCAGGTTTTTACTTCATGGATTTCAGTGTGGCCGCCAGAAACGAGGAGAGAAATTGCCGGAAAATTGACGTGAGGAATAGTGTAGTGAATACCATCAGCAATTTCATTTGCATCATCAGTATGCTGAGCACCATTTTGCTGGAGCAGTACTGAAACGATGTGACCCTCCATATGGTTTACTGGCACGATTGGTTTATTCCAGGCCGTCGCAAGTGCTTTCGCAAAAGAGATACCGACCCAAAGTGCTGGCTCAAGGCCTGGACCAACGGTCACACAAATGACATCAATTTTTGGTACACCATAGTTTTGGAAAAAGTATGCGAGATTTTCTTTGGCTTCACCCTCACGATTGAGGAGCTCAAGCGCTTTGTCCTGTGTCTTTTGATCAATGGAACCCATTTGCAAAATGTTGGCCTCAGTGAGCGCGCGGCCCATGAGCTCGGTAATTATTTTGCCATGTTCGCGTTTTGCGACAGCTGGAAAAACCCCACCATACTGGGAATGGAGTTCGGCCTGAGAGGCGAGCGCATTGCCGAGAATGCTAAATGTGGGCGACAGTGTTCCGCCGTCAGCTTCAATGACTGAAATGGCTGTTTCGTCGCACGATGTCTCAATGGAGAGAATCCTGATCATGTGTTCGTATCCTAGCAAAATTAGCCCTCTTTGACAATCAAAATAAATGTGATATTGTTTGGCCAATCAATTCACTTAAAAATGAAAACAGAACATAAAAGATTCGATACACCACTTTTTCTCATCTGTGGTCCGTCCGGAGCCGGGAAAACTGTGCACAAGAATATGCTTCTCGAAATGTATCCGGATGTATATGATTTCTCAATATCACTATCCAATCGTGAACCTCGCTTGGGTGAGGTTCATGGCAAAGATTACTTTTTTTGCGAAAACGATACAGCATTTCACCGATGCGACAAAGAAGGCCTTTTGCTTGAAAAACAAGAAGTCTACGGTGGTATTTGGTACGGCACACTGTTTTCTGAAATCGATCGCATCATTTCAGAAAAGAAAATCCCAATCGTTGACCTCGATGTTGAAGGTGCTATTGATTTACTCAATCGTTACCCTGGTCAAATCATTGCAACTGCACTCACGACTACCGTTGAGTGCGCGGAGCAATCAATTCGAAAACGTGGTGGCATTCCTGAAG
>CAYOEB010000023.1:0-3975 GCA_964403005.1 uncultured Candidatus Saccharibacteria bacterium | reverse complement strand
GATGCACTTATCCACAGGAAATTATTTGCATGTGAACAATCGTTCACATATACTCTAAACATGGACATCACGGGAGTAAAAACCAAATTGGAGCGATTTTTTAAGCAAGAAAAGCGCATGCCTTCATACCGAGAACTTGCCAAGCTTGCTGGCTACTCATCATCTCAAGCTGCAGTTCGTTTGGCCGACAAGCTTATTGATCTCGGCATTCTCAGCAAGAGCGCAAACGGTTCACTCATACCAGGAAGTATCTTTTCTGGTGTGCGAAAACTTGGTCTCGTTGAAGCTGGCTTTCCAACCCAAGCCGAAGAAGATATGGCAGACGCACTTTCACTCGACGAATGGCTTATTGAAAAACCCGAATCAACTTTCATGCTCACCGTCAAAGGCGACTCAATGAAAGATGCTGGAATTAAAGAAGGTGACATTGTCATTGTGGAACGTCGGCGCACAGCCAAGGTTGGCGAAATCGTCATTGCCCGACTTGATGGCGGTTATACCATGAAATACCTACGCCAAGATCGCCAAGGCTACTACCTCGAAGCCGCAAACACTCGCTTCAAACCATTTCGTCCGACAGAAGAACTTGAAATTGAGGCAGTAGTTAAAGCAGTTATTAGAAAGTATTAATAAAACAATTATGTACTACACATATATGGTCGGCAGTATCAAAGACAAGCGACAGGTGAGAGCGAGGTTGGGCAAAAAGACAGTTGGTGAAAACGTGAGAGAAAAGTTGTGGCAGTTTTTTAAAAGAGTATTAGCAAAGTAACTAATTGAGAACTATATGAAAAAAGAACGTACATTTTTACATATCGACGGTGATGCATTCTTCGCGGCGTGTACGATTGCCCTTCATCCTGAACTCGAAGGCAAGCCAGTAGTAACCGGACAGGAGCGCGGTATTGTCACCGCAGCAAGCTATGAAGCCAAAGCACTCGGCATTACTCGAGCAATGTCTATACAGCAAGTGCGCAGACAGTTTCCGCAAGTCGCTGTTATGGAATCTGACTACAATGCCATAACCATTTTTTCTCGACGTATGACGACTATCGTCAAAAAGTATTCACCAGTTGTTGAAGAGTACTCAGTCGATGAATGTTTTGCCGAACTCACCAACCTCTACGTCTCCGGCAAAGCTGATCCAATCGAAGTCGCTCAAAAAATTCAAAAAGAAATTGGAGAAGATCTCAATATTAGTGTGTCTGTGGGTATTGGTCCAACAAAAGTACTTGCAAAGCTTGCTTCAAATTACAATAAGCCTCACGGTTTTACCGTCATTACTCAAGAAAATCGCGAAGAACATCTCGCTACTATTGAAATTGGTGATGTGTGGGGAATTGGTCGTCGCACGGCTACGTTTTTGAGAAAAGCTGGCATTACCAATGCGCTCCAATTTGCTGAACTCTCGGAGAGGTGGGTTGATGTGACACTTTCAAAACCATTTCTTGAGCTCTGGCATGAGCTCCGTGGTTCATCACTCCTCAAAGTACACACGAGGGAAGAAGCAGATCTACAAAAATCTATTTCAAAAACTGGTACATTTACGCCACCTTCACGAAGCCCAATCTACGTCTTTGCCGAGCTCTCAAAAAATATTGAAAATGCTTGCGCCAAGATGCGACAAGAAGGTTTGCGCGCACGACGAGCGGTTATCTTCGTCAAGCGACAGGATTTCAAATACCGCTCAATCGAATGTGTCGTACCACATGCGACAAATAGTCCAGAAGCATTTATTGCCGCTGCCAAAGAACGTTTTTCTGAGATTTTCAAAGCCAATGAAGACTATAGAGCAACTGGTTTTACTGCATATGACTTGTCACCAGCATCACTGCAGCAAGACCTCTTTGGTACGAGCGAGCCAGTGAGCAAGTTTGAAAAGGTGCATGAAGCCATTGATTCACTCGACCACTTCTTTGGGAAGCATACGGTGCACCTCGCTTCTACAGCAAAAGCCTTGGCCGCTCGCAAGAATGCAATTCGTACAACATCAGCTCGTCGCTCATTCTTCGATCGATTTGCAATTCCATTCGGTGGCTCGGTTGCGTAGCATACATTACACGGACAAGTAAAAAATCCCCGATCTACAATGTAAATCGGGGATTACTCGTTTGTGCTGCAGCATCAAACGATTTCTGCTCCTTGAGAGTCATTAACTTTAAACTCCTCTCTCTTTTTCATGATTCTATCAGCCAATTCGTGGCGAAACCTGAATGGATTGTTCGTGGACGAGAGAATGTACACATTATTGGTTTCATTATCAATAAAATGATAGATGTTACAAATAATTGATTTCGGACCACTGATCTCGCACTCCTTAATCGGTTTAGTGCAAATTGAAAGCTGAGGTAAAACCTCTTGATCAATCTGATTAGCGAATTCAATTTCAACATTGAAACATGGTTTCTCAAAGTTGAAATTGATATGCGGTACATGGGTCACTTTGGTGATTCTGTAAGACTTGCGAATGCGTACACGTTTTCTATGCCAACGATTGATAATAGTCTGTTCGAGCCAGTTATTAAACGGTGCGTAGATATACAAAAACGCAAACGTGAAGAGTGATGGAATCACAATAAGAACGACGGTGGGTATTTTTCCAATCGGCCCATGCTCATTTTTCCACATCACGAGACCGAAACATATCGCAAATATGCTCAGTACAAATAAGATAATTTTTACATCGGCACATTGCGCCTTGATGTACTTTTTGGTTGGTGTTTCAGACGTGTCAGAGGGGAGAATTACTTTTGCCATTTTCAATGTTTTTTTGGGGTTTAACGAACTATTTTGAGGTTGGCCTATATATTAACATATAATTCACCTTTGTCAAAGGCTATGATCAATAGATATAATGAGCAATATGTCGTCAAAAACTCGCATGGTGAGAGTCTCCGACAAAATGCAAAAAGGGTACAGCTACGAACTCGTCGCGCCGATGGGCAAGGATTTTGCGCCGGATTTTCGGCCGGACTTGTCACCAAAACAAATACTCGCGCTCGGTGTCTTTGGCGGTGTGTATATGCGCGACTGTGCCGAGGCGTCGCTTGCCGGCAAAGTGTTTGCCGAATTTCCGAAGGACTGGTTCATGAAAGCCAAGCTTGCACCACACACCAAAAGCAAAAAGGCAGGCAAGCCAAGCCACGATGTCGATAAAAAAATAAATTACTTCGGCGTCTTGGCCTCGCAGCCGCTTTCGGTGTGGCGCAAAAATGGCTGGATTCATCAAGACGACCCGCGCGGCTGGTTTCAATGGTATTGTAGGTACTATATGGGCCGCAGGTTGCCTGATACTGTAGGGAAAGCTGGCAAGAAAAATCGCGGTGGCGTTATCGAAGGCGAAGATACCCGCCAAATCAAGCGCTGGAAGGCCATGCGCAGTCATATTGGCCAGATTGTGGCGAATTGCCGTCCAGGCGATACGGTGTGTCGACCAAAGCAACGGCAGGCCTTGTTGCATTGGGGATATGATTTGAGGAAATAAACGGCTTAGTTGTTACAGCCTTTAATGCTAAAATATACATATGACCGTACAGGAGGGGGTACGTAAAATTCAGCTTGCTTTTGATGTGAATGCAATTTATGCGCGCAAGGTTTTTGAACTAGCAGATAAAAAAAACCTAATTGCTGATGCTGAAAAGATAATAGGAAGTAAGCCAAAACCATTTGTTAAATGGGTTGGGGGAAAAAGACAATTACTTGCTCAATTTAGAAAATTAAATCTGTACCCACCTGAAAAATTTAACCCAAAAACAGGTCGTTATTTTGAGCCATTTGTAGGTGGCGGAGCTGTTTTTTTTGATTTATTACCAGAAAAAGCATTTCTCTCAGATTTAAATAGCGAGCTTGTTACGACATATAATGTAATAAAGAATAATGTAGAAGTATTAATTAAGTCACTGAAAAAACACAAAATTAATAAAGATTATTTTCTTAAGATTAGGGAGCAAGATCCAGAAAAACTTTCTGATATTG
>CAYOEB010000022.1:1432-10065 GCA_964403005.1 uncultured Candidatus Saccharibacteria bacterium | reverse complement strand
AATGCGATATATGCGATATAGAGAAAAAGTTTCCGGTTGTGTAATAGCAAAAGTATAGCAAAGGCCAAGCAAATTAAAAAATTAACCAAAGCAATCTGACATATATATAGCAAAGAAAAAAGCCCGGTGGTGTTCCGGGCTCATTGAGGAAAAATGTATACGCTATACAACGGCGGATGTTTGGTTCTCTGTTTGAGGGATACCAGGAACGTCTGCCTCGGGTGCGATGGAATGAGTCGTCTGGTGTGGGTAGACTCCCCCAAAGCGCTGCAAAAGTGTGGAAATTGATTCTTCGTTACCATGGGCGAGCACCCAATGTTTACCAATGTGCTGCGTGACAATAGTTGCAGTGCAATTTTTGTGGGCAAGCACCTGTTTGATGGTTTCGAAGTGATTCGCCGGTGCAAATTTGTTTTTGTGCTTCTGCACAAAGTTCACAATTTGACCAAGCATGTGCGTCGTGACTGATTGGTTTTGCGCAAGGTTAATGAGGTAGTCAGACTTAATGATTGCATCGGTATTATTCTTCAGCCTCTTTTCATGAAGCATGTCGACCAACTGTGGACCAGAAAGGTGCGGATTGCGACAAAGGTGCTTCGTGAGAAAATCGCTGTGTCCCATAAATGATTCGAAATGCGTGGGCGGCATGTGTTGAACGCTTGCGGCATAGGACTGGAGTTTTTGATACTTTGATCTGTCCTCGTGGCGCATTTCGTCCGGGGCCAGCCGGAGCAGTCGATTGATTTCAGCGTGAGAAAATTGAGCATTTGGTGAAGTTGATTTACCACCATTCATTTTTTGGGTGTTCTTTTGCATGGTTGTTAATTTAATTGTTAGGAACTCATTAAAAACGTGACTTTCATCATACTCATGAAATGCATTTTCGTCAACACCTCGATCGTACAATAAAAAACCCTGCGTTTCCGCAGGGTCCACAATGCAATGAAAAAATAATTATTCTCAAGGACATTATACTAAAATGATAGCTGAATGCCAGTACTCACAATCCAGCTTCCCTTTTGGCTTGAGCTAAACGCCAGCCCGCGTGCATCACTATTTGAGACAACATAGGTTCGGGTGCATTCTACATAGATAGAGCAGGCATAATTTCCCGCACGATCTGTGTAGAGCGCATGAGAAACAATTGCATCACAACCGTAGTGCCACGGCACGTTGAGCTCACCATGGTCGTAGTTTCCAGCGCCAAAGGTAACATCAAGACCTGTTCCCTTCCAAACTGAATGCCAGTTTGCACATGCCGCACCGACCGCTATTCCCCAAATCGTAAGATTTGGTTTTGGATCTTCGGCGTTGATAAATTTGTCGTACGGACCAAATGCGTAGCCGCCAACCATAAGGTTAATGTTCCGACCTTGAGTTGCCGTGCACATGACGCCAGCATTCCATTTTGCCGGAATACTGTAGCCGCACGTCACAAAAATGTGAACTGGGCTCAAACGAATTTTCGGAATTGGTTGCAGATACTGTTCGGTACTTCCTGTCGCATGTGCGAATTGTGGCAGATGCATATAAAATGCAAGTGCAATGAGGAGCATGAATCTTTTCATTCGCTATAGATTTTTTGAGGTTTGACTTACTCTACGCTTTTGACGAGTGAAGGTCAATGATTCGTTCAACATCTTCTGCGGATTGCGCCTCCATGAGCGCCATGCGAAGTTCCTTGGCACCCGACCAACCGTGGACGTAAGCTTTGAAATGCTTTTTCATAATGGCAAAACTTTTTATGTCACCGAGAAGTTCTTCGTAGAGTTTGCAATGCTCAATAAGCACGCGAAGTTTTTCTTCTTGAGAAATTGTATCTCCGTGACGATTGCGAAGCCAGTAACGATTTTTAACACCAAAATAGTTTTGGAGAAAACGCGCAATGAAATCGCGCACTGTTGTTGAAAGATAAAGCAGGGCACGCGAGAGGAAGTTGCGGTGAGCACCACTACTGTCTTTTAGATTTTCGTTTTGCTGTGAAAGCGGAGCAAAAAGCCAGGGATTACCAAAAATCGATCGGCCAATCATGACACCGTCTGCGCCATATTGTGCGGCGAGCTCACGACCATGCGCAACATCACGAACATCGCCATTGCCTATAACGAGCGTATGCGGCGCAAGTTTGTCGCGAAGTGCGACAACTTCACGAATGTGTTCCCAGCGAGCTGGAACTTTTGACATTTCTTTTCGTGTGCGACAGTGAACAGTGAGTGCGGCAATGTTTTCTTTAAGAAGTATTGGTATCCAGGTCGCGATTTCATTTGTGCTGTAGCCAATACGTGTTTTGACTGAAAGTGGGATTTCGCGAACTGGTCGGCTTTTGTTTGTACCATTTGTTGCTGCTTCTTCGACAGCGAGAGTAATTCCCTCCTTGGCAGCCCGAATTACCGCAACAGCAATGTCTGGCGTCTTAATAATTGCCGCGCCCGCTCCCTGCTTTTCAATTGAGCGATCCGGGCAGCCCATATTGATGTCGATGCCGTCGAAGCCAAGCTTGGTGCAGAGCTTGGCAGCGTCGCGCATGGTTTCTGGATTTGAACCAAAAAGCTGCGCAATAATCGGCCGCTCGTCCTCGGTATATGCCAAGTCCCGCATCAGTGCCTCGCGGCCGCCAAGCATGAGTCCATCTGCTGAAACAAATTCGGTCCACATAACATCGGGCTTACCATACGTTGCAATAATGCGACGAAAAGCCGGGTCAGTGACATCAGCCATGGGAGCGAGCGCAAAAAATGGCTCAGGCTTTTTTGTTGTGAGCGAACGCTCTTTGGCGCGATCTACTATATGTTTCCAAGCATTAGTGGTTTCCATTTTGTTGGGTCGTAGATTGTGTCGGCTGCGAATTTACTTGTTTGCCACCATCTTGCTGCTGACCAGTATCGTCACTAAACTTATAGAAAATTTTATTTGGAAAACGCACGTCGATGTAGTCGAGCTTGCTCATATCGGTTGCGAGTTTGGTTTTGAGTGGCTCAGTTGTAATCGCGCTCTTAAATTGAGCAACGACAGTAAGTGGATCATGGAGCGGATTGTAGCGAATAGCTGGATATACATCACTATCTCGATAAAAAAAGATGAGCGCATCTCCGTCTGATGTTATTGAGTATGCAGTAGGGGTGAAATATGGCGATTCAATTTGCTTGGCAAATGTTGCGATACGAGAAAGAACATTGGTGCTCATTGCATACTTACCGATTGGATTTACGGCTTCACCAGATTCTGAACCTTGAGTTTCAGCACTTTGCGGCAGGGTCGTGTACATTCTCTTATACACAGTGTCGCTAAATTGCGGTGCCACTGAAAAGATGTAGCCAGTGGCATCGACAAAGTAGCACGTTGATTCAAACGATGCTTGTCGAGAAACTGGTATTGTTTCTCCACACCACAAGTATGCTGGATCGCGTTCGGTGACAACGATAGAGAGCTGCTTATTTTCAACACCAATGGTAATGTGCTCGAGTCGAGGAAAATCAGTGGCAAGTGTTGCTTCTAAATCTTTTTTTGAATAAAGAAACATATTCCGTCGTGGAAAAATGTAGAGTCGTTTACCACTAATAATTGTGTCTGTTGTTTGGCTAATATCCTCCGCGGGAACAGCCTGTGCCCCAGCGACAGTAATACCTTTTATCTGGAAACGGCTACCATAGATAATGTAAATACCAAGGCTAAGTATTGCGACAAAAACAACCAGAGCAACAATGCGCTTGGCTTTTGCGGCCGCCTTACGTCGGCGAGCGAGCTTGTCCGATACGAACGGTTTCTTTGGAGCCGTTTGCATACTAGAGAAATTCAGTATTTATGTATTTCTGGAGTACTTCTGGAACGCGGATTCTACCGTCTTCGGTTTGATAGTTTTCGACAATAGCGGTGAGGATGCGAGGCGTTGCAACGAGTGTATTGTTGAGCGAGTGGACGTAACGCATTTTACCTTCTCCGTCACGGTAACGGATATTGAGACGTCGTGATTGGAAATCATGGAAGTACGAAGCAGAATGTGTTTCGCGATACTTTTCTTGTGATGGTACCCAAACTTCGACGTCATACTTTTTGACTTGACCAAGACCGATGTCACCACCGCAGTTGAGGACAACATGGTAGTGAAGTTTGAGATCCTGGAGAAGTTCTTCAACATTTCCAAGAAGTTCTTCGTGGAATGCGACTGACTGCTCATGTTCCGCTTCACAGAGAATTACCATTTCAAGTTTGTAGAACTCGTGCACACGAATGAGTCCTTTAACATCTTTACCGTGACTACCTGCCTCTCGGCGAAAGCATGGTGAAAATGACACCATTTTAAGTGGCAACTTTTCTTTAGGAATTATTTCATCAGAGTAGAGACCCATAGTTGCAACTTCTGCCGTACCTGCAAGGTATTCATTGTCTTGAGTTTTGTACAAATCATCTTCGCCTTGTGGCAAGTAGCCAGAGCCATAGAGGAGTTCAGGTCGCACGAGTGATGGAACGATCATTGGCTCATATCCCTTTTGAATTATTTTCTCCAAGAAGTATTGCCAGAGCGCAAATGAAAGTTTGGTCATGCCACCCTTTAAAAAGTAGCCACGAAAACCTGAAACCTTTGAACCACGCTCAAAATCAACGTAGTCGAGCTTTTCAAGAAGCTCAATATGGTCCTTTGGTGTAAATGAGAATGATGGTTTTTCACCTACGACTTTTACTTCAACATTGTGCTCATCGCTATCGCCTTCTGGAACACTCACGTCGGGTACGTTTGGCACTTCGAGCATGAGCTTCTTCCAGTCTGCCATAACACCCTTCAATTCTTCCTCGATTTTTCCTAAATCATTTTTGACGGTTGTCATTTCCATGATCATTTGCTCACGCGACTTTTGATCCACGGCACGAGCAATGTTGCCGGACATTTTATTTTGCTCGGCACGCAAATCATCCGCGCGCTGCATAAGTTCACGGCGTTCATCATCTTTTTTGATGAGGAGGTCAATATCAACATTGACGTGCTTTTTTCGGGCTGCGTCCTTGATAATATCGGTATTTTCTCGAATAAACTTAATGTCTAACATGATAAATGTATAGTAGCAAAATATGAAGATTTCGCCAAAAAGCCCAGTACAGTGTCCTTGATACTTTCTATATATGTCTTTTATTGCGGCTTCATCTCACTCTTCTATTATATAGACATGCTCTCTGACATATACGAGCTCGACAAAGCTGATTTTCCACCACACCTCCTCCACATTCCCCAGCCGCCAAAGAAACTCTATGCTCGTGGCTTTGTCGATCTCAACAATAAAAAGATTTTGACCATCGTTGGCCCACGCCGACACTCTAGTTATGCAAAAGAGTGTATTCAATTTCTCGTCATGTCACTTCGCGATCTGCCCGTAGTTATTGTTTCTGGGCTCGCGCATGGCATAGACTCGGTTGCTCATATGGCCGCACTCGAGGCAGGCCTTCCGACAATTGCATTTCCTGGCTCAGGCCTTGCTGAATCATCGCTCTACCCTGCTCCACACCGGAAACTGGCCGAAGAAATTCTTAGCCACGGTGGTATGCTCCTTAGCGAATTTGAACCCGAACAAAAAGCTGCTGAGTGGACTTTTCCACGGCGCAACCGTCTTGTTGCAGGGATTGCACATGCAATCCTCATCCCTGAAGCTGGTGAGAAATCTGGCACGCTCATTACCGCTCGTCTTGCCTGTGAATACAACAGGGATTTACTTGTCATTCCTGGAAATATTACTAACCCGCTTAGTCGGGGTGTGCATACATTTCTGCGCCTCGGTGCAACACCAATTACATGCACTGATGATTTACGCGAAGCACTCGGTTTCGAGCGGATTGATGATACTTTTGGAAATGAAAAAAGCGAAACAGTGCACAAAAACAAAGAACTAACTGAGGTTGAAAAACAAATTCTAGTACACCTCTATGAACCATGTAGTCGTGACATACTTCATGAAAAATCAAAACTTTCAATTGCAGATTTCAATGCTGCCATGAGTATGCTCGAAATCAAACATTGCATCAAAGAAGAAGATGGTATTGTTCGGCTACTCCTTTAGTTTTCCGAACGAACAAGTTCAACTTTATGAAGCAATTTTGTAAGCTCTGATTTGCAAAATATTTTGCTTTCGTGTAATACTGCGGCATACTACATATATAATTGTATGAAATTATTGATCGTCGAGTCGCCCTCAAAAGCGAAAACAATTGAAAAGTATCTCGAGGGAGAATATACGGTCCGCGCTTCAGTGGGCCATATTCGTGACCTTCCGAAATCAAACAAAAAAGCCATCGACATTCCGGCTGGTTTTGTGCCGCACTATGAAATTTCCAAAGGCAAAGAAAAAGTAGTCGACGAACTCCAAGGCTATGCCGAAAAAGCCAAAGAAATTATCCTTGCAACTGACCCTGACCGTGAAGGTGAGGCGATTTCGTGGCACCTTGAAGAACTGCTTAAGAAAGACAAAAAAGTAAAAGCCCCTATTAAGCGTGTCGCTTTCCACGAAATTACTAAAGAAGCAGTTCAAGAAGCACTCAACAATCCTCGTGACATTGATAGCAAGCTCGTCCAAGCCCAAGAAGCTCGTCGCGTACTCGATCGTCTCGTAGGCTACGACCTTTCTGGCATCATTTGGAAAAAGGTTCGCTACGGTCTCTCCGCTGGTCGTGTCCAGTCCCCTGCGCTTCGGCTCATCATGGAACGAGAACGCGAAATTCGTGCCTTTAAACCAGAGACCTATTTTGTCATTGAAGCCGACCTTGAGACTGCCGCTAAAAAAGCTGAGAAAATGACGTTTACCTGCAGCGAACAACCAAACGATGTAAAAGAAGCTGAACGCATTCTCTCTCTTGGCAAATCGCACGATTGGCATGTCATCGATATAAAAGAAACAGAGGCAAAACGCTCTCCAAAAGCACCATTCACGACCTCTACTCTTCAACAAACAGCAAGCTCACGACTTGGTTTTTCACCAAAGCGCACGATGCAAGTCGCACAAAAACTCTATGAAGCTGGTCACATTTCGTATATGCGTACGGACTCAACAACACTTTCTGGCCAGGCAATTGGCAACATCAAATCACAAATCGAAAAAATGTATGGCAAGGACTACATCGAAGTTCGCGCATTCAAGACCAAGGTAAAAAATGCCCAAGAAGCCCACGAAGCAATTCGCCCAACGCACGTTGAAAAATTGAGTGCAGGTATGAATGAAGAGCAGAAAAAGCTCTACAACCTCATTTGGGCACGTACCGTTGCGAGCCAAATGGCAGACGCAAAAGTCCTCCGCACGAAAATCACGGCAAATATTGTGAGTGAAAAAGGCGCAAATGCAAAAGACACTATTCCGGATTTTGGCGCAAACGGTTCACGCATTCTCTTTGATGGCTGGCTCAAAGCTGATCCTGCTGCACGCGGAGAAGATGTAGAACTTCCAAAAGTTTCAGCCAAAGATCCGCTCAAGCTCATCGACATGCGCTCAATTGAAAAACAAACTGAGCCACCCGCACGATATAGCGAAGCTGCGCTCGTCAAAGCCCTAGAAGAACGTGGCATCGGTCGCCCATCAACCTACGCGTCCATCATTTCTACACTTGAAGATCGAGGCTATGTTGAAAAGGAAGGCCGTGCACTCAAACCAACCGATACAGGTGAGGTTGTTTCATCGTTCCTCGAGGATAATTTCGCAAACTATATTTCTGACACATTTACTGCTGAGATGGAGGGTGAACTCGACGATATTGCAAATGGCGAACGTGAATACGTAAAAACGCTCAAAGACTTTTATGGACCATTTCAAAAAGAGCTTAAAGAAAAAGACAAACTCGCAAAAGCAACAAACCTTGGTGAAGCAGATCCAAAATTTGTCTGTCCAAAATGTGGCAGCAGCATGGTGATTAAACTTGGCCGCGGTGGCAAATTCCTATCATGTTCTCGCTATCCAGATTGCGATGGCGCGCTCACACTCGAAGGTCTTGAAATCAAGGGCGATGAACCAATTGGCAACGATCCAACTACCGGCCTTCCAATCTTTGTGAAAACTGGTCGCTTTGGTCCATACGTACAACTCGGTATTGCCATGAAGGGCGCCAAAAAGCGTGTGGCAAAAGCCAAGAAGAGCAAGAAATCTACAGATGCTGCTTCGGACGAAACAGCAGGAGAAATGACACAAGAGAAAGAAGTTGTTGGTGCAGTAACCAAACCTCGCATGGCTTCTATTCCGCGCGAGAAAAATCCTACGGAGGTTACCGTTGAAGACGCACTCCTCTACTTGTCGCTTCCACGAACTCTTGGCAAGCATCCAGTAACTGGTAAAGAGATTGTCGCAAACAAGGGCCGCTTTGGTCCATACATCGTTCATGATGGCGATTTCCGCTCACTCAAAGTTGACGATGTCTTCGCCATCACTCTCGAACGCGCACTCGCAATTCTCGCTGAGCCTAAAAAACAGCGAGGCTTCGCCAAAAAGGCAGCTAAAAAAACTGCAAAGAAATAAAAAAAAACGAGCCTTACGGGGCTCGCTCAAACACACAAAATGGTACTTTTCTATGCGACATTTTTATGAAAAAATGCGCTATGCACGAAACTATAGGCAAGTGTCCACCATACCATTCCTCCTACAACTATCATGCCAATAAACAGCGGTTTG
>CAYOEB010000022.1:0-1332 GCA_964403005.1 uncultured Candidatus Saccharibacteria bacterium | reverse complement strand
ACAACACGAGAGAGTGCGATTTTTTTCATTGGATAAGAATTTTCTACACTCTACATTATTCAGCCAAGTAGTCAATGTTCTCGAGTATACTGTTTTTGGAGCAACCACACAATAAAAATAAGGCTCTTTTGGTAATCCACAGCTTATACACTAAGTATTCAAATATTGCTCGATTTTTTCTAAAAACTGGATGCTACAATCGGAATGCAGATGACCAAAAAACCACCACAACTTCGCACACTCCCCCAGAGCCTCGAAGCCGAAAAGGCTATTTTGGGTTCGATTATGATTCGACCATCGAGCATGTACGAAATCGCCGACATGATTTCGCCCGAAATGTTTTACGCAGAAAAACACAAAATCATCTACCGCGAAATGGCTGAACTCTCGTCAAAAAATGAACCGATCGATCTTGTCACCGTCGGCGAAGCCCTCGACAAAAAGCAGCTTCTTGAATCTATCGGTGGCCGCAGCTACTTGAGCGAAATGGTCGCGCTTGTGCCAGCATCAACAAATATCAAATACTACGCTGAAATTGTCGTCAATAAATATTTAGCACGATCTGTCATCACCGCTGCTGACGATATTTGCGAACTTGGTTTTCAAGAAGGCTCGATGCACATTGATGAAATTCTCGATGCTGCCGAGAAAAAGATTTTCGGTGTCACCAATGCTCCGAAAAATCAAAAGTTTACTAACATCAAAAATGCCCTCACCGAAACCTGGGAAACACTCGAACGACTCCACGCCTCAAAAGACGAACTCCGTGGTGTACCAACTGGCTTTCGTGACCTCGACAACCTCACCGCTGGTTTCCAAAATTCTGACCTCATCATTTTGGCGGCTCGACCTTCTATGGGTAAAACGACACTTGCGCTCGACATTGCTCGAAAAGCCGCAGTTGAAAACAACATTCCCGTTGGCATCTTCTCTCTCGAAATGAGCTCACAGCAGCTTGTGCAGCGCATGCTCTCTGCACAATCGCATGTCGATGCGTGGAACATTCGCACTGGTAAAGGACTCCATGAAAGAGATTTTGAAATGATTTCAGCTTCGCTCGACGTCTTGTCAAAGGCGCCAATCTACATTGACGACCAAGCTGGTAACAATATCACCAAAATGCGTGCTGCAGCTCGTCGTCTCAAGGCTGAGTATGGTCTCGGCCTCATCATTGTCGACTACCTCCAGCTCATGACGACAAGCAAAAACTATGACTCAATGGTGAATCAAGTCACAGAAATTTCTCGCTCACTCAAGGGACTCGCTCGTGAGCTCAACGTCCCAGTCATTGCGCTCTCGCAGCTCTCTCGTGCCGTTGAAGCTCGCGGTGGT
>CAYOEB010000021.1:0-10202 GCA_964403005.1 uncultured Candidatus Saccharibacteria bacterium | reverse complement strand
ACTGCACCCGAAAGCGAGAGCGCAATTTTGTCAGAATTCCAGTAGCTCACGATGTTCATCACAACGCTAAAAATAACAGCAACGTAGAGAATACTTGGATTGTTGTAGGCATACGAAATGATGTAGCCAATCGCAATGACGAGCACAAAGAAACTCGCCATGAGGAGCCAGGTTTTACGAACGTTCTTTGATTGCTGCGTGTAGAGTGTTGCCATTATTTGTATGTGTTACTTTTTTTGAATGATGACAGATGCATATGTCGAGTAGTCTGAGTTCATCACGGTTACTCGAAATGGCATTGCGAATACGTCAGTTTCTTTTCTACTATCGTACGTTCGCGAATGGTGGCTCGGATCTGAGAGCGGCGTTGTCGTAATGCTGTAGTAGACAGCTTGCCCTGAGGGTAAAAGGCATTGTGCGCCTGTGGGGCATGGGCCCACATTGTAGAATTCAGTAATTTGAAACGTGTCTCTATATGCCCCGGCAATCGTATACGTTTGACCTTTCACTGCGGTAAAACTTTTCCCAAGCGTAATGAGGCCGAGGTTGCGACCAGCGCCATTCGAGTCGCTTGTAGTATTTGTATCACTGCTGTCAGTTACTGAAACCTGATCATCAATCGTCTTTGCGATAGTTGGCGTATGTTCATTGAGCGCTTTTCTAACGAAAGCAATGTACGACGCAATGATAACGAGCGCAATAACGATAACGATAGTGAGTTTTGTTCTTGTGTGCATACTTATATTGTACGATGAGTAATCTATTTTTTAAGAATGTGGCGTAACATTACCAACTACCTCCCCCTCCGCCTCCGCCTCCGCCTCCAGAGAAACCTCCACCGCTAGAAAAACCACTTCCAGAGCTTGCCGCGCGAGCACTACTTGAAGTAAATGCCGTAAAGAGGGCCATATCACGAGCGAAGTTTGCAGCAACAAAGCTTCCGGACGAGCCACCATCGTACCAGCTCGGAGGTGTTATGTACATGCCCTCAAATTGCTTTGCCCACTTATCTTCAACACCAAGCGCAATTGCATACGGCAAATACTTCATAAATGTTTCCGGATTTTTTTCTGGCGCATTATGGAATTCCAGACGATCTTTGTCGGTCACACTGAGAAATTGTTTGAAACCAAGAATGTGGCGACGAGTGTCAGCGCCAGCAATCGTGCGAACGCTCACAATGTATGGCCAGAGAATAGTGAGAAGGAACGTCGCAATAAGCGCACCGCCAACGTTGATACTTTGGAGGGCAATACCAAATGCAAAGCTCAAGAAAAACATCATTACTCCAGAAATCCAATGAATTATTTTTCGATTTGCGGGATCTTTCGTAAAGTAGCCGCGACTGACCATTTCTGCATAGAGCGCTTTTTTAAGTTTCGAAATTTCTGAAGCAAAAGAACGCTTATCAATTGACGACATGAGCGAGCTTTCACCAACAGCCTTTCCTTCCATAAACGCTTCAACAATTTTTTGCTCAGCAACCTGCGAGAGTGCAACTGTTGGACGGAGCAATGTTATTTCATAGTCAGTGCTGCCAAGAAACCAGGTTTTTTCTTTTCGAGTAATTTTCACGAAACCTTGTTCGGCCGCACTTATCAAGCCCGACGTGACATCACGATTGTCGACTGAACCATCAACAACAGAACCGACAAGTGTTGGCATCATGTTAGTTGGCGACTCGTATTCAGGAATAATTGTTTTTCCAGGTTTAAGATCACGGCGCTTCTTGATTGCTTTTGAAATGAGTTGCACAAAAATAAAGAGCGGCAATATCCAGGCAAAGATTGTATAGTCAAATGGCTGCTTTGGCTTTGTGATAAGTCCGCTTGGAACACCAACCGAAATAGTGAGATCACTTCCAGCCGACATATCTTTTTGGATAAAAATCACCGTGTCATCTACGAGCACCTTATTTTCACAAGCTGTTGTCGAGCCATATGGACCTGTGTAGCAGCTAAATGTAATACGCTCGCCAATATTTTGTGGATTGATATAGACTCCATCTGTTGGCACGTGGAGAGTTGCCGAAGCATTTTTTACTGGCACTCCCCACTCCGTACCGATAGCATTCCAGGTAAATTCATCGTGATCTTTGAAGTAGGTCGCAACATTGGTGACGTCATAAGAAATAATGTACGTGTGTACGCCAGTGATAGTTACGTTGGCATCGCCAATTTTGACGACAACATTTTCTGAACCTCTTGTTGTGGTGTAGTTGTAAGCTTTGCCATTTTCATCAACAACACTATCGACTGCGACATCGATTTTTTCACCGTCAGCATTTTTATCACGGATTGTACGATAAATACCGTGGCGATTGAGCGTACCAAAATCGTATATGATTTTTTCTGTGACATGCATGCTGCCATCAGTATGCGGCTCAAGATTTGAAGAAAAGCCAATAATACTTTCTGTTGTTGATGATTGCTGTGCTTTGACATGTGGCACAACGGCAAATGCCCCGCCAATAACAGCAAGGGCACTTACGACTATAGAGATGTATTTCTTTTTGAGAGACATACGACTAGAACTTCACTTCGACTGGCTTTTGCGCAGCATCATCATCTGCGAGGTCAAAGAATTCCATGCTCTTAAAGCTGAAGAGGCCAGCAACGATATTGCCAGGGAATGACTGAATTTTGATATTGAGGTCACGAACCGTGCCATTGTAGAAACGACGAGCGGCTTGGATTTTATTTTCAGTATCAGAGAGCTCACGCTGGAGTTCGAGGAAATTGGTATTGGCCTTGAGATCTGGGTACGCTTCAGCAATAGCAAAGACTGACTTGAGTGCGCCAGTGAGCACGTTTTCAGCAGCAGCTTTTTCAGCAGATGGGCCAGCTGTTCCGCCAGCTGACATTGCAGCCGAACGAGCAGCAGTGACTTTTTCAAAGGCCGTTGATTCATGCGCAGCATAACCTTTGACCGTATTTACCAAATTGGGAATGAGGTCATAGCGGCGCTTGAGCTGGACTTCGATATCCGCCCAAGCTTCTTTGGCTTGCGTCGCAAGACGAATGAGGCCGTTGTATGAACCAATTACCCAGAGAACGAGGATGGCAAGAATGATGATAATGATGAGTGTTGTTGACATAGTATTGACAAAAGCTATTAAAACTGTTTGACAGTTGCACCATTATAGCATATTTTAAAAGTAAGTTCACGATATTTCAAAAACCCCAAAAGTATGCAAACAACCCAATCAACTATCGGAAGTTACACTGCTATTAGCGCAGGATGTGTTGCTATTATCATTGGAGTGGTCATGCTCTCAGGCGAGCATTTCGTACTCGGAGCAGTAGTTCTACTCACCGGCATGGCAATTGCCTTTGGAACATTCTTCAAGTCATTTTTAAAATGAGCGTAGACCATTCCAAAAGCATTCAAAAAAACCGCACTGTATGTACAGCGCGGTTTTCTTTTTTTCTCATCGTCATGTGTCGTTACTTTGCAAATACTTTTACACCAACTACTTCTTTTTCTTATTCCCTTTTTTCTGCATTTTTTCAGCAACAACGAGGAGTGGGCTCGCAAGGAAAATCGATGAGTAGGTACCGAAGAAGAGACCAACAGTGAGCACTGTTGCAAATGTGCGCGTGCTTTCTGGGCCAAAGAAGACGAGCGAGAGGAGCACAAGAATAACAGTGAGTGATGTATTGATTGATCGCGTAAATGTCTGTGAAAGTGAGCGACCAACTGTTTCGGCAAAATCACCATTCGCATTGTGGCGAATGTTTTCGCGAATACGATCAAAGACAACAATCGTGTCAGAAACTGAAAGGCCAAGCACAGTGAGGAGCGCAACAATAAAGAGCGTGTCGATTTCAATACCGTTGTAGTGCGAAATGAGCGCAAAAGCACCAGTTGGAATCGCAATGTCGTGTACAAGTGTAATGACAGCAATCAAGCCATACTTCCACGAAGAAACTGGTCGTGAGACTTTTCTGAAAGCGTAGGCGATGAACATGATAATTGCCGCCATGACGAGAATGATAGCCTTGATTGCTTTACGTGCGAGCTCATTACCAATCGAAGGACCGATTGATGTGTAGCTCTTTTCTGAAACTGTAAACGCACCGTCGACAGAAGCCGCCTTGATGAGTGACTGGTGTTCAGCTTCAGTGAGGTCGCGAGTCTTGATTGCATACTCAGTGTCGCCAACTGGCTGAATGAGCACTTCACCAAATGAGAGCTTGTCGATTGAAGCCTGGAGGACGTCCGCTTCTGGCCGAGTTGTTGCGTAGCTCACTTCTGCTTGTGAACCACCTTTGAAATCAATACCAAACTTGAGACCAAACACTGAAATGAGCACGACTGAGGCGATGACGAGAATGGTAGAGACTGCGATAAATACGTTTCGATTTTTGATGATAAACATATAGGTTAATTCGTTACTTCGTAAAACCAGAAGAGAAGAAGAATCGGGCAAGACGACCATTGCCGACTGGGAGTGAGCGGAGGAACATGCGAGTCACGATAATTGCTGAGAAGAGCGAAATGAGCACACCGAGGCCAAATGTGACTGCGAAGCCTTTGATAAGTGATGTACCGAACCAGAACAAAATGACAGCAGTAATCATACTCGACGTGTTTGAGTCACGAATCGATGACAATGCACGATTGAAACCAGCTTCAATAGCATCGCTCAATGTGCGGCCATTTTTGAGTTCTTCTTTCATACGCTCAAAGATAAGAACATTGGCATCAACCGCAACACCAATAGAAATGATGAAGCCAGCAATACCTGCAGTGGTGAGCGTGATTGGCGTGAGTGCGTGAGGAATGATTGCGAAGATGAGGTATGTGATTGGAATCATAATGAAGAACCACTTATTACTCATCACACCAAGCAAGACCCAAAGGAGGAGGAGCAAAATGAGGCCAAGCGAAATACCAATCTTAAATACAGCGAGCATAATCGCAACGTACATCGAAAGCGCAATCACAGAAATGAGACCAGGCAAACGGTACCAGAGAATGAGGAAGAGCGCGACGACGAGGAAACCATAGAGTGCAGCCTTTTCACCAGCAGCGAGCGCACGCTCACCGAGGCTTGGACCAATTGTCTGCGTTGAGACGAGAGTAATTGGCACTGGAAGCGCACCAGAGTTGAGGCGACCAACGAGTGTCTTGGCTTCATCAGGAGTGAAGTTACCCGTGATTTCTGCGCGACCACCAGAAATTGCTTGGCGAACTGTTGGCGCAGAAATGAGCTGACCATCAAGGTAAATCGCAATAGTCTTACCGACATTTGCTGATGTAATTTTTTCAAAAAGTTTTGCACCTTCATCGTTGAACTGGAGTACGACGGTAGCTTGGCGTGTTTGCTGATTGAATTCAAGTGTCGACTTTTGGAGAAAACGACCGGTGAGATCAGAAGCAATGTACTTGCCAGCGAATGGATCAGTAGTGAGATTAACATTACCATTCGCATCAACTGTAGCTGGTGTTGCCTTTGGAGGATTTGGGTTCTCGGTTTTAAATTCGAGAATTGGAGTTTCACCAATTGTTTCCGTTGCTTTTTTAATATCAGTCACACCTGGAAGATCAACAATGAGACGATGCTCACCATTTGAACCTTCTTCAATGCGAATGATTGGTTCTGACACACCGAGCACATTGATGCGACGCTCAATGACATCACGGAGCGCTGACATCGAATCTGAAACTTCAGTCGTGGCAATTTTTGAGACGTCCGCATTGTAGGTCAAATGCGAACCACCAGAGAGATCGAGACCGAGACGAAATGGATACTTGGCAGCAACGCCAGCCTTTTCCGTACCTGAAAAACGAGTTTCTGACTTATAAACGAAATACCCGACCCCCAAACCGAGGATCAATATGAGTAATGCTACCAATCTTTTTTTCCACATAATGCCAGTATAGTAAGTGTTTTTAGGGCAAAAAGCAAGGTAAGACAATGTGGTAATTTGACAATATTAGTATGTCGTGGCCTTAGCAATTTTCCGCCAAACTTTGTTCATAATGACACCAACACCGGCGCCAATACAAATACCAGCCGCAATATCTATTGGATAGTGCACGCCAGCGACAACGCGCGACACAGAAATGAGTATTGCCGCAATCCAAAAGAAAATGCCGGCAGTTTTATTGTGAAAGTAGATGATTGTCGCAATAGCCGCAAATGCAGTCGCATGACCAGATGGAAACGAGTCTCCCCCGCTGTGCTGAAAAAGTGGAGTGATACCATCTTTGCCTTCAAATGGACGAGCATGGTGAATGACACGCTTGAGAATTGCCGTAATGCCGTAGGCAATGCCGACCGCAAAACCCACATGCACACATTTTGCGATGCGACGAGGAAGCCCTTTTATCCAAACGACATTATCGTGCGCTGTTTTGTAGAGTAAGAGAAAAAGACCAGCTGCGGCAATCACAATGTATGGCAACTGCACCGCCAAAAAGAAAACAATACTATCAAATGCTTGACTCTTATGAATGAAACTGTTGAGAAAAGTGAACATGGTGTAATTATATACCAACAAACTCTTTGCCCATATCATCGCGATGTGCGGCGCGCGAATAGCGTCGCATACCCATGAGTAGTCCGAGCGCAATAAATTCCACCAAAAGGTGTGAACCGCCATAACTCATAAATGGCAGAGTAATACCTGTCACCGGCATAATACCAATGTTCATGCCGACATTGATGAGAATGTGCGAGAGCAGCATGATCGCAAAACCGGTCGCAAAGAGTGTTTCAAAATTGGTTGCGCCAACAAATGCAGCCTTGATAATACGCGCGAGGAGAAGGCCATAGAGAATGAGCAAAATGAGCGCACCGATAAACCCCCACTCTTCAGTAAAGGCAGCAAAAATGAAGTCGGTTTGATATTCCGGCAAATACTGAAGTCGTGACTGCGTGCCAAAACCAACACCTTTACCATAGACACCACCAGAGCCGACAGCAATGCGAGATTGAAAAGCATTGTAGCCAGAACCACGAATATCGTAGTACGGATTGAGGAAGTTGAGGATACGCTCTTTTTGGTATGGCTTAAAAACAAATAGCCAAAGACCAGCAAAAGCTGCAAGGCCAAGTAAAAAGACAACAGCCAAATGCTTTTTTGAAATACCAGAAACGAGCGTCATACCAAACCAAATGAGGAAAATGATGATTGCCGATCCAAAGTCTGGCTCAAGAAAAATGAGGAGGAGTGGCACGAGTGCGTACAAACCCGAAACGACAACATGGCGAACGTGGCGAATTTCAACATGTCGTCGTGAATAGTATTTGGCGAGAAGAAGAATGAGCGCAATTTTCACAATATCAGATGGTTGAAAAGAAAATGCACCAAATGAAAACCAGGATTTCGCGCCATTGACCACACTGCCGCCAATGAGCACCGCGACAAGGAAGATCATCGCTGTAATATAGATTCCAAAAATGACATTGCTGCGATTGAGAAAGCGAACATCGATACGGGACGCAACAAAAAATGCTACCAATGACACTGCAGCCCAAATGAGCTGACGGCCAAAAAAACCGGTCTCACCGGTAAATGACTTCATGGTAATGAGTCCTGCGGCAATAATTGGAATGACTGCGAAGACGACCAACCAATCCATTTTTTGTGACGAAGAAGTTCCCATACTACTGCGTGGTTCGGTTCGCAAAAACGTTTACCTGAGTAATGATTTCTGTGCGACGTGCTTCGCCATTAAAAGGCTCTCGCCAGGTAAAGGTGACACTTTTCTTTGAGTTTGCTGGCAATATGTCTATGAGTGTCTTACTCACACCGAGCGCATTGTCATCTTGGTCGTAGACAATTGCGTAGACATCAATGTTGCGCACATCTCCTGTTGTTGGATTACTCACATCGACAGGTAGTCGCGGCGCGAGATCGAGGTTTGCAAGCGCACCTGCTTCACTAAAAATAGTTTGTTTCGATTCATCGTCTGTTACCTTGAGCCACTCTGGTGTCGTCAAAAATCGAAATGTTGTATTTTTTGGTACACGATTTCCCGTCGAAACAGCCGGTTCAAAAATACCAAAGCGACCATTCGCGGGAACGTAGATGTAGCCTTTGCGAGATGAAATAAAAATGTTGTTTGCGTCGTAGAACGTAAATTCGTAGCCAATCGTTTTTGATGAAGCTTGGAGATTTTGATTTTCAACATAGGCAAAAGCATTGTAAAAACCGTCACCAACCTTAAATGAACGTGACCACTTCACGACGAGCGGCACAGTTTGAGCTTGGCAAATACGCTCGCAGCCACCGCCACAATCGATGCCAGTTTCAGTGCCATTTTGCTTAGTATCAAAACAGGTTGGTGCTTTGTTGAGTTTTGGATAAATGTTGATGAGGAGAAAAAGTGCCACTGCAAAACAAGCAATGCCACCATAGAAAAATTGTCGTTTTGCTGACCAAGTCATGTGACTACAGTATAAGGCAAAACAAAGTACTGTCCAAAGGGTACTTTGTTTTTTTGCGAGACGTTAGTTACCTGCGTTTACAATTGCGCGAGTTTGATCACCGACATACCCTGTTGCTGGCAAGATACCATTTGCAGCTTGGAAATTTTTGACGGCTTGTTTGGTGATTGGACCAAATTCACCCGTGACATATTTGTCTTTGAGAAAACCATGCGAAGCCAAGTAGCGCTGGAGGATAAGCACATTGTTTGAATCAATATTTTTTGTATTTTCACCAAAGTTTGCAGTGATCGTACCTTGCGAACTTGATACTCCTTGCTGTTCCGCACTTTGCAGCTGTGCGTTTTGTGCAGTAGTTCGTGCAGTATGCTCGATATGCATCGTCTGTGCACCTGCAATAGCTGCCTCAAGACGACCATTACCGATGGCGCTATTGGTATTCATTACAATAATTGCTACTGCGACGATTGCAATGAGGAAAGCATTGGTTTCGCGTGTCATATGCCGAGAGTATACCATAGCTAGATTTTTTCGAAACAAAAAGCTGTGCACAAAAAATAGCAAAAGAAAAAACCCCGATTTCTCGGAGTTTTTTCGTGAGAGATTTGAACATTCTGTTCCGGCGACTACCTACTTTCCCCACAAGGAGTATCATCGGTACTACGGCGCTTAACGACTCTGTTCGGAATGGGAAGAGGTGTGACCACCGCGTCGAATCACCAGAACAGAATGTTCAAACATTTTTGCTACATTCAAGTAGCTGAACCAAATCACACGCACCACCAAAAGATGGCGCGCGAGTATCGTGCTTCGCACATTTCCTAATAGGAATCGAATAATTAGTACGCCTCGGCTGAACACATTGCTGTGCTTACACCTAGCGCCTATCAACCTGATCATCTCTCAGGGTTCTAAACGATTCCTTATCTTGAAGCTGGCTTCCCTCTTAGATGCTTTCAGAGGTTATCCATTCCCGACATAGCTACTCGGCAGTGCCCTTGGCAGGACAGCCGACACACCAGAGGTCAGTTCACTCCGGTCCTCTCGTACTAGGAGCGACTCTTCTCAAGAATCAACGAGTGCAGTAGATAGGAGACCAACCTGTCTCACGCATTTTGTTTTACTTCCGCGTATCACTACGCTGAACCTTCATTCCTGAAGGGATCGGACTATATCACTAACCAAACTTTGTTTGGCCAATCAACATTTAGTCTCTACGGGGTTTTATGAATTTCATAGAAGAGGCAAACGATATATTGTTTGCCTTCGTGGAGAGTACCAGATTCGAACTGGTGACCTCTAGATCCAAGTCTAGTGCTCTGACCAGCTGAGCTAACTCCCCCATCATTCTTGCGCTACGCTTATGAATGATGTTTATTTTTGAAGAAATATCTTCTATGAAACTCACAAAACTTCCCTCGGTGTTGTCCGTCGTAGGATTTCACCGATATAGTTGATTTGACGTACATACATTTCTATATGTTGCCGCCGTGAACATACTAACTGTATGCTTGGTTGTGTTGTCAGACTAGTTCATTTGCATGAAAAATTTCTGGACTTCTCAGATTTCTATGATTATTTTTGTTCGCGCAACAATTATTACGAGTAATGTTGCGCGCGGCATAATCATATATATAACAGATGTCATTCTTTGATAATGACAAACCTCGGGGGTTCAAACGGTTCTACGACCGAATCATACAAAACAGACGAATCCGTTTTGCCGAATGCAATCGCAGGACGGTTTGAACCCAGCTCGCGTACCTTTTTAAATGGCGAACAGCCATACCCTTGGGACCTT
>CAYOEB010000020.1:9502-10806 GCA_964403005.1 uncultured Candidatus Saccharibacteria bacterium | reverse complement strand
TTTTTTATTTCTCACAAAATATAAACGAATACGCTCTGGGTTATTAATTTACAAATGCGGTTTTTGCACCATTAGCCCAATCAATAATTTGCTCATAGGTCACCTCCCCGCAAAGCCAACCTTTCGATTGAGTATTGTAGAAAAATGGCACACCACCACAGGCACCATCGACATCATAGCTTTCCATAAGCCGGGCATTTTCCTCATTGTGCCAAATTTCTATTTTTTCTAAACGGACGCCATGCTCTTCTTCAAAACGCGCCACGAGTCGAGACATATGCTCGCAGTGCGGACATTCTGTGCCATAAAAAACGAGTAAGTGATTTTCGAGATTAACATTGTGCATATGAATATTGTGGTAGTTTGTAGTGGATTACTGCGCGATAACGTTGTAAGAAAAAGTTGAGCCAAGGTTTTCACCAGATGGATCTTCTTCGGTAAATGTCAGTGTGAGCGGTGTACCAGAAGAGAAAACAACCGGCGGATTAAGGATTCCCGAAAATGTCACTGGGACATTGCCGGTCCAATCACCGTTTACTGCAAGCCCGACAGTTGCATGAGGACCAGTCGGATCAGCAATCGTCACAGTGCCAGCCATACCTTCAAACATATTCCAGGTGCAGCCATCGGTCGCAGCAAGGTTGTCAACTTTACCAGCAACAGTGAGCGGAAACGACACCGTGCTTCCTGGCAACGGAGCTGTCACTGTCATGCCGCACTTATACGCAGGTAAGGATGCCGTTTGTGCTTGTTGTTGATTTGCATTGTCATTTTCAAGCACCACACGCTTGTCTTCTTTTATGAGGAAAGCGGTGCCGATGATAATGATAAACAAAATAATAATGATGCCGACTGGTGCGTGGTGTTTATTGTCCATAGAGAAGCGCAATAGTGTGCTTGTCATGAGTGTAGCATATAAACAGAAAGAAAAAATCCCACACATTGTGGGATTTTTTCGAGTACGAGTGTACTACTTTGAAATACGAGCAAGGCGAGACTTTTTGCGAGCAGCAGTGTTCTTTTTGATAACACCGCGCTTTGCTGCCTTGTCGATAGCGGCAAAGGCTACCGGGAGAAGCTTCTGTGCAGCGTCCGCTTTCTTTTCCTTGACTGAGCGTTCAACTTTCTTGATCGCATCCTTCATAGCCTTGGTGCGGCGGTCGTTGACGGCCTTGCGCTTCTTTGACTGGCGGAGGGCCTTTTTTGCTGACTTAATGATTGGCATAGTGATAATTAAATAAGAGATAATAACAAGCGGAAACAACCGCGAACTGACTGAGACGTGATTACTATACCAGAAAAGT
>CAYOEB010000020.1:0-9402 GCA_964403005.1 uncultured Candidatus Saccharibacteria bacterium | reverse complement strand
GTATACTGTCTCCATGATTGCATTCGTCAAAGGCAAGGTTGCCGACATTTCAGACCGCTCAATTATCATTGAAACACAAGGTGTTGGCTACGAAATCTCAACCACCACCGACACACTCGCAGCTGCCATGATGGCTGGCGTGGGAACTGAACTCGCCCTCTTTACTCACCTCTTTGTCCGAGAAGACAGCATGGAGCTCTACGGTTTCAAGACTCGTGGCGAGCTCAGCTTTTTCCAAATGCTCATCACGGTTTCTGGTGTCGGCCCACGTTCAGCCGTTGCCATCATTTCTCTTGGCTCAATTGACTCCATCCAGCGAGCAATTGGTTCAGGCGACGCGACCTACCTCACCAGCGTTTCTGGGATCGGTCGTAAAACCGCAGAAAAAATCATCATCGACCTCCGTGATAAACTTGCTGCGCTCGGCCACGCCGCACTCGATGGCGAACTCGCCGGTGAAAGTGATGTAATCGAAGCACTCACAAAACTTGGCTACAGCAAAGAAGAAGCTCGTCGCGCACTCAAACACGTCGGACCACAAGCAGCGACGCTCAATGAAAAAATTAAAGAAGCGCTCAAACATATTGGTAAGTAATTATTCGTCATCGTTTTAGACTATAAAAAATGATTTTGGGGTAGCAAAAAACGCGGCATACAACCGCGCTTTCTTTTTTACTCACCTTCTCTTGATTAGTACTTTTCGCTTTTGAAAGCATTTTGGGCAAGATGTTGCTTGGTTTTTATTTCCAAACGACACAGTGATTCAAATTGTTCAATCATCGTGTGCTGCATATCTGCGCTCATTTTTGAATGCCGAAAGTATGCATGCCAGAGTTCGTGTAAAAACACAAAACCATCTTCGAGCGACAGGCTGTCTCCACGTGATTGTGGTTGCGCCACAAAAACGATGAGGTTTCTGTACTCTGAGTAGTACGCAATACACTTTTTTTCACAATGTGCCACAGTGTCAAAACCAGCAACGAATTCGCCTTTTTGAAGTGGGAGAAAACGTAAATCTTCGTGACCTGTTCGCGTCGTGACGTACATTGTGTCCGCTTCAGACAGTGTCGTCACCCAACCATTTTCTCGAAGCATATAGATGGAATCGAGAAAACTGTTTTTGTCGAGTAAGGAATAGAGTGAATCAAATGCTCGAGCAAATGGCTCAAAGAGTGAATCACGAATGGTCACATCACGCTCGAACGATAGCGTTTGGACTTGTTTTACTGGTTCTTTGGCTTGTGTAAAAAGTGTACACAACACGAGAAGCACCATAGCTCCTCTTCGGAAAGTGGTACTGATATTCTGCATAATAAAGAATTTTGGGGTTCGGCCAAAATTCTACACCATGAATACGGCCTGTCAAACGTTTGCGAGCTTACTGTAAAACCGTTAGTCTACAGGTATGCCTGAACTCCCAGAAGTCCACACAACCGTCACTGGCCTCCACAAGCTATTACCTGGCCTCACCATCACCGATGTTTGGACTGACCTCGCCACAAAAAGCTACAGCTCCCCTCACCTTAGTGTGTCACACAAAGACAAGCGTTTCTTTGCTCAGTTTAAAAAAGAAATTACCGGAGCAAAAGTTGTGTCAGTCACGCGCCGCGCCAAAAATATTCTGATTAATATCGAAAAGGTAGGCGCCCACGCTAAAACCTATCACAAAACAATTCTCATCCACATGAAAATGACTGGTCACATGATGGTTGGTAGCTATGTCCTTGATGCCAAGAAAAAGGAGTGGGCACCTTCAGCAAAAGAGAAAAATAGCGCACTCCGTGATCCGTTCAACGGCTATATTCATGTCGTCTTTTCACTTTCAAATAGCAAGCACCTCGTGCTTTCTGACGTCCGTCGTTTTGCCAAAGTGACACTTATTGATACTGGTAAACTGTCGACAAGTCTCCACCTCAAACACCTCGGCCCAGAACCACTAGAAAAAAAGTTTACTGAAGATGTTTTTGTGGAGCGACTCATGAAGCGCCCAAACGGTAAAATTAAAATCGTTTTGCTCGATCAAACAATCATTGCCGGTATTGGCAACATTTACTCTGATGAAATGCTCTGGCTCGCAGGCGTGCACCCAATGTCAGTTGTTCGCCACATCCCAAAAAAGTATTTTCCGCTCATGTACAAAGGCATGAAGGCAGTTCTCAAAAAAGGTATTGATTTTGGTGGCGACTCAACGAGCGACTACAGAGATGTCCGCGGTGAACGCGGCACATTTCAACATGCGCACAATGTCTACCGCCGAACTGGAAAACCGTGTCCAAAGCGTGGATGCCGTGGCACCATTGAACGGCTTCCCTTTGGTGGCAGAAGCGCGCACTTTTGTCCCGTACACCAAAAGCTTTTTGATAACCCAACAAAATAGGGTGTCATTTTTTGCAAAAAAGTAGTCTCTGGTATACTTCTCTCATGGCAGACAAAGGTAAAGCAAAACTTGATCCAAAGAAAGATCTCATTTTTATTCTCTTGGTCTTTCTCGCATTGTTTGTTATCTGGCTCTTTACGGGCGGACCAGAGCGTTATAAAACTGCGAAACCCTTTCTCAATTCTGGTTCATACAACCAAGAACCAACACAACTAGAATAAAACACGCAGTGCGTTTTTTATTTTTTACTCGTCTTTTTTTGAGTCAGGCAAATATTGTCCTACAAATCGAATATTCGAAAAAGCGCAATTCCGGTCGCGACTGACACGTTGAGGGATTCCTTTTGTCCTCGCATTGGAATTTCCGCGATGACATCGACGAGGTCGAGTATTTTCTTTGAAACACCGTCGACTTCATTACCCACCACAATGAGCACTTTTGCCGGCTCGCCTTTCTGGGCGCCGATTTTTACTTTTTTATAATCAATCGCTTTTGGAGATTGCTCAATGGCGATTGCCTGCCAACCTTCTTTTTTGAGTTTAGAAATGAGAACTGAGGGCCGGGCAACAACAGTCCATGGAATTGTTTTTTCCGCACCGAGGGCACGAGTCGCGATTTTGGGCTGAGGGCGATTGAAACGATCCAGCGGCGCTGGCGTATAGCCGCCAAGGTATATGTGCGAAATACCGGCCGCATCTGCAGTACGAAAAATAGCGCCAACATTTTCAGCGCTGCGAATATTTTCGAGCATGAGGGCGACTATTGTTTGAGATTTCATAACCATAACCACATTCTCACACCTTTACGCTGCAAGCAAGTGGCAACAATAGAAATATTGACAAATAGTTGTTATATGTTAGAATAAGTGAAACTTAAATCAAAGCTCATGAAAAAACTACTATTCAGTGTTTTCGCCATACTGGTGATGACATTCCCTTTTGTTGCGCAGGCGCAATCTACGACAAATCGTAGCTACGAATTATCTCCGGAGTTTTCTCACCAATTCTTTATGTACGAGAAAGCCAACCTTGCGGTTACTGGACCGTTTGGTAGCTATGACATTAAAAAGCTCAGCCTGATGCACGAATCAAATATTGCCGCAATTAATGCCATTATGAGTGCCCAGAATCCGGAAGATTTTGTATATGCGTGGGATCTCTGTGTAGTATACCCTGCACCCGAAATTCAGGCTGGTGTAAATTATTCTCCTGAGCTACTGCAAGTATACTCAGAACTAAAACTGACCTATGACATTTACACTCTGCACAAATATTCAAGTGTATTTTATGCAGAGGCTTGTACTTTGGTAAACACCGAAGTTGTCGGAATCCAAAGTATGAATAGTTCAAAATATGATGGGATTACATCTATGGTTTATTTGAAAAAGAACCTTAGTGAGTACGCTCCGCTTCAAATTTTCTGGATAATTACAATTACATCTGATTGGGACGTTCCAATTTATGATCCAGGCGATGCACAAGCGGCATACAACAAGTTGAGTGAAACAAATTTTCCTCCGCTAAAAGATTTTGGCGATCAGATGAAGATGGCGACAAACTAGCAAGCAAGAGACACTGCGGTGTCTCTTTTTTTATTTTTATATAAATTGTCCGCCCGGCAGGAATCGAACCTGCGACCCTCTCCTTAAAAGGGAGCTGCTCTACCGACTGAGCTACGGGCGGATATTTTTTGCCACAAAATCGTGACAAAAACGTAACCAGAAAATACCACACGACAGAGAAAAAATCAAACGCTTAAATCAGGCACAGCACCAAGCACTAAAATTGCGCAAAGTGAAGCACAATAAAAATGAAAACCGCACCAAGGACCGTCATGAGTGTCGTCCACTTTTTTGGATGCGCGTGGAAACTTTCTGGGATCATATCTGCGAGCGCGATGTACACAAAGAAACCAGAAAAAACGGAAATGATAATGCCGAGCGAATACTCGCCAATCGAAAGGAGTGAGGCCGCGAAAATACCGAACACTGGTGCAATTGCATCCGCGACGAGCCAGGCTTTCGCACGAGCATTCGTTCCAGATTTGAGAACCGAAGCGACAGTGTTGATGCCGTCAGAAAAATCATGAGCGAGTACTGCCAGTGCCACAATAGCGCCAGTCGCAGCAGAAACTTGAAATGAGAATCCGATTGCGAGGCCATCGAGGAAACTATGAATCACAAGACTTGCCGCGCGAATGATACCACGACCAACATGTTCGTGGTTGTGGTCATGATCTTTGTGCGCTTCACCCACCCCATGTTCGGCGTGTGCATGATCGTGCGTATGATTGTGTAAGTGAGAAAAAAAGAAACGATCAACGAGCATGTAGACAAGCACTGCGACGAGCGCAATTTTTGCCGCAAGGCTCGCTGAACCAATGAGCTCAGCAGCTTCTGGCATGAGATCAAGAAATGCAATACCGAGCACAGCCCCGGCCGAAAAACCAACAACGAGATGGAGCTTGTCTTTAAATCGTAAGGCAAAAAAACCGCCGAGGAGCGTTGCTGCGAAAACGAGGACTGCAATAGTTACGATTGTCATATTCGTATACTAGTTGAAATAGGCTTATTTTGCAATGCTTTTTTGAGATGACTCCGCAATCCACACATTGAGCACTTTTCGAAGTAAAATAAAACGCTATACTAAATGCAAAGATCACGAATACTTTAAACCGACCCAGTGTTGGGCCATATCAAAAAGAAAATTCGAAACGATCATAATTAGTTCATTAGCGAAGATGTTTCCATTGTCATCTTCATCGATATACGTTACATAGTTCCAGTTCTTTGTACAACAACTTCATAAAGCAATTCTCCCAATTGCTCACAACTCCTTTTCAACCCTTCGCAACCCATTTCGAAGGGTTGATTTTTTTATATGTAATTAAAGTGATTTGAGAATAAAGAGTTCAAGTAGTGTCGCACCATCACCTTCCCCGCGGTGTGACTTGTGGAGCGTCACTGAAAGTTCATACGCGCGATCGGCAATTTCTTTTTGTGAAAAATGTTTTGCAGCAGCCGCGACTTTACCAAAGACAAATGGTTTCATATCGAGTGACGTCGCGGTTGGTTTTGGTTGTGAAAAGTAGAGTGAAAGATTTTTGAAGTTCCACATCATCGCTCCGGCAATTTCTTCGGCCGATGTACCATTTGCAAAAAGCTTGGTGAGGAGCATCCACGACATTTTTTTGTCGCGCGCATTGTACGCATCAACAAGCGTGAACGGTGTGAGCTGTGAAAAAAAGTTTGGCTTCGCGATTTTAAATGCAGCGACCTCAATGTTCAATTTTTCAAATAGTGCTTCGAGTTCTTTTGAAAGTTCATTTTCTTCAACGATGTACATTGTTGGTGATGCAATAAGTTCGCTTGTGTGTTCAAGAAAAAAAGTTGGACCATCTGCGTGATCAGTAACACGTGATAAGTGAACAACATACGCACCGCCAAACATGTCAGCACCACTCATATATGAAAGTGCGCTCTCTTTTTGAAATGAGGCGTCGGAAAAACTCGCGACTTGTTTTCCTTTTTTTATTTCGGCCGCAATTACTTTTTGAGCAGCTTGTGCGCGTGCGTCTTGTGCGCCAACAAAAACCGTGAGCATATTAGAAGAGTGATTTAATTTTTTTCTTATAGTCCGCGTAATCGTCTTTATACTTTTCAAGCATGATACGACGCTTCTTTGTTTCGTAGACGATAAATGAAACCCAGTAGCCAATGATTGAGAGGAGTACAATCATGAGCGAGTTCAGCATGCAGCCAAAACCGACAATGAGAAGCGCAAGTGAGAATGATGTTGGATTGTCGCTAAAGCGGTATGGGCCTTTGCGGAAATTGCGCGCCTCTCCCCTCTTCTCACGGAGACGAAATGCCGCTGAGGTTTTTTGTGACCACCAAATGATGAGTGTCGCAAGTACGACGATAATCGCGCCGAGCATTTGTGCGGTGTGTGGTGGAAACATTTTTGTTGGAAAAACGAATTCCATGAAAACGCCGATGATGAGACCGCTAAATTGCACAATTGGAGGAAAGCTGCCGAGGTAGCTAATGTACTGCTCTGAGCTTAGTTCCCGATGAGAAGTCTCGTGGTGGGACGTCTCAACCTGGGGCTCTCCATGTGGTGTGTTTTGTTCCATACCGCTATTCTAGCAAAAATAAAGGGCGGCAACACCTGCCACCCTACTTGACGTCGTACAAGGTTTTACCCTTGCCACTCGATACTACAATTGGCACCGGAGACTTGAAATGGATGTACGATCGCTCGAGCGCGCCTTCCATGGCTTTACGTATGACTTCTTCAGCTTTGTCGGCAAGCTTTTCGTCTACTTCATAGACCAATTCGTCGTGAATTTGGAGAATGAGGTGAGTTTTGTCGGCGAGACCTGCGGCTTTCAAATCTTCGTCCGCGTAGCGAATTGCGAGCTTAATAATGTCAGACTGCGTACCCTGGAGTGGTGCATTTGAGGCCATGCGCTCAGCCATCGAACGCAAAAATTGCATATTGGAACGAAGCGCCGGAAAACGTCGTTTGCGACCAAAGAGTGTTTCGGTATAGTAGTGCTCATTGGCAAAGGCTTTGGTATTTTCAATAAAGTCTCTCACGCCATGGAAATTTTCAAAGTAGGTGTCATGAAAAGCCTGAGCTTCAGCGCGCGTGCTGCCGAGGTTTTTTTGGAGCGCAGAAACACCCATGCCGTAGATAATGCCAAAGTTAATAATCTTGGCACGACGACGCATTTCTTTAGTTACTTCTTCTGGAGCTACACCAAAGACACGTGAAGCAACACCGGTGTGAACATCAATACCTTCATTAAAAATCTTTATCAATTCTTTATCGCCACTTAATATCGCCATGATACGAAGTTCGATCTGTGAGTAGTCGAGTGAGATGAGACAATTGCCATCGCCGGCGACCATACCTTTGCGAATCATGCGGCCAGCTTCGGTGCGAATTGGAATATTCTGCAAGTTTGGATTGAGCGACGCAAAACGACCAGTTGTCGTACCATGCTGTACAAAACGCGTATGGAGACGACCATCGGTACCGACCATTGTCGGGATCGTATCGATGTATGTTGAAACAAGTTTCGAATACTCGCGGTACTCCATAATGAGCGGAATAATTGGATGTTCACCCTCGAGCTCAGCGAGTACTTCGGCTTTGGTTGATACCTTGCTTGTGCGTGTTTTGCGCTTGAGTCCAAGCTTGGTAAAAAGAATTTCTCCAAGCTGCTTTGGTGATGAAAGGTTAAACTCTTCGCCTGCAAGTTCCCAGACTTTCTTTTCAACGTCATCAATGAGCGCGTGGTACTGCTTCGACAAATCAGTAAAGAGTTGTTTATCGATACCAACACCAAATTGTTCCATACCTCGCACAATGTCGTAAATTGGAAGCTCAATTTCTGTATACACTTTGTCGAGCTTTTCTTCATGTAAATCTGCTAGGATCTTTGCTTTGGCTTTTTCAAAATTGTCAGTTTTGGCGTACGACAAAATCTCGGACTCCCCCGCGTAGCTAATATCAGAGTTTACAAGCCAGAGCGCGATTGCGGTTTTTTCAATATCATCTTTGTCGGCGCCGCTTTGTGATTCGCCAAAACCGAGCGACTCGCCATCGGCTGCTTTTTTCGCAACACCACTTTCATTATCACCAAACATGCGCTTCACTCGCGGTACGAGACTTTTAAATTCAAAATCACGAAATGTCTTTTCAAGTCGAACAGGGTCAACACCTGCCTGCCAGGTTTTTTCTGGCAAAACAAACTCAATCGGCGCATTACGAGAAATAGTCGCAAGCGTTTTTGAAAAGAGTGCCTCTTCTTCATTGTCTTTCAAAATACCAAGGAGACGGTCGGTAATACCCGCAGCTTTCACCTTTTCGGGATTTTTTTTCAAAACCTTGTAGAGATTTTCGATAGTACCAAATTGCTGAATCAAAATTGTCGCTGTCTTTTCGCCAATACCTGGAACGCCAATAATATTGTCGGATGGATCACCTCGCAAACCCTTGTAGTCGGTAATGTGCTCCGGACCAAAACCATAGCGTTCATTGACCGCAGTTTCGTCATAGACAACCGTGTCAGTGATTCCCTTTCGCAAGGTAAAGACTTTGACGCGCTTCTTGTCGACGAGCTGGAGCGTATCCATATCACCGGTCGCAATGTAGACTTCTATATCTTTATTGTCTTTGAGCTGCTCAACAATAGTGCCAAGCATGTCATCGGCTTCAAAACCTGGGCACGCGTAAACAGGAATCCCAAAGTCTTCGAGGAGCTCACGAGATCGGCCAAGCTGCACCTTGAGCGCGTCGTCAGCCGACTTGCGACCTGCTTTATAACCTTCATAGACTTCATGGCGAAAGGTTTTCTTTGGTAAATCGTACGCTGCTGCGATGTAGTCAGGCTTGAGTTCTTCGACAATCTTGAACAGCATAGTCGAAAGGCCGTAGAGGCCGCCCGTAGGCTCGCCAGACGACGTCGAAAAGTCCGGCATGGCATGGTAGGCTCGGTGCAAAATCGCATGGGTATCAAGCAAAATAAGCCTCTTTTTCTTGGTTTTTTCCGCTTTTGAGGCCACTTTTTTAGCTGGCATATGAAGGATTATAGCATTTTGAGAGACAAAAATCGGGCAAACAAAAAGTCCTCAGCATTCCAAGGACTTAAAGAAGATGTAGCGTTGTACACTCTGACACAACATACAAAAGAATACGATTAGGCCAAATGATGCGAAGACCAGGTAGAAGCCCCAACAAATCATTTGAGCACATGTTCCTGCGCAAATAAAAACTTTTGGAGCAATGTACGCAAAGCAGACAAAGGTGACAAATGTCCAACCAGCAAAGAATTGTAGTTCTTTCATTGTCTTTTCTATCGCAAGAGTGAGAGCGCTGACGAACAGGTGTGCGTCAAGAATGTGGTTGTTCATGGTGCGATTTTTTACAACTATATATGAAAAACCGCGTGCGTCAAATTATTTTCGGGAAATCTACATTAGACTATCCACCATTACATCAAGATTGTTGAAGACA
>CAYOEB010000019.1:0-10967 GCA_964403005.1 uncultured Candidatus Saccharibacteria bacterium | reverse complement strand
GTTCGGATTGAGGGCTGCAACTCGCCCTCATGAAGCCGGAATTGCTAGTAATCGCGGGTCAGCCATACCGCGGTGAATACGTTCTCAAGTCTTGTACTCACCGCCCGTCAATTCAAGGGAGCCGGGAGTACCCGAAATCTCTCCATAAGGAGGGCCTACGGTAAGCTCGGTGACAGGGAATAAGTCGTAACAAGGCACGGGTAGCGGAAGCTGCTCGTGGATTAATTCATACAGAACACGATTTTGTCTGTCTTTTAGATGGAGCAAAAATTTATTCTGGTCGATGTTCTGTGCCTCAATTGAGCACAGAAGGGGTTAGCAGGTTCCATAAAACTGCAAGACGCAAGGGAAAGACCTTGTGCTTGGGACAAAGCGTCCTATTGAACGGAACGAAAGAGCATATCTTTTGAACCCTCACAAACATTATTTTCTCCATATTGTTCTCGTGTGGTGCGCTAAGCATTACGATTTGTATATGAAAGCAAAACCGCCCCCAGGGGCGGTTTTGTTATATATGGCTCACAATTTGCGCTATACTTTGGCCATGCGTTTGAAAGACATTAAGAATACTGATATAGCTAGACTTATCTTTTTGGCCCTGGGTGTTTTGATCGCACTCGGGGGATTCTATTCACTTTTTCCAAAGGAGAAATCGAACCAATTTTCATCTGTGGTCATTGGAGATATTTCCTACCGTGTTGAGATTGCAAAGGATGACATAAGCCGAGAACGAGGTTTGGGTGGCCGAGAAAGTGTAGCAAGTGACGCTGGTATGCTTTTTGTTTTTGATACTCCAGGAGAGTATGGTTTTTGGATGAAGGATACACTTGTTCCACTCGACATGATTTGGATTTCAGCAAATAAAACCATTGTTCACATAGAAAAAGATGTCCAGCCAAGCTCATATCCGGCAGTATATACCAATGACTTGAATACCGACGATGGTTCAGACGCCGCCCTCTATGTACTCGAGGTGGCTTCCGGTGAAGTCGAAAAAAATCATTTTCAAGTTGGTGAAAAAGTTTCAATTTTTTCTCCAGAATTACACTAGTTTTAAAGGTGATTCTGGCGCTGCTATTTACAGCCCGAACCATCTGTTTCTTTAACAAGTTTTTTAACTATTTTTTACGAAATCCACAACTGTGGATTGGGTTAAGTTGGTTAAAATAAATGAGTCTCCCGGGAGATTTATTAGCTAGTTTTGTTCACTTTCATGACCATAGAATTTGTTAAGAAGCGCAGCGGTGATATCATGCCATTTGATATCCTCCGCATCCAAAAAGCAGTTGCCTCAGCGTATACTGCGTGTGGTATAGAAGCCACAGATGATTTGTTTGCCGAAATTGGTGCCGCGGTTACTGCCGAACTCGAAGCCACGATGGCGGACAATACGCCTCATGTAGAGCAAATTCAAAATATTGTTGAAAAAGCGATTGCCCAAAAGGGTCATTTTGAAGTCTCCCGTGCCTACATTCTCTATCGTGCCGAACGCAGTCGTATGCGTGCAGAAAAAGAGAAAGAGTTGAGCGATAAAATTGAAAAGAGCGAAATTTTGGTACAGAAGCGTAACGGTGAACTCGTACCTTTCAATATTGAAGAAATTCGAAAAGCTATTAAACTCCACGCAACTGGTCTTGAGGCGTACATTGATGTTGAAGATGTTCTTACATCAACAAAACGTAACCTCTACGACGGCATTCCAACTTCCGAAATCAATAAAGCTGTGATCATGGCACTCAAAGCTCGTATTGAACGTGATCACGCCTACTCTCTCGTCGCTGCACGCTTCCTTTTTGGCGAAACCTACCATGCTGTTCTTGATACAACCGAAGCTGATGCGAATTTTGATACGACATATAGACACAAACTCAAGTCTCAGATTGAAAAGGGAATTGCCGGCAAGCGCCTTGATCCACGTATGGCAGAATTTGATTTTGCCAAACTCTCTGCAGCGCTCGAACCAAAGCGTGACAAGCTCTTTGCTTTCCTTGGTGCGCAAACACTTTTTGATCGTTACTTCCTTCGTGACCACGATCAGCAATTTCTCGAAGTCCCACAGTACTTCTGGATGCGTATTGCCATGGGCCTCTCTCTCCTTGAAAAAGACAAGACTGCTTCAGCCATTACCATTTACAATATGATTTCACAGCTTCGTGTTGTACCTTCAACTCCAACGCTTCTTCACTCAGGCACAACTCATCCGCAAATGTCATCATGCTACCTCACGACCGTAGAAGATGATCTCCACCACATCTTCAAGTGCATTGGCGACAATGCTCAGCTCGCAAAATGGTCTGGCGGTGTTGCCAACGACTGGACAAATATTCGCGCAACAAATGCCACGGTGAAATCAATCAATACTGGTTCACAGGGTCTCATCCCATTTCTCAAAATTGTTGACGCAACAACAGCTTCAATCAACCGTTCAGGCAAGCGCCGTGGTGCAACTGTTGTCTACCTTGAAACGTGGCATATGGATGTCGAAGAATTTTTGGATCTCCGCAAAAATACTGGTGATGATCGTCGTCGAACGCATGACATTAACACTGCTCACTGGATTCCAGACCTCTTCATGAAGCGTGTTGAACAAGATGAAATGTGGACACTTTTCTCTCCAGAAGAAACACCTGACCTCCACCATATTTATGGTAAAAAGTTTGAAGAAAAGTATGCAGAATATGAAAAGATGGCTGACGAAGGTAAGATCAAGCTTTTCAAGCGCATTCCAGCAAACCAGCTTTGGAGGAAGATGATTACCATGCTCTTTGAAACTGGCCACCCTTGGATTACATTCAAAGATCCAATGAACATTCGCTCTCCTCAGGATCATGTTGGTGTTATCCATTCATCAAACCTATGCACTGAAATTGCACTCAATACCTCTGCTGAAGAAACAGCGGTTTGTAACCTTGCATCAGTTAACCTCATTACCCACGTTGTTGATGGTAAGCTCGACAAGAAAATGCTTGAAGAAACAGTCCAAGCTGCTATGCTCATGCTCGACAACGTTATCGATATCAATTTCTACCCAACAAAAGAAGGTGAGACATCAAACCTCCGCCATCGCCCGGTTGGCCTTGGTATCATGGGCCTCCAGGATACACTCTACAAGCTCGATATGGCATTTGATTCTGACCAAGCTGTCGCTTTCTCAGATGAAACAATGGAATTTATTTCATACCACTCTATTCTTTCGTCATCGATGCTCGCAAAAGACAAGGGTGCTTACTCAAGCTACAAGGGCTCAAAGTGGGATCGTGGTATTTTCCCAATTGATACGCTCAAGCTTATGGAAGAAGAGCGTGGTATTCCAACCGAAGTTGATATGATTTCTCGTATGGATTGGACTCCAGTTCGTGAGCATGTCAAAAAGTACGGCATGCGCAATTCAAACTGTATGGCTATTGCGCCGACTGCGACGATTGCAAACATCGCCGGCTCACTTCCATCAATCGAACCAATTTATAAAAACCTCTACGTCAAATCAAACTTCTCGGGTGAGTTTACTGTCGTCAACCACTACCTCATTCAAGACCTTCGCCCGCTTGGCCTTTGGAATTCAAATATTGTTGAAAAGATAAAGTACTTTGACGGTAGTCTGAAAAACATTCGCGAAATTCCTGAGCATATTCGTGAGAAGTACAAGGAAGTCTTTGAAATTGATCCAATTTGGATTATCAAGCACGCTGCCTACCGTGGTAAGTGGATTGACCAGTCTCAATCAATCAACATTTTCACCAATTCCCAATCAGGTAAAGTCATTGCCGATGTCTACAAGCAAGCGTGGTATATGGGTCTCAAAACCACATACTACCTCCGTACACTCGGCGCTTCAGCAATTGAAAAATCAACACTCGATATCAATAAATCCTATGATGCGACTCCAGAAAAACCAATTACAGAGGTGGTTGCGGAAATTACCGAAGGTACGACCGACAAGCCCGTTATGTATGTTTTTGACGGTGAGATTTGTGAATCTTGCCAGTAGTCAGCAATACAATTATTAGCAGTAAAAAAATATATGGCACAAGATCCAAAAACCATTCTGAATAACAGTTCGACAGATCCAAACAAGATTTTGCCGATGAAGTATAAGTGGGCCCGCACGCACTACAAAAATGGTGTGGCAAACAACTGGACACCTGAAGAGGTGAACATGCAGAAAGACGTCGAAATGTGGAAGAGTCCAAATACGCTCTCCGATGATGAGCGCCGTCTCATTATGTGGAACATGGGCTTTTTCTCAACTGCCGAGTCGCTTACAGCAAACAACATTGTACTCGCAATCTATCGCCACATTACGAACCCAGAATGCCGTCAGTATTTGCTTCGCCAAGCATATGAAGAAGCAGTACACACTGATACGTTTATCTATTGTTGCGACACTCTTTCACTTGACCCAGAGGAAGTCTACGCAATGTACCAGACTATTCCATCAATCAAAGACAAAGATGATTTTGTCGTGAATATGACGAAATCGATCTTTGACGTCAATTTCAAAACTGACTCGGTTGAAAATATGCAGCGCTTCGTTCACGACCTTGTCGGCTACTACATCATCATGGAAGGTATTTTCTTCTACGCTGGCTTTGTGATGATGCTGTCATTCCTCCGCCAAAACAAAATGGTTGGTGTTGGTGAGCAATTCCAATTTATTCTCCGCGATGAATCTGTCCACTTGGCCTTTGGTGCTGATTTGATCAATGAAATCAAAAAAGAAAATCCAGAGATTTGGACCGACGCGTTCAAAAAAGACATTACCGAAAAAATCAAACAAGCTGTCGTGCTTGAAAATGCGTACGCTGATGACTGCTTGCCACGAGGTATCCTTGGCCTCAATGCACCGACGATTAAAGAGTATGTGCAGTACATTGCCGACCGCCGCCTTGAGCGCATTGGTCTTGAAAAAGTCTACGGCAGTGAAAATCCATTTCCGTGGATGTCTGAAATCATTGACCTTCGCAAGGAAAAGAATTTCTTTGAAACACGTGTGACCGAGTATAAGACGGGGGAGATTAAGTGGGACTAAGCTTGTGCACAATAGTCCTGCACGAATTAAATCAATAAATGGTACGATATCTAGAGAGGTCTCTTATTAACTATTTTTCTAATCTTTGTATGAGTGTAAAAAAGGGGAAATCAGTATCGTGGATAATTATTGTCGGGATTATTCTTATTATTGGTATTGTTTGGTTTTATAATAAAAAAACACAGATAGTTGATCAGACACAAAATGGGGCTGCTGCTTTATTAAGTCAGTCACCTATAAAACAGACCACAAAAAACGGTGTAACACAGTTAGTACTTCCTTCTAATGCGAGAACTATCGCCAATATTCCAGACTGCACAAATCGCCTTTGTGTCGATCTTAAATTAAATGGACAAGATGGGTCTCAGTCTGCGCCCCTTTCGTTTGCGGCGGACCAGTCAGTAAAAGTTACTTGGACATCAACGAATGCCGTGGAATGTTATCCTGCAGGATATATGGCATTAATGGCCCACAATAATGCTCCAAAGATCTGGAGTTTTCTGGGTATTTATCCAGACAATAATCAATTTGATACCAATACATATCCAATGGTAACAAATAGTATCCCGGCACAAAGTTCTACGCCATCTATCCATTACAATCATTCAGCTACAGGTGACTTGTTAGTCATGGGGGCTATTCCATGGGTTGCGCGCGGTTCCATATGGAATATTAATATAACATGCACAGATTCCACTCATACGAACTATGTGTCGGATGTCGTGTACGTAAGAAACCCTCTTTAGTTAGTTAAATAATGCAGAATAAAAAATCCTCCTTTCGGAGGATTTTTTATTCTGCATTACGCAGTAGGACTGCCAGGCCAGCGGCTTGGTGGAAGCGGAGCTTCAACTTTTTCTACACGGCGATTGCGGCCAAAGGCGAGCACACCGAGGAGAATGACGAGGATGATGATGAGGAGCCAAATGATTCCACCGCCAACACCAGCACCAAAGACACTTGCGAGGAGGCCGTTGTGACCAACAGTTGTTACCGTCTCAGCGGTTACCGTTTCGCGGTCACCAGTGAGTGTATTGAGGTAGCTAGCGTCTGCGTGAACAACAAAACTTTTTGCTGTTGTATCACTCGCGACGCGAGCAGTTACCATGATAGTTTTCGAATCACCGGCTGCGAGGCTTGAAAAGCCAATCGATACGCTGTTTGTCGCGAACGAAATGTCACCTAGGCTTGTTGAAGTGAGAGCAAGGTCGCTAGGCGCCGTGATATTCATCTTCACGTTTTTGAGTGAGCGGTTGCTTTCATTGGTGAGTGTTACGTTGAATGACACCATGTCATCTCGAGTAACATCACGCTTTGAAGCATTGATTTTGAGCGTTGCGAGTGAATCACTTGCAATGCTGTAGTCACCACCACTATTCGTATTTGTATAAATAATGATTGGTGGCTGCTGTGGGTTTGTCGGAGTTGTTGGGTAGTAAGGTGGCTGCTGTGGGTAGTACGGATTCTGATTGATGTACGAATTTGTCGTGACAAATGAGAGAGTAGTACCGCAGTTTTGACCGTACTGGTTTACTGCACAAATCTGGAAAGCATATACCGTATTTGGCTGAAGGTTTGTGAGGAAGGCTGTAACTTGCTGGCCCGATGTGACAATGCTTTGAGCTGCATAGGCAGTGTAGTTGAGATTGCCATTTGAGCCATACTTAAATGTTACCTGAGCGTTACCAGCGCCATTTGGATCAACGTAGCCGAGAACCATTGCTGATGTATCAGTTACATTGTTTGCAGATGTCGTTGTGACGATTGGTGCACCACCACAGTAGTTTGTACAACCACAGTTATATGTACAACCACCACAGTTTGAAGTACAACCTGTTTGCTGGGATGTTGTAAAGGTAAATGTGCTACCACAGTTTTGCCCGTATGCATTTGAGGCACAGAGGCGGTATGAGTATGTTGTGCCTGCGTTGAGGCCAGTAACTGTTTGGTTTACTGGACCATTGCCAGTACCAAATGTTGCTTGGTTTGTTGTTGCATTGAATGCACCGTTTGGGCCAAATTCGAACCAGTAGTTTGTTGTTGAACCGTTTGCATTGACGACACCGTTGAGATTTGCGCTTGTCTGGGTAATGCTATTCGCGCCATTGGTTGTCGCAATTGGAGCATAGCCAGTCGTAACGACATTTACTTCACTCTGGTCAGTAGATGATACACAACCAGGATCTGCTGGATAGTCAACGAGACCATCGCCATCGTTGTCGACACCATCATTACATGCGTAGACGACAGGAGGAACATTGTATTCACTCATATCTGTTGGTGATGAACAACCAGGATCAGCAGGGAAGTCAGTAAGACCATCACCATCATTGTCGATACCGTCGCTACAAAGGTAAATAGTTGGAGGTACGTTGTATTCACTTGAGTCAGTGGTTGAAGTACAACCAGGATCAGCAGGGAAGTCAACGAGACCATCACCATCGTTATCAATGCCGTCATTACATGCATAGGTAACTGGAGCTGCGACTGTTGTGAATTGGTTGGTGATTGAAGCTGCAACAGTTGTACCACCAGTCATGACAGCGTATGCCTTGAAGTAGTACGTCGTATTTGGATTGAGTCCTGAAAGTGTTGCAGAAAATGTACCTGAAGCATTCTGTGTACCAGAAACGTTGAGTGTGTTATTGAGGGTAACACTATTTGTACCCCATTTGAAGTAACGATTTGTCGCAGACGTATTTGCCATAGTAATCATGGCATTGAGCGTTGCTGAGGTTTGGCCAACTGATGTTGCACCAAGAGTTGTTACTGTCATTGAAGCTTGTGGGAGAGCAGTGGTAGTAAAGCTCAAGATGAGCGCATTTGAAACTTGATTACCGCCCTGTGAACCCATTGCTTGGAAGTAGTACGTAGTAGAAGGCTGCAAACCGCTTACATTTGCAGAGTAGTTGTTGCTACCGAGCGCCATAGATTGTGGGCTCGTAACTTGTGTCATATTCGTTGAACTTGTGCCATAGCGAAACCACGCCATAGGTGAGGTAATGGTTGCATTGTAGTGGCCGTTGAGTGTCGCAGATGAAGAGCCTACATTTGTCGCAGCAAGCGTATTCATTGTAAGCGATGGAAGCTGTATAGCTGAGGTCGTAAACGAAAGAATGGTTGAACCATAGGTTGTACCATAAAAGTTTGTACCTGCAGCTTTAAAGTAGTAGGTCGTGTTTGGAATGAGACCAGTTACTTGCTGACTAAATTGACCTGAGCTTGAACTCTGGTTAACCGCATTGGTATTGCTCGAAAGGTTTGTTGCGCTCGTACCGTATGAAAACCAAGTCGAGGTTGGTGCACCATTTGCGCTAAAGAAGCCGTTCATGGTGACGGTTGTTGAAGTCGCACCAGTTGCCGCGAGCGTGGTAATCGCCGGGGTTCCTGAGGCAAGACTTGTGACAGGCAAAGCACCCAAAATCAAAAGGGTAACAATGCCGCTGATTGTTTTAAACATTTTTTGCATAAACTATTGATAATTAAGCGTTAATAATGCTACCAGTATCTTATCATATTTAATCCATAATGTCAATAGTAAGGCTATAGAGTAGCTTGACAAAAGTCGTATTTTTTGCTATTATATATAATAAATATACGACTCAAATAGAGTCACATTCATTCACAAAAAACCTCAAAAAAAACGATAGAAAATGATTAAAAAGCTTCTCTTTGCGGCAATTGCCGCTTTCTGCTTTGCAGTTCCGTCTGTAAAGGCGCAGTTGAACATTGATGACTTCGACCTCGTTTACGAAGACGGGGACAATGACAGCCTGACGATTACGGTCACGCTGCAGAATGACAGCGGTGAATACTTTATTCACCGTGACACCGATCCGGGTTTTTCAAATCCTGACGTTGTCCTTCCGGCGCAGTTGATTGGGCCAAGTGCTCAATCTCAGACATTTGGCTTTCGAGATCTCGGTCTCGTTGGCGGCCCGCTTATTCCTGGTACGGTATATTACTACCGGTTAACACTGAGAAATTATCCCGGACAAGCAGTAACTTTACCGGTTGCTGTTCCTACAACAACTTACGCAGAGATCGGTCCCGATCTTACCGTAAGTGTGTTTGGGCCAACTTCTGTCGAACTTGGTGCAAAGTACTCGAAGCATGGCTCACTAGCAACTATTGAAGTCTATGACTCAGTAACAAATGCTTTTGTGACAGCAGTTTCAAACCTCAATGGTGTTGGATTTAGCGATGTTGCAATTCCAATTACTCAAGCTGCGAATTCAACGCATAGCTACTATGCGCGAATTTCAAACTTGGCAAATCCGGGAGTGTACGACAGTGCGCGAACAGTTCATCCGGTGGTAACACCGAACTATCCGGCACAGGCTCCAAGCGTTGTGAGTTTAGTTGTTGACTCAGTTCACTCTGACAAAGTGTTTGTCACAGGGATACTGAGATCGGACTCACTGTCAGCAATGGTGTTTACGTCAGCTTCGGTTGATGGATTCGTGACATCGTCGTCTGGAATACCACAGCCAATTGCTTCCGGTACTGACACTGTGCATGTTGTGATTAACCACACATTCCCGGCCTCAACAAATGGCCAGGTAAAAATGGTGATTCAAAACTTGTTCAATGGCTACTCAGCGGACTCTATGATTGTCGGATTTACGACACCGATTGCGCCGCAGACTCCGGAAAACTTGGTGCCGCGTGTACTCAATCCAAACTATGCCGCATCGACCGCAACGATTGCCGTGTATCCAATACACGTGCAAGCTGCGAGTGCCATGGTGCAGCTCAATGCTGCGCGTGTGAGTAATCCAGGTTTGGCTATGACTTTCGTGACGTACCTGCAGCATGTTGATACTGCTATTGCAAACACCTTCTATGGTTTGCCAGACACATGCTACGTATTCTCAACATACGTTATTGATACGGTTGCGGGTGTCCAGGAACTACGCCAAAGTCAGTTTTCTGACTTCAATCCTCCTTTCTGTTTTGCGACGACTGGAATTGATGACGCACCTGTTGACGGTTGGGGTGGAAGTGTGCAAGATTTTGATCCGATCGCGGATTTCAGAACTGGCTATGCTTGGCCACTGTATGTGGTGAATATGATGGGGCAAGTCCTCATTGATAGTCGCTTCTCAAATTGGTCAGATCTGTACCATTCGCTACCAAATGGTGGGCCGTACATTGTTGCGACCCATCCTGATAAGCGAACACAGATTGTGAAAACAATGGTCTTATCATTTGTTCTTAATTAAACTGTTGTGCTCAAAAGGAAGCACAAAAAAACGCAGCAATTACGCTGCGTTTTTTATATTGGTGATTTGTGCCTATAAGCCGAATTCTGTATCAACCTTGCGGTGACGACAATCATTTATCTGGTCTCAACATTGCTGTCGAGATCTAGCGACTCTCATTTGTTTGCGCGCCATTGCACGCGTAACAAAAGCACGGTCTTGCACAGAAGTAAGGATTTAGCCGTTTCAATCTCGTCTTTCGACGAGCCTATCCATATGTTCCGTAGTATCTTTCGATACTCTTTCTACATACGGACCCTAGTCTTTCGACAATCGCTTGCGCGACGTTTGGCGTCTCTGCTCGCACCTCGTGGATTGCTCCAGGCGGGGATTACCCGCTACTTGCTCCATGTGGTTCGAGAACCACAGGCTGTGTTCGGACTTTCCTCATACTGCGAAACGCTAAAGCGTTTTGCCGTACGCGATTGTCCAGCACAAACCATGTAGAATATACATGCTATCCCGTGCTTTGGCAATAATTTTTGCTATACTTAGGCAATCATGGAACAGCATACAGCCCGACCAAACGAGTCAAAAGGTGGAAATAAGAATAGTAAAACCAATCGATCAGTTTTTAAAAGAATGTACAATTACTTCGATAAACTCGAAGATGGCATTCGTGGATACCTTTCTCGTAAGCCAATTCTCTACACATTTATTGGGGGTGTCGCAAT
>CAYOEB010000018.1:0-12047 GCA_964403005.1 uncultured Candidatus Saccharibacteria bacterium | reverse complement strand
CTATCACCTTCAAAAATAAGTGTGCCGCCATTTACCGTAAGACCGCCGGTCAGCGTCAAAACACCGAGTGAGCCTTCCGAGGCATACGGTGTAAAGCGAACTGTGCCAGTGTACAGCGTATCGAGTGTAATCGAATACAAACCTGTTGCAGCGTAATCAACAATACAATCAGTTGTACTTGTGCCATCAAAGACAACAGAGTCACCAGCAACTGGAGCAGTTTGACCGCTCCAGTTCAAGCGATTTGACCACAATTTGTCATTGCCGAGACCAGTCCAGACTTTAGTTGTCGAAGCTTCTTCTTTAATTGTTTTTTGATCGGTTGCATCAGAAGTGCCATCATTGTTTGTATCAACGCCAAGTGTTGTTGCAGCTGACGTACCAGAAAAACTCTTGAGTGACAAACCGCCGATTGTAATATAATCCCCCGCTGCGAAATCACTTGTCGCATTGAGAACAAGTGTTTTATTACTATCTTCATACGTCACGGTCGAAGAAACTTTTCCTGATGCCGAACCACCAATTGTCGCTGTCGTGTCTGTTTGATCCCACGTCATATTAAACGACGACGGAATTTTGACACGAATATCGTTTGCCGCAGTAATTCCTGGTGTTGAACCATCAACAACTGTTATCGTATCAATAGTTTGTGTTGCTTGGCTGGCATTGTAGGCATGATTTTTCGCTGTATAAATAGCAGCACCTGATGTCGGCAAAATTTCAATCGTCTTGGAATCAGTCGAATCCGAGCCACCATCGTTGGCAACATCAATACCGAGATTGGTTTTTGCGACAGCCGAATTGAAGTTTTTAAATTTGAGACCAGCAATAGTAACAACATCGTTATTGGCAAAGTTTGTGGTGACATTGATAACAGCAGTTTTATTGGAGTCTTCATAGGTGACACCGCTGCCGCTTACTTTTGCTGAAGCACCGCCACCAATCGTTGCGGTGGTTACCGAGGTATCCCAAATCATGTCTACGGTTGACGGAATACGGATGCGAATATCATTCGCAGCTGTAATGGTTGCGGTTGCAGCATCAGTCACTGTCATCGTACTCATTGTTGTCGATGCTTGACCAACATTAAATGTTTGGTTTGCAGCCGAAGCAAGCGTTGGCGTTGCTGGACCAGAGTTGCTGAGTGTGATTGTTTGGTTACACAAAACGGTATCAGCAGAGTTGTATGACTTAAATGTTACCTGTGCCGGACTCACCGTGGTGTCGACGTCAATCGTACCGTAGTGTTTTGATTGCGTTGAATTGATACAAACTTTGGTCGAACCACCTGATGGTAATGACGCATCGGCAGACTGGACACTACTTCCCACTGGTGTCGCGCTAAACTCGTAGAGTTTGTTCACGTTTGAGAGATCAGTTTTATACAAGACTTCATCATGCTGGTCACCGGAAAGGATGAACACGTTGCGAATGTTGTTTTGTTTGATGAAGCGATACATTTCCTGACGTTCATTGTCGAAACCACGGAAACTGTCATTGCCGTTTGCAACGTTGTCTGGCCATGGATCTGGCGAGACCAAGAATTTTATCGTCGAAGTATCATTGAGCAACCACGATTTTATATGTTCAAGCTGCGATGTACCAAACATGTCGTTGTTGCTACTGTCGGTCGCATTTTCTGGACTACGGTAGCTACGAGCATCGGCAACAAAGAAGCTCGTATCGCAAACCGTAAACTTGTAGAAAGTTTCACCTGGCACAAGCGGTGTAGGGTTTACCGAGTTTTGATATTCCTGATAGACGGTGCGAGAAACATTGTAATCACCTGCCTTACCACCATCCCAGTCGTTGGCATTGCCGCTTGGTGGATTAAAAAGTTCATGGTCGTCCCAAATAAAAAATCCTGGAATATTTTTGAGGAAAGTTCGGAATGGTGAATCGCTCCAGTTGTTTTGGTAGTATCCTTCCAAAATTGATTTTGTGCCGGTTGCCGGGCCGTAAATTTGGTCGCCAGGGAAAATTGAGAATAGTGGCGTCTTTGCGGCCGCACTGGTCATGAGGTTGAACGGCGATTGGTCGTATGACAAGTCGCCGGTCAAAGAAAATTTATAGTTACAAGCCACGCCGGATGACTTCATGGTTGTAAATGTGCCACTTGAACCTGTGCCACCCGCCAAAACACCGTCAACATATACCCGGTAATCATACGCAGTATTTGCGGACAAACCGCTAAGCGAAACGACATTTGTGTAATCATCACCAGAACTAGTTGAAGCTATTGAGCTGAATGTTCCCGGATATGAACCGCCGGAGGTTTTGTATTCAATCTGAAATGTGCCGGCACTGTCCGTGCGCACCCAAACTTTCACCGAAGTATCGGTCAACGAACCCAAAACTGCGCCACGCGAAAGCGATGCCGAAGCGTCAGCCGGAGAAGAAAACGAAAACATGGCCATCACGATTGCCATGATTTGGAAAAGCGCAAAGATAAGCTTTGCCTGTTTCTTAAATTCCATATAAAACCATTGTATCACAGCGTGTTGTAATCAAAGCATAAAACCGCCAATTGGACGGTTTTATGCAATATTTTTCTTTTTTGTCACATATTCTTAAACTAGTGCGCTCATTGTTCCCCGACCTGCTGTCGCCACATCGCATGGTACAAGCCGTCTGCATTCTTGAGAAGTTCTTCATGTGAACCTGATTCAACAATTTTGCCTTTTTCTAAAACGTAGATCGTGTCGGCATGCATGATTGTCGAGAGTCGATGCGCAATGAGCACGGTGATGTGAGAGCGGATTTGCGACACGTCTTTGATCGTCTTACCGATTTCTTCTTCGGTGAGCGAATCGAGCGCCGATGTTGCTTCGTCAAAGATCAGAATGTTCGGCTTACGCAAAAGCGCACGAGCTATCGAGAGGCGCTGCTTTTCACCACCAGAAACTTTGACACCACCTTCGCCAATCACTGTATCAAGTCCTTTACCACCACGTTCGAGCAGGTTTTGACACTGAGCTTTGTGAAGTGCGTCGAGACAGTCTTCGTCCGTCGCATTTGGTTCAACGAAAAGCAGGTTTTCGCGAATCGTGCCCGAGAAGAGCTGCGTATCTTGTGTCACAAAACCGATCTGCTTTCGCAGCGAATCTTTGTCGATGGCATTGTGAGATACACCGTTGTACAAAATCTCACCGGCGCTTGGTTCGTACAAACCTACCAGAAGTTTGACCATTGATGTTTTTCCCGAGCCAGATGGACCAACGAAGGCAATTGTCTTGCCGCGTTCGGTTACATACGAGATATTGTTGAGCGCATGTGTTGTCGCAGACTTGTAACCAAATGAGACATTTTTAAATGCCAAGGTTTCAAGGTCGCCAATCGCTTGTGGATTTTCAGCACGAGGTTCTGGTTCTGTATCCATGAGCTTCGTGTAGTTTGCAATTGATGCTTCAGCCTGTCTGTACGATGCAATAAATGGTGGAATCATTTGGAGCGGCCAGAAGAGGAAGAACGTGTAGATGTTGAGTGAGAAATATTGGCCAATAGTTATTGTTTGATTATAGACAAGGTAGAAGAGAAAGAGGTAGAGACCAGCGCGCACGGCATTGGTCACTGTTCCCTGCACAAAGTCGAGACTGCGCACGTAGCGAAGCTTTTTAAGTTCAAGCTTGAGAATTTTGTCAGTTGTCGTATTAAGACGATCAACTTCTTGTCCGGTGAGACCGAGCGACTTCACGAGCTCAATGTTGCGAAGCGATTCTGTTGTCGCACCAGCAAGAGCCGTTGTCTCAGCCACAATTTGCGCCTGAATTTTTTTGATGCGAGTCGACATAAAAATACTGATTGTCGCCATGACAACCATCATACCGAGGAGTGCGATTGGAATAAGCCAGTATATTGTCGCCGCATATACAGCCACAAAAGCAAATGTCACCGTCGAGAAAAATACGACGTTGATCATGTCGGTGATGAGTTTTTCGGCATCTTGTCTCGCTTTTTGGAGCTTGCCAAGTGTTTCGCCACTGCGCTCATCTTCAAAAATACCGTACGGCAGTTTGAGCGAATGCTTCACGCCTTCGCGGTACATGTCAGCACCAGAACGGAGACTGATTTTATTGAGATAGAAATCCTGGAAGTTTTTGGCAATACGCGACACGAGCGCCGTACCAATAAAGACCAAGAGCCACGTTTCAACACCATGGAAGAATTGGTTTTTGGTGAGCGTCGCAAACTTGGTCGCGTAGTTGTCGATTATCTTTTGAAAAACAATCGGTTCAAACATTGAGAAGGTTTGGTTGATGAGCGCCAAAACCACCACAAGGAGACAAAGTTTCCAGTATTTTTTGAGGTATTTTTTGAAAATATGCATATGCCACAAGAGTATAGCACAGTTTAACCCCTATTGACTTTTATAGTGTAAAGTGATATAATACAAAAGAATTAACCCCAAAAACTAAATACTTATGAGCAATCAAAACCAGCGCCCAAGAGGCCACCAGACACATCAGTCCGCCCAGCAACATCCGCTCGACGTAACTACTGCAAGCATCGGCCAACTACGAACGGCCTTTGCAAACAAAACTCCCCTCGTGGGACTGAAAACTGTATGCTGCCACCCTGGCGTGCATATTGATGAGATAGCGGCAATAACTATTTTCCGAATGTACGGAAAAAAACTGTTTCCGCAAGCGGAAAATCTTGGACTTGCCTTTGTTACATCTAAAATGACAGAGGGAATGAAGGAGACTGAAGTCTTCTGGAAATTACTTAAATTGGGACATCTCTCTATCGGATGTAACTACGGCCCGTTTGACGAGCATGGCACAGAAAATGAATGCGCAGCGACTCTGGTTGCAAAGTACCTTGGTGTTGAAAAACGCCACGAACTTCAGCAAATGCTCCAATATGTCCTCCATACAGACACCAAAGGAGACACTTTTTTTGAAGCAGCACCGGGAACTGCGAAAATTGTTCGCGATGCGGCACAGCGATTTTTGCCAGCGGCGATCGTTAAAGCATCGAACGCGACCATTAATCCAACAGATCACAATGCACAGACTGAAATGATTTTAGTTATGACAAAGTATCTGCGTTACCAAATCGACGAACAGAAGCTGTTTTACGACACCAGAATGCAGATGTTGCAAAGTAAGCAACCGTATGAGGTCCACGAAAGAGCTGGAGTTGAGATACTGTTTGTTGAACACAGTTCGCCAATGGCAGGAAAAATCGCGCGATCACTTGCTCGATCCAAAGGCCACAGACCTTCTTTTACGGTAATTGTTAATCCGGCACAGAAGCACTTCTGTATCCTAAACGACCAGGCAAAGAAGCTCGATATCTCCAAAGTGGTGGCAGGGCTTCGCAAGCACTACATCATGAAAACAGGCGGCGTTATGCCAAGCGATAAGGTGCTCGCCAGAGGTGAAACAATTATCGAAGCTCCGTATTTGTACTACCATAAAAATGCACAAGCATTTTATAACGGTGCAATTACACAGCCTGACACTCCTGGCTTCTATGAAAAAATCTTTTCGAAGGAAGAGATTCTCAATGAAATCGAAGCTGGATTGATGGCTTCAATCCATGAAGCAGATACTGAGAAGGTATAGACCTTTAGTATTTGCAGGAATCAAGACCCCCAAACTATCGGGGGTCTTTTTTATTTCCAAACTACCTTTTAGGGTCTTTTTTGCTGTACTACTCGCCAGCTTGTTCAAATACTTCAGTTCGCTCAAGTCGGAAGAGTACGCACGGCAAACCAGTAATGTTTTCAATTGTTTCTGTAAAACCCCTCACGTACGTACCAGATGAAACCGTCAATTTGAAAATAAGGAGAGGAAGCAATGGTGGCAATGAGTCTTCCTGTTGCTTCCACATTGCTCCTATTTCTTTTTGCCGAAAATCTCCCGTGACAACACTACACAAAAGCATAACTCGATCTAAAATATCTCGATTTGTAATAAAATCTGCTGCTTTAAATACACATTCACGCACAGTAATTACGCGTTTTGGTTGCTCAACCTCTTCCCCCTCTCTCGCATAGGCAAAAAGTGGTTTTCCGGCAACCGTTTTTGAAGAGTACATTGGATACTTTTGCTCATGGACTTTTTTTATTTCAATTTCAATTTCTTTTGAAAGTTTCTTAATTTTTTCTTCATCTAATTGTGCAACAATATCTTTTGGAGCAATACTCGTTGGCAAACCAAGTAAATCTCCAGTATCTGTTCCAATACCAAGCACAAAGCTTGCAACGTACGTTTTGTCATGCGCAAGATAAGCATCTTTTTTGTGAACCTTATCACCAAAGAGAAAAAGCATGACACCTTCTGCGGCCGGGTCGAGTCGACCGGCATAGGTGGCCTTGAGATCTGCATATTCTGGGTTTTCAGCCTGAAATCGTCTGAGACATTCAAGGGGTGTTTCGCCAAGGTTTTTATTGAAAAATCGGACCAAATCCATGGCAAAACTATACAGGAAAAGGGCCTCGCAGCACTGTTGACTCTTTGCCACTTGTCGGGTAGAATAGCGAAGCAGTAGACACTCCTATGTTTTCCCCCGATTAACGGGAGCGGTATACTCATAATCATTTGAAAGAACGTACAAACAATGCAATACGGGCAAAAGAAGTTCGTGTCATAGACGCTGAAGGTACAAACCTCGGTGTCATGCCAACCGCAGACGCCCTCAAAATGGCCATGGATCGAGGTGAAGACCTCATCGAAATTGCCCCTCAAGCTGTACCGCCAATCTGTAAAATTATGGATTTCGGCAAGTACCAGTACCTTGAGAGTAAGAAGGCCAAAAAGGCTAAAGCCGGCGCAAAGCCAACCGAAACCAAATCTATTCAGATCAAAATTGGCACTGGCGACCACGACCTCGAACTCAAGGCAAAAACTGCCTCAGTCTGGCTCGGAGAAGGCCATCGTATCAAAGTAGAGCTCTACCTCTCAGGTCGCGCAAAGTACATGGAAGAGAAATTCCTTCGGGAACGCCTCGAACGTGTCCTCAAACTCATTACGACGAACTTCAAGATTTCAGACCCGTTTAAGAAAAGCCCTAAAGGCTACGTTGTTACTATCGAAAGAGATAAAAGCGCCAAAGCGCAATAACATTTATGAGCATCAAAACCAACAAATCATTTAGCAAGCGACTCAAAGTCACCAAAAATGGCAAGCTTATTGGCCGCAAGCCAGGCTTCAACCATTTCAATGCCAAGCAGTCACGTGCAACCCAGCTTGCCGGCAAAAAAGGCGTTCCATTTGTTCTCAAGAACAAACCACGCAGCCGCATGCTCCCAAATAGCTAATAGCTACATTATTCTAAATTAGATAAACATATATGCCACGAGTAAAAGGAGGAGTACATGCCCTCAAACGAAGAAAGAAAATATTGAAGCGCGCTAAAGGTTTTCGCTTTGGCCGCGGCACAAAAGAAATTGCCGCTCATGACGCTCTCATGCACGCAGGCGCGTACGCTTTTGCACACCGCCGCGACAAGAAGTCTGACCGCCGCAAGCTTTGGCACGTCAAGATTAATGCTGGCAGCCGAGCTGAAGGTATTTCATACTCAAAGTTGATGGGTGCTCTCAAGAAAAAGAATGTTGGCCTCGATCGTAAGATCCTCGCCGAACTCGCTGAATTCCACCCAGAAACCTTCAAGAAAGTAATTGCACACGCAAAGTAAAGTCAAACCAAACATAAAACTCCTGTAGTACCGGCATCTTTTACTGCTGTAAAAGTGCCTCCCGCTCGGCCCGTCGGCCTCCGCGAGTACTACAGGAGTTTTATATTTGGTTCAGCGGCTTATAAACAATACATATTTTGCGTTTTTACTAATCCACATCTTATCCACCTCAAGTAATAATAATCCACAATTTTTGACTTCTACTATCTATTATAATTATGATTGAGATGCCTTAGTATTGCTTTATGCACACTTTGTCATCTTGGGGAAAATAGAAGTTACTGAAACTATAGATACGGACTAGGGCAAAACATTGCTCAACATCCTTTCTGCGACAACCTCTTCTTACAAAATACCGCGCTTATGGAAACAACACCGGACTCGGAACGAGTACGGTGTTTTGTATTTATATAGGATTATAGATGGGCAGGCAGTTTTTGCTCTCCTCCCACTGTCTCGGTAGCTGCAGCAGCAGAGAGTTTATACTCAGCAACTTTATCTTGCATGACGAGCTCCATAACTTTTCTAACGAGTGACTTTGGATCTGGATCAAAGACGATTTTTGCATTTGGCCGATTACCCTTTTCAAGAATGAGACGGATTTCTTCGTCCATGTCCCACTCGCCTTCCAAAATGCCGATTGGCTTACCATCCTCAAAAGCAATTGTAAATTCATGGATAGTGCCAATGCGACCACAGCCAATGAAGACTGCATCGCAACTGCGAGTAAAGAGTAAATCGCGGCCGGGATAACCGAAACCGGTGTAGACAACAAGGTCCATGTAGTCGAGCGGGAGACGGTATGCATTGACGTGTTCTTGCTCACTTGCGGCTGGAGAAAGGCCAATTGAAATACCCTTTTCCTCTTTTGCACCCATGGCACTCCAGAGTGGAAAACCAGTTGTTGCACCAGTGACAAGAATGCCACCCTGGCGAACAATTTCTCGGCCAAGCTCTTTAGCTTTTTCTAGAGCGTCAACTCCGCAGTGACCAGTTTCTGCAGCACCTGATACGCCCATTTTAACTTTGAGGTGGTTGTGTTTAAGATTGTTTGTAAACGTTTCTTCGTGCATATGTTTCACTATTATAGCTCAATTTCAATTTTCTCCCCTGCTGTAGGTGGATAGGCATTTATGCCAAGACCATCGCGCAATCGTTGCGCGAGAAAAGCTGCTGATTTTGGTTCACCCATGCAAACAAAAACTTTCTTAAGCGTTTCGGCAGTATTTTGAACAAAATCAATGAGGTGATCACTATCTTTGTGACCAGAGTAACCACTAATTTTTTCAACATGTGCACGAACTGGAACCTCAACTCCGAAAATGCGCACTTCTTTTTTTCCATCTTCGATTTGACGACCAAGCGTACCAAGTGACTGAAAACCAGTGAGGAGGAGTGTATTGTTTGGATCGGGCAAATAGTTTTGCTCGTGGTGAATAACACGACCGCCGTTTGACATACCAGAGCCAGCAATCACGATTTTTGGATTTGGTGCATGGTAAATACCTTTTGACTCAGCAGTTTCAATCGTCATTTTGAGTCCAGGGAATGAGAAAATGTCATCGCCTTTTTTGATAAGCTCTCGAGCGCCAGTATTGAAGTAGCGACTATGCTTTTGGTAGATATCGGTAAGCCGAATACCAAGTGGTGAATCAAGAAAGAGTGGCATGAAAGGAATTCGCCTATTTTCAACGAGGTCATTTATTTCAAACAGGAGCTCTTGGGTGCGTTCAAGCGAAAATGTTGGGATGACAAGCGTACCCTTCCGTTTATAGTTATCCTCGAGGACAGCTTCAAGCTTCTTTTTACGCTCATTGCGGCCTTCATGGTTACGATCGCCATACACGCTTTCCATAATCATGTAGTCTGCCTGAATTGGCTCGGTATCCGGCAAAAGTGGCGATGGTGAATTGCCAAGGTCGCCTGTAAAGACAAGGTTTTTGCCATTAAGTGTAAAAGTGTACATTGCGGAGCCTAGAATGTGGCCGGCGTCTTTGAGAGACACTTTCCACGGACCGTACTGAAATGGCTCATGAAATTCTCTCGTTTCCCAAAGCTTCATGATTTCATGAAGTGTTTCCATGTTGTACATTTTTTTAAGCTCACCGGTTTTTTCGTGGCTGAGGATGTTGATTGTATCCTCAAGCATCACTGCGGCAAGATCTTTGGTTGGAATTGAAGATACAATTTTACCTCGAAAACCATCGTGGTAGAGCTTGGGAATGCGGCCAACATGGTCGATGTGCGCATGGGTCACAAAAAGTGTGTCAACGTTCTTTGGATCATATGGAAAATCATTCCAGTTGAGATCGTCGGCAAGCTTTTCGCTTTGCACCAAACCACAATCGACGAGAAAGTGTTTCCCTGCTCCTTCAACGAAGAAATTGGCACCAGTAACGGTACCTGCACCAGCAGCAAATGTTATTGAAATTTTTTCAGAGGCCATACGTGAACTATTATACACTATGCAGCCGATTCACTTTCTAAAATTGTTGAACGAGAAAGGACGAAAAGCGCGCCGGAGAGACCAAGGAGTATATCGGAGAGCGAATCGAGAAAATAAAAAGGACTACCACCAGCGAGCGACAGGCCATACTCCATTCCTTCCCAAAAAATAATACCGAGGAGAATAAGTGTAACAATTCTGCCATAACGAGGAGCTGTAGGCTTACCAAACCAAGTAAACTTGATAGAAAAAGCAAAGAGAAATGCCACTGTGCCAATCATAATGCCGCCAGTAAAATGCATGAGCATGTCATACCACCACAAACCGCTATACCAGCTAAAGTAGCCGCCAGCTAAATTCATAAAAAATATGCCCCAGGCCATGATAAATGCGATAATTGCCCTCTCTTTTTGCGTCATAGATAGCTCAATCATTGCATGGAATGAGTAAATATAAAAGCCCGAGTAAAACTCGGGCTTTTATTACGGTTATTTGATGGTATTACCCTAGCTTTACACTAGGTGAGTGCGTCGTCACGAGCCATATCTCGATCGCAATGAAGCAATCAATCAGCTTGCGAACACCACGCTCTCATATAAAAGGTGTTCTAGGTAATACGTTCAAATAACCGTACTTACATTTTACCTCTCCCACGTTGGTGCACAATCTGGACAGCGCAAATAAATATTTTTTAGTGCGGAATTTGAGCATTACAAAATAAAAATCCTGTTCGTGACAGGATTTTTGCACACCTTTATGAAGATTATTCCATCATGCCGTCGAGGTTGACGTCGTAGAGAATAGCTTCTTGTATCAAACGATATTCATGAAGCTCTTCGTCAGTAAACCAGACTGATTTTTCATGTTCATATTCGGCAGGATTGTCTGTGCAATGCACAAGATTGCGAATTGAGCGCGTGCCATCGTAGTCAGACATATGGTAAGAGTCGATTGTGTAGTCACCGCGGATTGTACCAACATCAGATGTCGTTGGTTCAGTAGTGCCAACAAGCTTCTTGATGACGCCGACTGCCTGGTTTCCTTCCCAAACCATCATGATAACTGGGCTTGAAGTAAAGTATTTGATAATTGAGCCAATAATACCCTTGCCGTAGTCAATTGCTTCTTTTTCAATAGGCAAACCGATTTTTTGACGATTATTAATGATGCCTTGGCCTTTTTGGGTGTACCACTCATCGTTTTTATTGTAGTGGCGCCAAAGCTGATCTTCGGTCGCAACTCCCATTTTCATGGCAACAAGCTTGAGACCGACACGCTCAAAACGAGCAATAATCTCACCAATAAGTGAGCGCTGGACTGCGTCCGGCTTGAGAATAACCAATGTGCGTTCTTTTTTTGGATGCATAACATCGAGACTATAGCAGAAAAAACGGTTTTAGGAAACCTCACGTGAGTGGTGCAATATTAACGGTAGCGCTTCATAATTCCCTCTTCAACGATTGCGCGATCTTCGCCATATTTGAGGTATGACAATTCTTTAAGTTTATCAACAATATCAATCATGCCTGGCTCTGGTGGAAGCGTTGCCATAGAAAATGGCTTGACTGGCATACCGTGTACGAGCATTTTCATATACGCATTTCGGTTTTCAATTTTGATAATGTCTTGCGCAGTAAAGACCGGTTCAAATTGTTTTGACAAGAACTCAGCATCTTCGACACCAACACGGAAAGCCGCAATAGAGCCGACGTTACCGAAGACAGCATTCTTAATCCCTTCTTCGAGCTGAGCGATGAATTGGTGAGCAATCGTAAGGCCGAGCTTATACTTACGGGCTTCTGACAAAATTTGTGAAATTGAATTTGTCGTGACGTTTTGGAATTCGTCGATGTAGAGGTAAAACGGCGGCAACTCTTTGCCAAACGAGTCAACGCGAGAAAGTGCCGCCATGAGGATTTTGCCAACGATAATGAGACCAATGAGGTTGGCATTGATT
>CAYOEB010000017.1:0-12741 GCA_964403005.1 uncultured Candidatus Saccharibacteria bacterium | reverse complement strand
TGGAGGGGTTTTGTGTAAGAAAAGCTATTTTACTGCGTCCTTCAAAGCTTTTGCGGCTCTGAATTTTGGCACCTTTGTAGCTGGAACCTTGACCTGCTCACCAGTTTTTGGATTGCGGGCCATGCGCGCGGCACGAGCTTTCACAGAGAAAATCCCGAGGCCAGCAATTGATACTTCTTCACCCTTTTTGAGGGTAGAGACAATAGCATCAAGGAGGCCGTTCACAACTTCTTCAGCCTGTACTTTCGTACCGCCGATCTTGCCATGAACCCACTCGATCATGTCTTGTTTATTCATACTCTGTCCGACACCGCGCGCGAAGCGCTTGGTCGGAAGCTTATTGCTAAATTTCGACTCAACCGTGATGTTTTGGATAGGACAAAACACCTCGGCCTTCTAGAAAGTATTATACCGCAAGGGTTTTTTAGGGCAATAGACGCCTATCTGGCAAAAAACTTTGACAAATTTTATTTTCGTGCTAATATAAATATGAAAAAGAACGTTACTATGACACAAATAAAAAAGTTTATTCGCACATTGTGCCTCACAATTGGCCTATGTCTCGCTTTTGCTTACTTTTCAGCAACGCAGAAGCAATCTGATGATATTGAGAAAATATGGTTAGCAATGGTGCTTTTTACAACAGTGATTATTCTGTACGATATTTATCGTGAAAAGTTTTCGTCACTTCCAAAAACAATTGCCCTATGGGGAAGTTTATTTTTTGGGGGATTCTCATGTGGTTTTTGGAAAATGGTGAATACATACGAAGTATTTGCTCCACATATTAAAATGTACGCTTGGCTATCAAGCGTAATGTGTATTGCAAGTCTCCTGGTGTTCAATCTAGGTTTGCCAAAAAATATCAGATCTAGAATCATTTAATTTTGACCAAAAGGCTGCATTCGTCTATGATGAATGCAGCCTTTATTTATTATTACTACTCACATATGAAAAATACATTTTTCGAAAAACCATTTGTTGCTGCAACTATTGTTCTAGGTCTTGCATTTATTATTGGTCTCATTTTCTTTGGTGGTTCAGTCAAAAATCTAAGAACTACACAAAATACCATTTCTGTGACTGGCTCTGCAAAGGAGCGTGTTAGCTCGGATATTGGAAAGTACAGTGGTTCATGGTCTCGCCAGACAACCAAAGGCACAGTTTCTGATGGCTACACCCAACTCGCGCTCGACCTTGATAAAATAAAGACATTTCTCAAATCAGAAGGTTTCACTGATGAGGAAATTGCTATTGATCCTGCAGATAGCTACACAGAATATGATTACGATGGCAAAGGTAATCGTATTATGAGCTCAGAACGAGTTATTTTGCGCCAAAGTGTCACTGTTACATCTAAGGACCTCGCTAAAATCAAGAAAATTGCTGATGACACATCGGAATTGGTTAAGAGGGGAGTCTTTTTTGAAGCTCAGGCACCTCAGTATATCTACTCGAGCGAAAAACTTTCAGAAATCCGTGTTTCTCTCATGAGCAAAGCTATTACCGACGCCAAGAATCGTGCTGATGCAATTGCTGAGGCCACGGGTGCAAAAGTTCGCAAGCTTGCGACTGCATCTTCTGGTGTTGTGCAATTGCTTCGCCCTGACTCTGTTGATGTTGAAGATTACGGTTCATACGACACGTCAACGATTGAAAAAGATGTCATGATTACGGTACGCGCAAACTTTGAACTTCGTTAGTTTATACAACCAATAAAAAACCTCTGGATAATCCAGAGGTTTTTTATTTACTCGTTTTTGCCGTTATGACAAGAAGTCTACCTCGCAAATTCGATGATTCTATTCTCTCGAACGAGAACAACACGAATTTCGCCAGGATACTTGAGGTCAGCTTCAATCTTCTTTGCAATGTCACGGGCCATGTCTTTGGCCTGTAGGTCATTCACGTTGGCAGGGGAGACAAAGACTCGAATTTCGCGACCAGCAGAGAGTGCGTAGCATTTCTCAACACCTTCGAAACTGTTTGCTACTCCTTCAAGGTCAGAGAGGCGCTTGAGGTAGTTTTCGACAGTGTCACGACGTGCGCCAGGGCGACCACCAGAAATCATGTCAGCGGTCTGTACGATGACGGCTTCGATTGAGGCATGAGGATAGTCATCATGGTGCGATTTCATGGCATCAATAACACGTGGATCGGCGCCAAATTTTTGCAAAATACGAATACCGATTTCAATGTGTGTGCCTTGAACTTCGTGGTCAAGTGCTTTACCAATGTCATGCACGAGTGCACCAGCTTTCGCAATTTGTACATCAGCACCAAGTTCTTCGGCGAGCATACCAGCAACATGTGACATCTCTATTGAGTGTTGGAGAACATTTTGTCCGTAACTTGTGCGGAAATAGAGTCGACCAACAATTGCGACTAGTCGAGGATCAAAGTTGAAGATGCCACACTCGTACACTGCCTGCTCACCCTTCTCTTTGATGATTTTATTGATATCAGCTTGAGCTTTCTCAACCATTTCTTCAATCTTTGCTGGCTGAATACGGCCATCCATGATGAGGTTTTCAAGTGCAACACGAGCAATTTGTCGGCGAACTGGATCGTGGGCTGAAATGACAATTGTTCCCGGTGTGTCATCAACAATGAGTTCAACACCCGCAGCTTTTTCAAATGCGCGAATATTACGACCTTCTTTACCGATGATTTTACCTTTGATGTCTTCGTTCGGTATGTTGACTGAGGTCGTCATGAGCTCGGCGGCAACTGACCCAGAGAAGCGCTGAATAACCGTTGCCAAAATATCTTTGGCACGACGTTCAAATTTTTCGTCACTGTCGGCCTCAAGCTTCTGCATTCGTACAAGAAAATCTTCTGAAGATTTTTCCTCGATTTGTTTCATGAGCTCGGCCTTGGCATCATCCTGCGAGAGGCGAGCAATTGCAGAAAGTTTTTCAGTCTGGGCCTCAACTACTTTTATTGCCTCGTCCTTAATTTTTTTAATGTCGTCTGCTTGCGTTTTGATATTTTCTGATTCACGATCAATTTCAACTTGACGAGCATCGAGCAGTTCTTCTTTTTTGATTAACCTATCTTCGGTTTTTTTCTGCTCGCCCTCCTTTTCAATCTCACGAGCGCGCATCTCTTCTTCCTTTTCGTCGGCTTTCTTCTTGGCCTCATCAACAATACGAGTTGCTTCCTCTTTGGCTGAAAGGAGAAGTTGTTTGATTTGAATATCAACTGAACCCTTCTTTCCGAGAGAAATAATGAGGCGAAGATAGTAACCTACGACAACGCCCACGATTGCCGCGGCGAGTACGTATACAACTATGTTCATAAATGTTTAAAATCCTAGACGCGCTAGAGCCCCATTTCGTATGTTCGAAACGAGTGAAGTATCAAATTGTTGAGAGTTGATGCCGGCCATAGGGAAGTCATAGGATGAATTACTTTAAATTGCCATTTTAAAAATACCACTAAGCATCAGTTTCGGCAAATGAAAACCCCCGCATAAGCGGGGATTTTACTAGCGTTTCTTGTCTTTAACAATTTCGTCGACAATACCGTACTTTTTAGCTTCATCGGCCGACATGTAGTTGTCACGCTCAACATCTTTTTCGATCTGGGCGACTTTCTGCCCAGTGTTTTTGGCGAGCATGTCATTGAGACGGGCACGAATTTTGAGGATTTGGCGGGCACTGATCTCGATATCAGTAGCTTGCCCCTCGGCACCACCATGTGGCTGGTGAATCATAACTTCGGAGTTTGGTAGGGCAAAACGCTTGCCTTTTGTGCCGCCAGCGAGGAGAAAGGCACCCATTGAGGCAGCCATTCCTACACAAATGGTTGAAACGTCAGGTTTTATATGTTGCATAGTGTCATAAATTGCAAGACCAGCTGCAACAGAGCCACCCGGAGAGTTGATGTAGAGCTTGATATCCTTCTTCGGGTCTTCATTTTCAAGGAAAAGCAGCTGAGCAATGACAATATTGGCAACATTGTCGTCAATTGGGCCACCAAGGAAGATAATACGGTCTCGGAGGAGGCGAGAGTAAATATCATATGCGCGCTCACCGAGGCTCGATTTTTCAATAACTGTTGGGATGAGTATAGACATAGAAATGGTTAAAATTAAGCGTTAATAATCGGACTTTGTAAACTTGAAAGAAAGCGATAATCCGAGCAAAATCAGTATAGCAGAGCATACCTAGTCCGTATAGCGTTGCTATTAGCACTTACATTAAGCAAAAAATGAGAACATTTATGAGATTCGCCGTTGCGGTAACCGCAATTTTTGCCCTTGCTTTTGCCTTTTCGCCTACGAGCGTCCACGCTTCTGGCTATGGTTGTGGAGCGCAAACTTGCTACTCAACAACATATTCGTCGTGTTACAACAGCTGTGGTGGTTATTCATCAGGCTACGGTTACGGTTCATACAATCCAAATCAGTATGGTTGCGGCAGCTGCTATACAGGTGGTTATGGTAATTCTGGCGGTTACAATCAAGGTTATACCTATAACCCAGGTTACAACCAGGGTTATAATCCCGGTTACTCAGCTTACACACCATCAACTGGTGGTTATAACATTTACTCAGGCTATCTCTATGGTAGTTTGACGACAGCCTCAATGTACTACGGTCCATACAGTCACTACGGTCCTTACAATCCGTACGGCTACTACGGCTGGCACTACTAGTAAGCAAATAAAAAAAATCCCGTTTTTGCGGGATTTTTTTTATTACGTAGTGAGTCTATTTTGCGCTTTTCTCGAGAAATTCAAATACGGCTTCGTTGGTCATTACTTGCTCAACGTACGAGAGTGCGCGATTGCGATCTGCGCCCGGATAGCGAGCAATGAGTGCATCAGCCTCCTTATTGATGGCTTCTTCGGTTGGCGAAAGATTTTCTTTTTTGCCAATTGAGAAGAGTGCGAGTTCCATAGTTGCGCGCTTAACCGCATCGTCGTGGAAATCTTTTCGCATATCAGCTTCCGTTTTGTTGATATGTTTAGCATAGTCATCAAAGCCCATACCGGCACGCTCAATTGTTTCGCGAAGTTGCATAATCATCTTGTCGAGTTCTGATTCGATGAGCACATCAGGAACTTCAACTTTTGTTTCTGCGGCGATACGTTCAATAATTTTTGAACGATTTTTATTTTTATTCTCAATTCTCTTTTCCGCTTTCATATTGTCGCGAAGTTTTGATTTGAATTCGTCGACAGTTTGAAATGCGCCAATTGATTGCACAAACTCGTCTGTGAGTGGTGGAAGATCCTCGTCCTTGATCGCGTCATGGTCATGCGCTTCGTGAGGAATATTATCTTCGTGCATCTTTTGATGAGCGCGCATTTTCTGAATGTCCTTGATCGCTTTTTCAAATTCTTCATCAGTAACTTCATCGCTTTCATCTTTCCATTCTTCCTTCGCAATTTTTTCGTAGTTAGGAAGCTTTACGTCAGGTACAACTGCAGTTTTCACCGTAAACTCAAGTGCGTTGCCGCGTGCGAGTTTGGTGATTGTCACTTCAGGGCGACCAATGACCGGAATTTTTTCTTCAGCAACAGCTTTTGGATAAAGATCTGACGCGACGATCTCTGCGATTTTTCGAGAATCATAATTTCAGGCAAATGCTTTTTGAGAACTTCAAGCGGAGCTTTGCCTTTGCGGAAGCCATCAATCTCAAGGTCTTGGCCGAGAAATTCAATCGCTTCGGTTTCGCGTGTAATCCACGTTTCAGCTGGAACTTCAAAGAGAAGCTCAAGCATTGATTTATCTAGTTTGTTTGTTTTTTTCAGCATAGTTATTTCTTTGGGTTTCTGAGTTACTTTACTTTTGGTGCGTAATCATTTTGGTATCGTTCTGCGCATTCATCGATAATCTTCATTGCTTCGTCTTTGCCAAAGAAACCTTCGACTTTGCCTGTGCCTGGCTTTTTGAGATCTTTATAGTGTTCCCAGTAGTACTGTGTTTCTTTTTGGAAGTAGTCACCGAGTTGCGAAACATCAGTAACGTGATCCATGCGTTTGTCGCCAGCGAGAACAGCGATGATTTTATCATCGGTTTCGCCGCCATCTTCAAACTTCATGACACCAATGACGCGAGCTTCAACAACAGATCCTGGAACAAGCCATTCAGTGACACCAATAATTTCAACGTCGAGTGGATCGTTGTCGAGATCCCAGGTTTGTGGAATCGCTCCGTAGGTAAATGGGTAGCTCATAGATGAGTATCCAACGCGATCGAGTTTGAGAACGCCAGCTTCAGTGATGAGTTCGTACTTGTTAAGTGAACCTTTTGAAACTTCAACGATGCAATTGATAACTGCATCATCCTTTTTTTCATATACAGGGAGTACATGGAGGAGGTTGAGCATGTACTTACCTGGTTCGTGATTGATATTTGCCATAGTTTTTACAAATAGTTAGTAATTACTCTTCAGTTGCTTCGATTGGATCAGCATCATCTGTTGTTCCATCATCAACCATACCGTCATCAACCATTTCTTCGTCGCCCATATCAACACCTTCGTCGTATGAAGCCTTAAGATCTTTGAGTGAAGTAAAACCACCATCTTCTTCAACAGATTCACCATCAGAAGAAGTGACAGACTCAGCAGTAACACCTTTGATATCAATTCTCCAACCAGTGAGCTTTGCTGCGAGTCGAACGTTTTGACCACCCTTGCCGATTGCAAGTGAAAGTTGGTCGTCAGCAACTTCAACAAAAGCCTTGTGCTCAGCTTCGTTGATGTCGATGTTGATGACTTTCGCAGGTGAGAGAGAATTTGAAACATACGTTGATGGATCCTCGCTCCATTCAATAATGTCGACTTTCTCACCGCCGAGTTCGTTGGTGACAGTTGTCACACGAACACCGCGACCACCAACACATGAACCAACGGGGTCAACATGTTCGTCAGTTGAGAATACTGCCATCTTCGAACGCGAGCCTGGTTCGCGCGCGATTGATTTTACTTCAACAACACCATTTGCGATTTCAGGTACTTCAAGTTCGAAAAGTTTCTTGAGAAACATTGGATGAGTGCGTGAGAGCTTGAGAGAAACACCACGTGCGCCTTCGTCGACAGCGTAGAGGTATGCGCGAATGCGTTCACCGCGGCGGAAACTTTCACCTGAGATTTGTTCCTGTGGAGGCAAGATACCAATCGCACGATTGAAATCAACAATGACAGTACCAGCTTCGATTTTTTGAATAATGCCAGAAATAATTTCACCCTCCTTGTCTCCGTACTCATCAACAAGCGAGCTTCTCTCGGCTTCGCGAATGCGCTGCATAATAACTTGCTTAGCAGTTTGTGCGGCAATGCGACCGAAATCTTCTTTGGTTTCAAGTGGAAAGACGATTTCGTCATTTACTTCAGTATTTGCTTTGATACGTTTCGCGTCAGCGAGGAGGATGTGCTTTTCAGCATTAAAGCGTTCACGCTCTTCTCCTTCGGGAGTTTCTTGCTCTTCAGATTCAGGAATCCAGACCAAAGAATCGTCTACAACGATCTTTACCTGGGAAAATGTGGTTTCACCAGTTTCAATATCAAAATGGGCGCGAATAATCTGCCAGCGCTTGCCGAAATCCTTTTTGTAGGCAGCGGCGAGGGCTTGCTCGATAGCTTCAATAATCTTATCCTTCGGAATTCGACTCTCTTCTTCGAGCTGATCGAGTGCCGATTTAAACACTTTCATGTCTAACATATGCAATTTTGGCCGTTTTTCACTGATTTTATGTAGTTCATTAGTACGCTATTTCCCAAAAAACCTTTATTTTTCAATGATAAGCGGCTATTTATTTGTAAAAAGACCCGGCTTTCGGCCGAGACTTATGTGACTATTATATATAAATAGTGTAAACAATGCAATGATAATGTTGACTAATATAAAATAGTACTATATAGTTTGAAAAATCCTGAAAAGATGACAGAAATCGTAGAAATCGAGTTAAAGGTAAAGAATAATTGCCTTTGGACACAACAGAAAAGGGTTATCGAAAACCTCATTACGCGCATAAAAGAGCGCTCACCCGGTGAACTCTGGGCGGAAGTACAAATCAAAATCGAAAAATTGTCTAGTAAATATAAGGGAAATAACCAGAAAGTGAGTAAAAATAGCCTCATACATGCTATTTTCGACTACATCGATGTGTTTGGAGAGCTCCTGCCAAGTGCCCCAAATATATTTGGAGCATGGGAGCTTCATGGCTATATTCACGAGATTCAAATAATAAATGAACATACTATACATGTCCTTAAGAAAGACCATGTAGAAATCCTTTCAGTCATCGATTGAAAGGATTTTTTTTATGTCCTTTATTGAGTAATCCACATGTCCTTTATTGTGTCCTATATACATCTGGTAGTACTATGTATGTAACGTTCATATGGTAGTAGATATACAACAACAAAAACAAATGAAAGCTAAACCATCTCGCAAGGGTTTTATTGCTCTTGTTGCAATTATTGTTATTGTCATATTTGCTGCATATATGCTGACAAGCCGTCATGATGCAGGCCCTGTGCAAGTTAGCCAGGATGACCGAACCTCAATTACCACTCAGTTTGACGCTTCAACAACAAAGCCACTCACTACAAAAGAAACCACTTCTCTTAGTAAGAGTTTTTCTTCTACTGCTAAGCCGCTCACTGAAGGAGAGCGCGCATCGCTTGCGCAACAATTCAACAATTAGTATGAAATCACTTCGTCATTTCACCATTGCAGCAACGTGTGTCCTCGGATTCATGATCGCTGCTTTTTCATTTGCAGGACATGCTTTTGCCTCTGGCAATGTTCGTGGTTTTGCGTGGAGTGAATCGGCTGGCTGGATTAGCATGAACTGTGACAACTCAATGCTTACAGATGGTAACGCTATGCCAAGCACATGCGGCACAGTAGACTATGGTGTTACTGTAAACGAAACAAGCGGAGCGATGTCAGGTTATGGTTGGTCATCTAATCTTGGTTGGGTACGATTTGACCAAGTAACAAGTACACCTACATATATACCAAATCGAGCTGGCAGTGCGCGTATTACAGGTATTGGTTCTGGTGGAGTTCGAAGAGTTACAGGCTGGATTCGTTTTTGTTCAGATTTTAATCAAGCAATAATGCCGGACAATTGTGGTGGCGGCGGTACGATTACGTCAAACAATGGCGGCTGGAATGGCTGGGTTTCAATGATGGGCGATGGTTCAGACGGTTCGACTCCATATGGCGTTACATACGATACAGCTACAAAAACGTTTGATGGTTACGCTTGGGGTGGAACATTTGATACCAGTGGCGCTGGTTCTGAGGTAGTTGGTTGGATTATGTTTAAATGGGTCTATGTAGACAAAGATGCAACTCCTTATGTTCCTGTTGTTAAAATTTCTGCAGTGACACCTATTCCTGTCGGTGGCGATACAACCATAAGCTACTACTGGGTAAATGCTGATAGTGATCCAACACACAAAATCACATCATGTACTGCGTATACAGATCAGGGACAAGTAGCAAACTGGAATAGCTCTGCGTTTACATCTGGCAACCTTCCGACCGCAACTGTTCAAATGAAACAGTATGTTGCCGCGTTTAATCCAACAACAATTTACTATCTTGATTGTAAAAATGCCTCTGGGATAAAAGCAGCAGATCCATCGAACCCAACTACTCAATGTAATTCATTGAGTCCAGCCGCAACCTGTCCTCGTACAACTGTAACTGTGATTCAACCTTCAAAATCACTCGTTCTTGCAATCAAGGCTGATGCGGGTACTGTAGGTTTCAATACAACTCCAGTCGATGTAAACCTTGGCGAAACAGTTTCGCTGTCCTGGAAGAGCACTGACCCAATTTCAAATTGTAAGGGCTACTCTGATCAAGGTGTCTACAACTGGGATATCCAAACAAACGGTGGAACACCAAAAGCACCAATCTCTGGTTCGACTGAATCTGGTGTGCAAGTTGCGCCCGCAGCAACCAACTACTTCATGAGCTGTGATATCTATGGCATTCCTACTTACTCAAATATTGTTACTGCAAATGTCAAAAGCAATGGTTCAGCTAGTGTTGTGCTCATGGGTCGCAAAAATGGCACATCAAATGGCTGGAACAATGTTGTTACCATTAACCAAGGTGAAACCGTAGATCTCAAGTGGTACTCAACCAACAATGCTGAAGCAACAAGCTGTACAGCGATTGCTCCGACAACACCAAATGCAAGCAACTGGCAAGATGGTCAAACCAAGCCAGGATTCACTGCAGCAATGGGCTACACCCAATCGGAACTTGGTATTCTTGCACCAACAAATCCAACTATTTACAAAATCACTTGTGAGACAACACGTGGTCCAGCAACGTCAGGTGAAGTGCGAGTTATTGTAAATCCAGTAGCCTCAGCAAATCTTATGCTTGAGATCAAACTCACCGGCGATCCAGATGGCAGCTATGGTCCAAGTGTTTCAGTTCCACAAACAAACCCACTCAAATACGTATCACTTCGTTGGTCTGCAACTGCGCCGCTCTCTCCAAATAGTTGCCGCAGCTCATCAAGCCCATCACAGTACTGGCCACCAGCTGGACTCGCTGACCCAACAAACAGTGTTGACGGTGTCAATCTTGACCGCACCCCATTTGCTGTAACTACATACACGGTAACGTGTACAAAAACAGACGGTACGCCAATCAGTGCGAGCGCGATTGCTATCTCTCAAGATGTTACCGCCCTTAACCCTACACTTACTATTGATGGCCCTACTTGTGTTCAAAACGATGGTGTTGCATTTGATCTCGGCTGGTCTGTAACTGGTGGCAACGGTGGCTCAGTCTCACTCACCAACGATGGTGGTCAACCAATTTGGAATCAGTCGTATACTCTTCCCCCAACATCAAAGGGCTACTCTGGATTCCATGTCACCAATCCTTCCGCAACCATGTTTACACTCACATACTTTGACGCAGATGGAAATAGCTACGGTCCGGTCAAGCATATGGTAACAATCGACTCAGCTTGTACCCAATCACCTCGCAAGAATTGGTTCTTCAGATTCTTTGAACGCTAACATTATCCACATCACATCGCCATATGCTTGCTATACTTAACAAAGTCAATTATTAATAGTCGTCGTTATTACATTAGTAAAAAAGAAGTATGAAAACATTTTTATCAAAGTCGATCAAAGCTGTATTCCTCGGTCTTCTCTTTGGAGCAATTTCCGTCTATGCAGCGGGTATCACAAGTCCATCAGGCACGCCTTCAACAATGAATGCCGCACTCCCAATCAATGTGAGCGCAAATAACCAATTGAAACAAGGTGGTATTGGTATGAGTAGCTTGCTTGTTGGCCCTGGTGCGGTGTTGCCTTCACCAACAAACGCAAGTATCTTGGGTAGTCTCCGCATCGGTACAGGCACAGTTCCAACTGGCACTGGCAACCTCCAAATCAATGATCGCGCCTCAATTGGTAGCGGTATTACTTGGTCTGGTATTCCTGCAAACAGTCTCTCTGTCGCAGGTTTCACCTCATCTGGAACTGGCATGTGGACACCAGCAAATATCACTGCTGGACTCAACGGCCTGGTAAATCCTCCAACTGCAGCAGGAACTTCTGGTGCAATCATCGCCAACAAATTCTGCTTCGCCGGCACTAACGGCGCATGTACGACGACATGGGGCAGTGGCACTGGATCTGCAACCTTCCCAGCAGGTCTCCTTGGTCAAACTCTCTACTATGCAACAGCAGGTACGACAGTAACTCCTACTTCTACATTTTCTATTTCGGGTACATCAGCAACAATCAACGGCACTGGTGCAGCTACTGGTACAGCAGATGCCTGGGCTCGCTTTACCGTAAATAATGGCGGTCTCTTGGTGAACAAAGGAGGCACTGATGCTTTGATTCTCAATAATACTGCAGGCGGTGCAAACTACCTCTCTGTAGTTTCAAATGTTCCTCAGCTCAACTTTTGGAGCTCAGATGGGGTTGGTCACAATAGCGATATCGTCACTAGAAATGTCCGCGCAACTGCTCTCAACACAGCAGGTGGTGACTATGTCTGTTCTGATGCAGGCGGTAACCTCTACAATTGTCCTGTGACACTTCCTATTCAAACACCAGCTCCAACGGGTCAGACTTGCGGTCTCTACAACTATCAAGCAACAACAGGTGATGGAAGTCACTTTGGCTGTCCAAATGGTTCTGCGCTCGTGCAGATCAGCTCAAACGGTCAAACAGGAACTTGCCGATACTATGATCCTCTCGTGACGACAGGTAGTACTGCTGTGCCAAATACTGATCCGGCAAAGTATTGCTATAGCGCAGGTGCGTTCTATCTTAACGTTGCTCTTGGTGCGTACAGTAGTGCCACAAACTGCTATAACAGAGATGAGACTATCACCGCTACTCCATTCAATGCAATCGGTGCTGTGACGTACCACTGGACATATGGCGCTGATGCAATTAGCCCAGACTACGAACTTGGAACAGTCCACACTGTTTATGGCATAAACACAAACGCTATCCACTTCCTCTTCCCATACTATGAATCTCAGGCACCTGCAAACTACGTATCAAAGGTTTGGGACTTCACAGTCGTGGCAACAGATAGCGTTGGTCGCACAGTGACTGAAACTTACCACCTCTCAACTACTCGCCGCCCAGCACAAGTAAATGGATCAGTCTGTCCACAGTAATTAGTGATTAAATAAAACCGCTCGAAAGAGCGGTTTTTGGTATATACTATTGTCTGTATGATGCAACAAAAAATCGCACCCGAAATCCGCAA
>CAYOEB010000016.1:1791-12779 GCA_964403005.1 uncultured Candidatus Saccharibacteria bacterium | reverse complement strand
GTCACCGCACCAAACTTTTAACCTTGCATTTGATTCTGAAATCTATCGTCAGTACGAAGAGTATGACCTCGATGTTGAAAAAATGAAAAAAGGTGAAATTGATCACGTTGGAACACCAGCGCTTATATGGTCACTTACCACAAATGAAAAACCACACACCGCACCAACGTCATTTCGCCAAGCTGTAGCTTTTGGACAAATTATGCAGTGGGACAACAGTCGTGTTGCTAAGCTGTTTGATATGGCAGGTGCGACTTACGAGCAAGACGCACTCACTATTCGTCTCCAAAAAGCCAAGAGTTGGCTTGAAACCTACAATAGGGAAGAAATGATTGTCGTCCGAACTGAACACAATACTGAGTATTGGACTAGTATGACTGACGTACAAAAAGCAAATGTAAAAAAGCTCGCGGAAGCACTCCTCTCAGGCAATCTCAAAGAAGAAGAGATTGAGCCACTCGTCTACGCAATTCCCAAAGATGACACTTTGGAGCAAAAAGAAAATGCAGCTCGACAGCGTGCCTTCTTTAAAGATGTTTATAATCTTGTTATTTCCAAAGATACTGGTCCGAGACTGAGTACATTTATTGTGGCGCTTGGTATGGAGAAGGTTGGAAATCTATTGAAATTGACCTCTTGAAATAAATCCTATTCTGTGGTATAAAATCAATAACACAAATAGTACTAATTAAAAAATCATGAACGAGAGCCTCAAGGCCTATATGGAAAAAATAGGCTGCACTATCGATGAGCTCGGTTGGCAATTGAATGCTTCAGTAAAAATGAAACTACCTCAAGCAAAAGTGGTTTGGAGACAAAAAGAGGAAAACGCGCTTTTAAAGAAGATGAGTTGGTATAAAACCACCAATGTCTTCACGATTCAAGATGTCTACGCATTTCGAGTTATTGTGGAAAATGAAAATGATGTGTATATAGCTCTTAGTGCGATCGAGGATATAGCAAGAGGTCATCTTAAGCATGACTATATTGCCAATCCATTGCGGAGGAGTGTAGACGATCAAGTATCAGTGAGAATGCTCATTTTTGTAGCTAGGCAAAACGGCGTAGTATATGAAATCCAAATCACAACCGAAGCATTTAATGTGGTAAATGAATCACTTCACGATGCCTACCACAGGCGAAAGTACGGTCCAGAACTATAATAGTATCTGGACCTTTTCTTTTATTGAATTAAACAGTTTGAGATAATCTTCAGTCACTTTATGTGCAGGTAGTCGTTGCATGAGAATATCGAGGATATTTTTATAGTACCAAATGTATTCCTCAGGACTGCCCTTAAAAAGAGCTGCTGTTTGTTCGGGATTTCCTACGAGTGACGAAAAGTAAGATTCCATATTTGTCATTTTATCTGCAGCAGCAACGATGAGTGCTGGTTCTGATGCGTGCTTCAGTGCCGCAATGTATGCTTCTTTGGTTTCTTTCCACGTTGCATGTTTTTTGTCTTTTGAAACCTCTAGAACAATTGCCGCAACTGAGGGGTTAAATGTTTCCGATAGAAGTTCAAATGTTACCCCTTCACAATCCTCAATTGTGTCGTGGAGAAGGGCAGCGCAGATTGTATTGGTGTCAGCCGTGTACTTAGCAACAAGAATTGCTACCTCTGTAGGATGTGCAAAATATGGAACTTTAGTTCCTTTGCGATATTGGCCATTGTGTTTTTCGGCAGCAAAATATGCAGCTTTTTTAATAAGGTTATGCATTAATTGGTTTGAAAAGCTTTCCTTTTGTATGAAATGTAGTCACGGCATATCGGCAATGACTCATTCCAAAAATCTAAAGCCTTAGTTACTTCAAAGGGTATACCTGAAAATATGTACTTACTTTCAAGTGAATTTGCACTTACGTTGTACATCTCTAGTGTATTATAAATTGTTTTTTTCTCTGCGTTAATAAAAGGCGCATGGAACTCAATGCCGTATTCAGAAACAAAAGACTGCATGGCTAAGTAAAAATCTCCTCTCTGCTCAATATATCGATCTTCCTTACCTTGGTAGCCTGTGTAGCCACATGCGATATGTTTTACACCATGCTCGAGACAGTAAAGAATCGCATCAGAAACTACATTTAGAATGAGAGCTAGCGGGTATACGACATGTGTCGCGTTGGTTTTTTCCAGGGCTAATTTTCTTAGTAAATACGTATTTCCCTTAAAAACACGCAATGGGTCTATCTTATGTGGAAATGCTCTCATTAATTCTTGATGTCTGATTCCAGGTGCAGAGTCACCGTGTGGCCCTGTAATTTCTGGAGTCCCGTCGTCAAACGTAAATAAGGTTACATAGTAGCCAAGTCGCGCCATTTCAAGTGCGGTTGCCGATGAGTCTTTTCCACCAGAGTACAAAACGAGAACTTTTATGGGTTCATGCATATTGTATTTATAATGATAGTTGGTTGATATGTCAAGATGTCGCATTTTGTATGTGCATCATCTTATGCACATGTGTTTTCCCATTTTCATGTACAATTATCCAATATGGAAACCATAAACTTTGGTGAACACATGACGATTGATGGTTACGGTGGCGACCACGATAAGCTTAATGACAGGGAACTTGTGCTGAGGTCACTCAGTGATTTGCCGGCAAAGCTCGGCATGCACACACTCGCAGATCCAGTAGTCTACTCTGCACCAGACAACGGTATAAAAGATCCGGGTGGATGGAGTGGTTTTGTCGTGATTGCCGAAAGTCATATTGCGATCCACACGTTCCCAGCAAGGGGATTTGTGAGTGCTGACGTCTACACCTGTCGCAGTGGTCTTGATCAGGAATTCATTACAACATATTTTAAAGAGACATTTGGACTCAAAGATGTTGAGACCAATTTTATTTTTAGGGGCACAAAGTATCCGGCAGAAAATATCTACTAGGGGCATTCATGTGGTTATTGACTTTATTTAAAAATTGTTATATAATGTAGAAAACCTTACAGTATGAACACAGCACTCATTCTTGCACTATTTATTGCTCCGTTTTTGTTCTCAATGGTCAATTTTATTGACAGTTTCATTGTGAACAAAATAGCAACGGTTAAATCAGCTTGGGCATTTTTCGGATTGTTCTCGTTTATCGTATCGATTGTTATCCTCGTATGGGCGACAATGACAAATCATTCTCTTCACCTGTCTTCTGAAGCAATCAGAATACTTTTGTTGAGTGGTGTCTTCCAGGTTGCCTGGGTATACTTTTACCTTAAGGCGCTTCATGGTGTAAACGCTTCGAGCGCTGTACCATTTTTCCAATTCATTGGATTCTTTGCGTACATTCTGGGAGTCATCTTTCTTGGTGAAAGCTTGGCTCTATCAAAGTTTATCGCACTGCTCGTCATTTTGTTTGGCGGAGCAATGCTCAACTACGAACCGGGTGTTCCATTTAGAATCAGGAGAGAAGTTGGTTACATGCTCATTGCGACACTCATTATCGCAGTAGGCTTGGTCTTCTTTAAAATGGGAGCACTGAGTGTTGAATCATTTAGTGGTAGCGGGCTCAGCCACTTCTTTGTGTCATCATTCTGGATGTACTTGGGAATGGGAATTTCAACAATCATTATGCTGATCCTTTCGAAATCAGTCCGGACTGAATTTGTTGACTCTGTAAAGCAACGAAGCGCGATTATGTGGAAGGCCAACCTGCTTGGTGAGCTCTCAAACGTACTCGCAACATTTGCAGTTTCCTACGCTTCACTCAAGATTCCAGTTGCTACCGTTACGGCCCTAGAATCGATTCAAGCATTGTACGCCCTAGGGCTTGGATTTATAGGAGCAAGATTGTGGCCACGCCTGTTTCCAGGAGAGGCCCTCAAAGAAGGTCTCAGACATAGTCTTGTGTACAAAGTGATTGCTATTATCCTCATGATTGCTGGAGGAATGGTGCTCATTTAGCTCTTTGTAGCCTATTGCTACAAACGAAAGCCGCTTTAAACAGCGGCTTTTTATTTGCAATATCCAATTTTCATATATAATTGAAATCATGATACCCCAATTCCCGGATTTCAAGCCGATTGAATTATCTGACAAGGAAGAAGTCGAAAAACTCACTAAACAATTTCCACCATACTCCGACTTTAACTTTGTGAGTATGTGGTCATGGGACATTCAAGGCGAAATGCGCTTTGCTCAACTCAATGGCAACCTCGTTGTTCGTTTCACTGACTATATTACTCGTAAACCATTCTACTCATTTTTGGGTCACAATATGCCCAATGAAACCGCAAAGACTCTTCTTGATTATGCCGAGGAGCATGGTATGCCGGAGATGCTCAAGCTGGTGCCCGAGGATTCGGTGAGAGATCTTGACCCAAAGGTATTTCTCATTGAAGAAGACCATAATAACCACGACTACATTATTCCAACAGAGATTTTTAAGGACTACGCTACCAAAAAAACAAGAACAAAGAAAAATTCAGTTAAACAGTTTTTGAAACGCTTTATGCCACACACGGTACACCTTGATTTGTCAGACCCAAAGGTAAAAGAAACAGTGTACGGCCTTTTTACTAAGTGGTCGGAAGGGAAGGAGGATCCTCTCGAGGTGCAAAACGAACTCCATGCCCTTAAGCGCTTTATAGAAAACAAGCAGGGTGAAAAAGATCACGTTTGTACGGGCGTATATGTTGAGGATAAACTAATTGGTTTTTGTCTCAGCGAAAAGCTCAACAGTCACTATTCAAACATTCACTTTTGTAAAGCTGACACGTCGATATCCCCAGGTGTCTATGCCTACATTCTCCAGGAAAATGCCAAGACACTTCACGAAAATGGCCATAAATACGTTAATATTGAACAGGATTTGGGTATTGATAATATTAAGAAGTGGAAAATGAGTCACGGTTCAAATCTCTTCTTGAAAAAGTACATTGTGCGGTATAATACACATGTTGAAAAATTAGCAAAACTATAGCCATGAACTCTATAAAAGATCTTTTCTCACATAAGTCGTTTACACTCATCTTCGTTCTCTTTACGATACTCCTCGTATGGCGAATAATCCTCCTCTTTTCGAGCGCGCCGGATCTTGATATTCAGATTCAAGTATGGGCCGCAAGCTATCAAATCGTGGCATGGGCTGGGGCAATTATCGGCCTCGCTCTTTCAAAGCGCTGGGGTGGCTACAAGAGCATTGTTGGGCGGGCCGCGATTGCATTTTCGCTCGGCCTTCTCGCTCAATCGTTTGGACAAAGTGTCTTTAGTTACTACTTCTATACCGGTAATGAACTTCCTTACCCATCGCTTGCTGATGTTGGCTTTTTTGGCAGTATTCCTTTTTACATTTATGGCATCTCATTGCTTGCCAAAGTTTCGGGTGTGCGTTTTTCGCTTACCAATGTAACAGGCAAGCTCTCGGCAATCGTTATTCCTGCAATTATCCTTGGAGTTTCCTACCTTGTTTTTCTCCGAGGTTACCAATTTGATGTAACACATCCAGTTCGAATTATGCTTGATTTTGGTTACCCACTCGGCCAAGCAATCTACATTTCAATCGCGATTTTGGCATACATCCTCTCACGAAACTTCCTTGGTGGTATGATGCGCGGCACAATTCTATTCTTCATTTTTGCACTTGCAGCACAGTACGTTTCTGATTACACATTCCTTTTCCAATCGATGAGAGGTAGCTTTGTCGGAGGAGGCATTGTCGACGTTATGTACTTTGTCTCATACGTGATTATGTCGATTAGTCTTATCGAACTTGGTCTTGTATTTCACAGGATTAGAAATAGTGCTTAAATAAGTATGTTAGCGCTTATGTCTATATTTTCACAAATAGGAATAAGGATTATCAAGGAGCAGGAGCTTATTATTGGTCCAATAGCCTGGGATGAAGCAAAGAAGGTGCCTGGCCTTTCGGTTGTCAATCAAGAAAATGGAGAAATCTCACTCGGTGGCGACGAAAAAGAAACCGTCAACAAACTCGTTTCTCAGTACGAACGACTTTTTGGTCGAGCTTCAAGAGAAGCATGTAAAGAAGCCGTCCAAGACCTCCTCGCAGATTTACCCAGAGAACAAATACCAGCAAGTCTCGCATAGTAATCTATGACGAGTGCTGATCTTTCTCAAAACCTAATACCAGCAACGCCGCCTTCTCCAGGTTCACCATCGACAGTGCCACCTTCGTCCGTCGCACCATCCCCAGAAGGTGATAATTTGCAGCATCTCAACGAGTATCTGTACAAGCACAACCTTGAGCTTGCGACATTGAATAAAACATTGTCGCTTCTCCAAAAACTCTATGAAATTAGTTTGCTTGAGCTTGACCCTATTTCACTTGCAGATAAGGTTTCCGATGTTGTGCGAAATGACCTCAACCTCGAGATTGTGGGTGTGCTTGTCTATGACAAAGGCCAAGACGAGCTTATTCCACTTCACTTTTCAAAATCAAAACGCTTGGTAACGGCAGTAGAGAAGATCAATTTTGCCTTTAGAGATATTCAAATCAAACATGCTTCGGCCCATAGCTTCTTTGGTAAATCCATTTCAAATATGAACCCGACAATGACTAACGATTTTGTGTCAGTTTGGGGTGGACAAGGTGAAGATGAGACCATTAAAAAAATCCAGGACGAAGCTCATATAAAAACTACCCTCGTATATCCACTTGTCACACAAAGTAATGTCATTGGTTTCCTGCTATTTGGGTTTAATCGTGACTACGGCTCACTTTCTGATCGAGAACGTGAATCGATTAAGAACGTCTCTGCGGTGACTGCAGTCGCGCTCGACAAGGCAAATTTGTATAAGGCGCTCCAGGACGCCAATCAAAAACTTGAAGAAGTCGACAAGCGTAAAACTGAATTCCTTTCTCTTGCCTCACACCAACTTCGCACACCAATTACCGCAATCAAAGGCTACACGTCCATGTTTCTCGAAGGTTCATATGGTGAGGTTTCTGAACAGCAACGTGAGCCAATTAGTCGTGTTTTTCAATCAAGTCTCAATCTCGCAAACGTTGTTGAAGATTTGCTTGATGTTGCGAAAATTGAGCAGGGTGGCATGAAGTATGTTTACCAGGACGTAGATTTGGAGCAAGTGACATCAGCGCTCTCAAAGGAATTTGCCCTCACTGCCAAAAGTAAAGGTCTTGAACTCAAGTATGAAAATACTGGCGCAGTGCCATGTATGGTGAGCGCAGATCCGGTTAAGTTTCGACAAGTTATTCTTAATCTTCTCGATAACTCAATTAAATACACGCAGCAAGGCTTTGTAAAACTATCTATTCAAAAAGAAATTACTGCTGGCTCGGCTGGTATGGCGGTCGTTTCAATTTCAGACTCTGGTATGGGCATGTCTCCAGAGACAAAAACAAAACTCTTTGGCAAATTTGCGCGTGGTGAGGGGACAAAGGTCAATGCTGGTGGCTCGGGTATTGGTCTCTACCTCGTGAAGGAGCTTGTTGAAGCACATCATGGCACGGTATCTGCAGATTCAGAGGGTGTAGGAAAGGGCTCAACTTTTACAGTAAAGATTCCTCTCAAAGTGTCCTAGAAATGCTATAATAGCTGCACTAGCTAATAAAGACACACATATTATTTATGTCAAAAAAAATATTACTTTCAGGAATAAAACCATCAGGCAGGCCACACATCGGAAACTACTTTGGCATGATGAAACAAATCGTTGACTTACAGGACGATTACAATGTTTTTGTGTTAATCGCTGATTACCACGCACTCAACCTTATCAAGGATCCACAGGTTATGAAGGAAAATATTGTCGGCATTCTTTTGGATTTCCTGGCAATAGGTCTTGATCCCAAAAAGGTGACGCTGGTGAAGCAGTCGGATATTGCCGATCACACCGAACTCACCTGGATTTTTGACACACTTACAACTGTCCCATATCTCATGCGAGCCCATGCCTACAAGGACGCTGAGGCAAAAAATAAAATAGTGAGCATGGGTCTTTTTAACTACCCAGTACTCATGGCTTCTGACATTCTGCTTTATGATTCTCAAATTGTTCCAGTAGGCTCTGATCAAATGCAACATATAGAAATTGCACGAGACATTGCCGAAAAGTTTAATGCCACATACGGAGAAACATTTGTCCTTCCTGAAGCACTTGTCATGGACGATGTTGCAATAGTTCCGGGAATAGACGGAAGAAAAATGTCAAAAAGCTACGATAATACAATCCCACTTTTTGCTGAGTATGGTGATATTCAGAAACTTGTCATGAGTATCGTCACTGATTCAGGAGACGGTGTTCCCACAAATGTATTTGCAATTCACAAATTGGTTCGTCCGATTGAAGAACTTGAAACGATATATGCTGAAAAAAAGGGAAAGTACAAAGAATTGAAGGAGCTTCTCATTGCCGACCTTGAACATTTTATTGCGCCACTTCGCGAAAAGCGAAAAGCATTTGAAGAAAATAGTGCTGACGCATTACTACTTTTGGAACAGGGTAGTGACAAGGCAAGAAAAATTACTTCTCAAAAACTTGCCGATGTTAAAAAGAAGATTGGGGTAGATATACGCTAACACGCCAAACAGCTAATAGGTCTTTTTATTTGGGCTTAGTCTTAGCGGTACAATTTGCGAGCCGTCTTTATGGTCACGAATCGTAAAGCCGGCTTTTTCTATTTCTTTTCTAAGTTCGTCTGCTTTCTTAAAATCCTTATTTGCTCGGGCCTCGTCTCGGTGAGCAGCCGTCGTGAGAACTGCTTCTGGAACAACAATCTGCGGTAGTTCAGCAAAACCCAGGCCCAGTACCTGATCAAAGGAGAGAATAGTTGCTCGCTTCACTTCGCCCTCGAGAGTTTCGTCCTTAAATAGCGCAAATAGGAGTGCGGTTGCTTTCGGCATATCGAGATCGTTTTCAATTGCGGCAATAAATGATGCCTTGTAGGTTTCATCAACTCGATTTTCGGCAATACCATCAAACGTACTTTCGTCGTGCGGCAAGGTGCTAAATGCTTCGTAGAGTGTCGTGAGTGCGGTGTCTGCGGCGCGCAGTGCGTCGTAGGTAAAGTTGATGGGAGAGCGATAGTGTGCCATCAGGAGCCACAAACGATAGCTTTCTGGTCGAGCGATCTTGTTTATGTCTGCGAGGTAAATATCATTGGCGAGTGATTTAGAAATTTTTTCACCATCAATATTGAGGAAGCCGCCATGCATCCAGATATTTGCGAGAGGTTCGCCAAAGGCGCATTCCGATTGCGCGATTTCATTGGTGTGGTGCACTGGAATATGGTCGATACCACCAGTGTGAATATCAAAAGGTTGACCGAGAAACTTTCTCGACATTGCGGAACACTCTATGTGCCAACCCGGGAAACCTTTGCCCCAGGGTGATTCATATCCAATCGCATCTTTTTCATCAGCTTGGTGTTTAGAAAATTTCCAAAGCGCAAAATCCCGCGGAGAATGCTTTTCAGCGTTATCGCCAATACGTGATTCGAGCTCGTCGCTATTTTTGAGACCTGCGAGCTTTCCATACGCCCCGTCTTTTTTTGTGTCAAAATAAATACCGTCGCCAATTTGGTAAGCAAAACCTTTTTCTTGAAGTAGCTGTACAATTTCAATATCTTCGGCAATATTGTCACTCGCAAATGGCAATTCATGTGGCATTTCAATGCGAAGCGCGCGAAGGTCTTCTACAAAAGCATCCTTGTACTTATTTGCAACCTCACGCATTGACTCAAGTGTCATAGGTTTGCCTTCACGTTTAAGTGCTTTTACCATTTTGTCATCACCGTCATCACCGTCACCAGTAAGGTGTCCAATATCGGTAATATTAATAACCTGCGTAACCTCATAGCCAGAGAGTTCTAGTGTTCGACGGAGAGTGTCGGCAAAAATGTAGGCACGCAAATTGCCAATGTGGGCATAGTTGTAGACCGTCGGTCCACAGTGGTAAAGCGTAGCCTTGCCGTCCTCTAGTGGGCGAAAGACCTCAAGTTGTCCTGTGAGTGAATTGTAGAAGCGAAGTGCCATGTAAAGATAGTACCACTAAATGGCAAGCTTTTATAGCAATATCCAAATTAGAGCCACTTTTTCTTTTTGAAAAAGAGAATCAGAACGGCACCGGTGAGCACCATTGCGCCGATCACAATGAGAAAGTCTCTAAATGAGTTGATGAAGACAATATCACTATTCATGCCAAAGACACCAGTAATGAGTGTGAGTGGCAGCATGACAAATGAAATAATAGTGAGGACTTTGATCGTTTCATTGGTCTTGGAAGTGAGGAGTGCGTCGTTGGTTGCTTTGAGATCATCCAAGATTTCCTTGTGGCTTTCCATGATACTTTCTACACGACGATATTCGCCAGTAATAGATTCGAGGTGGTGTTTGAACTTGTCACCAAAGAGGTGTACACCGGCTGACTCAAATGACACAAGGATTTGCTCATGAAAACGAATAGCTTGCTTGAAGTCGAGCAGTTTGCGGTTGACGTTTGATACAACGCGCACCATCTTTTCCTCATGATTTTGAAAAATGTTTTGTTCGATGTCCTTGAGGTCTTCCTCGATTTCGAAAAGTTGAGCCTCCGAGTATTTGTAAAGTTCACGCATGATATAGAAGAGGAGAAATCCCGCGTGGTCGCCCATGGGTCGTTTGTCGAGAATTGATTTTACTTCAAAAACACGTGAAAATTCATGAAGCGGATCAATCGGTTCATAGTGTACGATGATCAGAAAATCCTTGCTAACAATGAAATCAATCTCCTGTTCGTAACGAGCGCCATCGCGAGACCGGCCGATGAGAGGGAAGTGGAGTACGAGGTACGCAAAGTGGGGGTAGAGATCAACTTTGCCGCGAATGCTTTTTTCGAGAAGTTCTTCACCGACGAGCTCGGGAAGGTTGTAGTCTTCCATGAGGTGCATAACCTCATCGCGAGTTGGACCTTCAACATCGATCCACGTGAGATTTTTGTGTTTGTATTTTGAAACCATGACATAAGTATATCGTTAAATGGTTATAGGTGATAGTGGAAATAAAAAAACGCTTCCGACTGGAGGCGTTTT
>CAYOEB010000016.1:0-1691 GCA_964403005.1 uncultured Candidatus Saccharibacteria bacterium | reverse complement strand
TGGCGAGCTGCTTGATGAGTGGCTCGTTAGATTTAATCTGGTATGAATCAAATACGCTACGAAGCATAACCTTGTAGTCCTCCAGCATTGCACCTTTCATTAAAAACGACACGCTTTCCTCATTGAGGGGGGAGTTGTTAATGTTCGCACCAGCAAATGGAACTGTCATTAAAAGAATCGTTCTTGGTGTTGGAATCCACAATGTACATTTGAGGCTATGGTTTTTCATTGCGAATGCGTCACCACCGACGAGATGGGCCTCTGAAAGTTGCTCTTCCTTACCATCTTCCTTGAGTAGGCGAGTATCAATGATGCATTTACCAAGGATGTCTTCAATGAGGAGGTGTTGTTTTTGCTCAGCAAGTGCAATCTGTTTAATTGGGAAATCATTTCCTCTCTTGATGAGGTACATGTGGTGAGTACTATCTTTAGATGCTACCGATATGGTGACAACTGTCATTCCGCTTGGTGTACCAAAAGTCTTGGTTTTGAAGTCAAAATGAGTTAGTACATCCTCGACATTCTTGGCCGTAAGCCTCTTAAATTGTTCTAACATGGTCATATTGTTTTGTAATTGGGGTTTCTTGCCAAAGTTACAATAATGTTGTGATTTTGTCAAACCTTGCATTTTTCCTAAAAATCATTAATATATCGGCATATGGCAGCAAAGAAAGCAGCAACCGAAAAGGTCACCAAGGCAGCCCCAAAAAAGGCGGCCAAGAAGTCTACCCCGAAAGCCAAGGCAGTAAAGTCTGGCGAATTCGCCGTTATCGCAACTGGTGGCAAACAGTATCGTGTTCAAGCAGGTGACACAATTATGATTGAAAAGCTCGCGGGCGAGCACAAATCAGGCGACGTCGTCATTTTCGACAAAGTTCTCCTTGTCGACAACGCGGATGGCTGCACAATCGGTGATCCGTACATCAAGGGTGCCGAAGTACACGCTGAATTCAAAGAAAACGGCCGAGCTCAAAAGGTTCGTGTCGTGAAGTACAAAGCCAAGGCTCGCTACCTCAAACAAAACGGCCACAAGCAACCTTTCGCCAAACTCCTCGTTACCGCAATCAAGTAGTAAAAATCCCCATTAGGGGATTTTTATTTTATTACAGCTTGAACTGTAGTATGATAGTGAGACGTATGGTGCACAAGCCTCCTCAGAAAAGTTTTTTCAAAAGAACACTCCTCATTTTTAAACCATTTTGGAAGTCATTTAGCATTGTCCTCGGGCTCATGCTCATTGGTCAAGTAATTGGCTCTTTTTCACCCTACGTTTTTGGTAAGAGTGTTGACGCGGTTACGCGCCTTAATCCACGTGCAACAGCGTTCTATCTTATTCTGGCTTTTGTACTTTCGTACATCAGTCAACAAATACTTGTTTGGGTTCGTGAGTATGTGGAAATTAAAACCCTTGATCGTCATGTCGAAAAAGCTCTTTCAAATATGGCGCTACAGAAAATGTTGTCATTTTCTGTAGGACAACACATCAACGAGCACTCTGGTGTAAAACAGAGCATCGTCAACAAAGGCCAAAACTCACTTGAGGGCGTCATGTACAATGCAATTTACAGCATTTTTCCAATGGTATTTCAAATCATTGCGACAATCGGTATTTTAGCTTTTTTTGATTGGCGCGTTGCGGTTGTTGCTACGGCTTTTGTTAGTTCGTATATTATTTTGTCGTTCAATAGAAA
>CAYOEB010000015.1:0-13060 GCA_964403005.1 uncultured Candidatus Saccharibacteria bacterium | reverse complement strand
GTGTGATCAACAGACGAAATAAACACCGGCTCGGCTTCGTGTTTTTCTTGTAGGTTTTGCGGCATTGATTCAGGGTTCATGGTGAAAGTATACAATATTTTTATATCAAAAAGCCGTCACTCTCGTGACGGCTTTTCTTCTGCTTATGTTTATTCTTTCGGAGTTGTGTGACGTGGTGTGTGAGAATGCGAATGGTGCGAGTCATTTTTTCCGGCACTATCTTCGCGTGGCGGATACGGATTTTTGATGAAGCTACCATCTGCTTCTTTGATCGAAAGAGAAATGTGATCGCGCTATTAGTTTTACAGTTAGTATGGCAAATGTACGATTTTTTATTTACATCTTCTCCCACATTCCCTTAAACATCTGCCGTAAGTTTTCGGCCATAACGCTATCGTGAATTTCAACTAAGTAATGCGGATGCTCTCTCGTCATGCAAAATAGAACATAATTACCAAGTACTGCATGTGTCGCGGTAAATTCTTCTGATACATCCCAGTACTTTATTTGTCTGCGATCAGTATCTTTGACATGCTCAGCAAATTTTTCTTCAGAAGGTTTTTTATTTGTAAAAAGTCTTGTGCCAAAATCTGCCGGAAATATTTCCCAATGGTATTTGAACCATTCAGGATATTCATCGATAAACGACGTGTCTTGAAAGCCCCACCAGTTCTTGTCTGTGGTTTTTGCGCTTTCTATCCAAACAGGAAGTTGTTTGATAAGAAAATCGCTAATTCCAAATTCGTCGATGAAGCGAATCTTCGGCACAGAATAGTGCTTCGACTTTGGCAAAGTCGAAAGTTCTTTCATAAGGCCGTCGATCGCTTCCTTTTTCTTTTTGAGAGCTTGCTCCTCTTCGGTGTAGGCTTTTTGCAGTGTTTCTACTGGAAGTGCGGTGAAGTATCGCTGAGTTCCCGCTAAGTCTTCGGTAATGATCCCCCTCTTGATGAGCTCCTTCGACACACTATACACAGTAGTTCTGTTTATCTTTGTTATGCGCGCAACCGTCGCAGCAGAGACCTTTCCCTGTTCGAGGATACATATATAGACTGCAATTTCCTTCTCTGAGAAGCCAAGTGACTTGAGGATTTCATTAATCATGCCAATATCGTAGCATGTTGTTGAAGTAATATCAACAGTTAAATAATGTTATTTTATATAGATTTTATGTAAAAACACAGCTTTTTATTTGAAATTATATTGACAATACTTTACAAAACAGTTATAATGTGTCCAGATAGTTATTAGACATAAGATAGTTGGTCAGTAAAAAATTCTTAGAAAGAGTTTGTGTATCTCGGCCGAGTACGCAAACCAAACCTTACTCGACTAACCTTATGTTATCTACACAAAGACAAGCTCTTTATAACCACATTTTAGGATCTGTTAAGAATTCCCCTATTAAAACCATGGAATTCGAAGGAAATACGTTCCACTTCAAACTGGATTACTTATTGCCTTACGGAGAATGTCACTATGCCAGAGTGTTTGCGAAGTTGATATACCTAAAAGAGTGTTTAGGAATAATCGCTCCTGGAGATGTGCTCCTCGAAACCACTTCAGGCTCAGGTGGACGCGCTGCAGCTGCTGTTGCTACTGCCCTTGGTTATAGGATCAAGATTGCAGTTCCAGCAGGTGGGGAGAAAGTACGCGAAGACGCAATTGTACGTGCTGGCGGAGAGGTTTATTTGACGTCTGCCGAAGCATACATAAACGGATTTCCCGAATTCATTAAGCAATTTTTGAAGGATCATCCCGGAACAAAATATCTTAACCATGTTATGGGAGATATCGAAGGGAGAGGAAAGGAAGTGAACGGAGCTGCTATTGATGCTTTCAAGTCTTTTGTTGATGAAGTTGTTGAAGCTGGGATTGCTCCAGACGTAGTCATTTGCCCGCTTGGAAATGGTACGACAACATTGCCAATGGTTAAAGGATTTAAGTCATTATTTCGCAAGGTTAAAGTTTTTGGATTCGAATCTGTAATGAGTGCATATGGTCACCGGAAAAAGTATGCCGGAAAATATGAAAGAATATTTGGAGTAGACCCAGAGACATTACCAAGACATGATCTACCAGGATCGACGCCCTCAAGTACAATTTTCCCAATGCCGGCACTAGAATCTGCTATTCCACTTTTGGATGGTATCGGTCTGGTAACAAGCTCGACTACGAATGAAAAGTTTTTCCGGGCAACTGGTTTCTTGCCTTCGGACAAGAGTAGTTGGGTTGCTAAATGGGATGACTTTGATTTACCGGAACTTGCTGACTTTGGTCGGACTGGTAAAGCCGGATTTGCAATTGCAGTGAAATACGCGCAGAAAGAAAAGCTGAAAGGCAAAAACTTTTTAATTCCCGTATTTGATGCCGCTTGGCATTACGATTCTTGAAAGGTAACTCTTTCAAACTTGGGCAAGCCTATTGCTTGCCCACATTATTCAGCTCACGAGGGTTCGCGAGTTGATAGTGTGCATAATAAAAACTAAATAATATGAAAGAAATAGTAACTATAAGAATAGATAAATTAACAAATAGTTTTCAGGCTACAATTGTTGGTGACCGTCGTTCAACGACACAGTCGGGTGATACAGAAGCAGAGGCTGTTGGGAAATTGGTGCTGGAATACACAAATGTTTTTAGAGTAGAGATTGATCGTCATTAATCAAAAAAGCTGAACAAACGATGTTCAGCTTTTTCTATATTTCTATTAATATATTTTACACTTTCGGCGCCACTGGCGGATACGGATTTTTTATGAAGCTACTATCTGCTTCTTTAATCGAAAGTGAAATGCGATCGCGCTCTTTGTCGACTGCGATAACTTTGATCGGCACAAGCTGGCCTTCTTTCAAAACGTCACTCACCTTTTGTACTCGAAACGGCGCGATTTCCGAAATGTGTACGAGACCATCGGCAAATTCTGAAAGTGCGACTACGGCGCCGATTTCCAAAATCTTCATGACAAGACCCTGTCCGACTTCACCAACTTTCCATTCTTTGGTCATGCCTGCAATCATATCGCGGGCTTTTTCGGCTGCGCCATTTTTGCCGGTGACGTACACGGTGCCGTCATCTTCAATCGTAATTTCAGCGCCGGTTTTTTCGCGAATCATATTCACTGTTTTTCCACCGCTACCGATTACCATACCGATTTGACTTGGTAAAATACTGATAACCAAAATCTTCGGTGCATTTGGCGAAATATCTGGACGAGGTTTTGGAATTTCTTTTTCTATCACTTCAAGTATTTGTAGACGCGCCGCTTTCGCTTTAACTAAAGCATCTTCTAAAATCTTTGGTGGAATACCACCGACTTTAATGTCGAGCTGAATCGCAGTGATGCCACTTCGCGTGCCTGCAACTTTAAAATCCATATCACCATGATGATCTTCTGGACCTTGGATATCAGTGAGGACTTTGTACTTTGTTACATCATTTTCATCAATCATTGCGCCCATAGCAATACCTGCAACTGGAGCGAGGATTGGCACACCGGCATCCATAAGCGCAATTGTTGCGCCACAGATTGAGGCTTGTGAAGTTGAACCATTTGAGCTCGTAGATTCTGAAACAACACGAATCGTATATGGGAATACGTCGTGCGCCGGGATAACACCAGCGAGCGCTTTTTCAGCGAGGAAGCCATGGCCCATTTCACGGCGGTTAATGCCACCAACGCGACCTGTCTCACCTACTGAGTACGGTGGGAAATTGTAGTGGTGCATAAAGCGTTTCTTACCGCGAACTTCCATGCCTTCAATCTCGAGTTGTGTATCTGGGCCGCCAAGCGTGGCGACTGAAACGACGTGTGTTTCACCACGGTAAAAAATACCAGAACCATGGAGTGTACTTGCGAGACCGCCTGCTTTAGCAAAGAGCGGGCGGACTTCATCCGTGCGACGCAGGTCGACACGTTTGTCGTCTTCGATTGCGGCTTTATGCACAATTATGTCGATAGTGTGATGGAGGTAGTCTTTGCCACGCATGATGAGGTCGCTACGATTTTCGTTTTCTTTTGGATAGAGCGTGTCGAGGAGATTTGCCCACTTCTCTTCAATAGTCGAAATGCGATTTTTTGAGCCCTCGCCAAAGAGTTGTGTAGCGAGGTCGTTTGCGATTTCACGTTCAAAGAGTGAAATCATGTCCGCATCATTTTCAGGTGCTGGCATGTCGAGCTTTGCTTTACCTTCCTTTGAAACGATGTCTTTTTGCCACTGCTCGAGTTGTGAAATTGCGGAAAGCGCCTGATTGATGGCTTGGGTGAGGGTAGCTTCATCCTTTTGTGAAGCGCTCGCTTCAATCATGACGACGTTGCCGTCTTTACCGCATACGGTGAGGTCGAGATCATAGACAGGTTCGCCTGTGTATGGAAGGTAGTCGTTGATTTTTATTTCATCTCCATGTGCTTCACCTACGGTTCCATTTTTGCTGCTCTTCACAATGGTTGCTGAAACGGCACCAACTGGACCACTCCATGGAATCGGTGAAACACTGATTGCGAGTGATGCGGCATTGACCGCGAGAATTGTTGGATCCATCTTGCCAACTGAAAGCACTGTCACAATAACTTGCACGGCATTTTTGATGTGGTGCGGAAAGAGTGGACGAATAGTTCGATCAATGACACGCGAAGCGAGCACGGCCTTGTCGCTTGGCTTACCTTCTCTCTTGTTGTACTGACCACCGAGAATCATACCGGAAGCGTAAAAACGTTCCATGTATTCAACCGTGAGATTGAAGAAGCCAGGATTGTTTTTTGTATCCTTGCCCATGACTGCGGTTGCGAGCACGACCGTATCCTCACATTTGAGGATGACACTACCGCTCGCTTGTTCTGCTAAGTTCGAAAACATTGCGGTAATTGTCTTGCCCGCAATTGTCACTTCATACTCCTTGCTTTGCATATGTACGTAATCTCCAGACCCTAAAATTGTGTGCATCACAATTCTAAACGTCTGGAGACTATTAACTTCTAATACTCAAAATCTAGCACATATTGGCATAAAAAAAGAGCCCTCATACTTGAGAGCCCCCTACGATACAAACGTCGGATGGCCTACCGAATGTTTGTGTTAAACGTGACTGTTGCTTTGCCGTTACCAGCGGCAGATGATGTGCCGATATTTGTTACCCGCACTTGGCCGTCTCCGGAACGGTATTCTTCTCGCCTCGTGAATGTTTCATTGTTTGAGGAAGAGTTTTTATTTCCTCCCATCCAAGCTGGCGGGCAAATTTTCTTTGCTGCCTCTCGTTCACGGTGGCGTTTTTCATAACCCCAACCATCATTTTTTGTCATTTGTTCAACGACCGTTGGACTATGCATCCATTTTTCCATAGCCTTTGTGAGGTTCGATTTTTGGATGACAACATGACGAGGTGGTTCAACCACACGAGCTTTGGCAATCGCGCTTCCGTGATGGTCGCAACATTTGTTGCAGGCCCAGGCAGAACATATGCCAATGATTGCGAGTATTCCGAATAGTTTTTGCATGTACATTGAGTTTAAAGGTTCTTATATATTATAGCACATAATGTAGAAAATTGCAAGGGTGTCAATTACTCAAACAAAAAACCGCCATATGGCGGCTTTTTGCTGTCGCACTCTACTTTTGAAATCAAGTATTTATCGCAAACCAATAAGATACTTCTTTGCGTTTTGTGATAGATCAACAAAGTCATCAGCTGCTTCTTTGAGTTTGAGCGAGGCGCTCTTGCCAAAGGCTGCAACTTCAACCTGGATTCCAGAGTGTTTCTGTAGGTATTCAACGAGTGGGACAAAGTCACCATCACCCGAGAGGATGATCGCAGCATCAATACGAGGCGCAGTGCGCACGGCATCAATAGCGAGACCAACATCCCAATCACCTTTTTTGGCGCCACCAGAAAATACCTGGAGGTCCTTGGTGCGGGTTTCAATACCCATTTTTTCGAGAGCTTCAAAAAAAGCTTTCTCATCCCCTGCTTCAGAGGTAATGACGTATGCAATCGCGCGAACGAGCTTGCGTCCAGCGACAGCGTCTTTGACCACGGCACCAAAATTGACCTTACGGTTGTAGAGGTTTCGGGCGCTATGGTACATGTTTTGCGTATCGATAAAAACGGCGACACGCTGCTCTTTATGTTTAATAACTGGCATAAAAATGTGTTTCTTTTTGTATAAAAATATCGACCTGCTATGTGCCCTTGTAGGGCAGGCTAAGTATAGCCTAAAAAATGAAGCCTAAAAACAAAACTCGCTTACGCGAGCTTGTTGATTATTTGAGTTCGAGAGTCTTTGTGACTTTAGCGTAAGCTGTCTTGTCTTTTCTCTCCAAAAACTTGAGGTGAGAGCGACGGTCAGCCACCATCTTGATGAGACCACGGCGAGAATGGTTATCCTGCTTGTGTTTCTTCAAGTGTTTTGAAAGGCTTTCGATGCGTTCGGTCAAAATAGCGATCTGGGCAGGAGAAGAACCGTTGTCCTTGTCGTGCAGTTGTACTTTTTTGATTGCCGCTGCTTTCTTTGTTTTCTTCAACATAGCGGCCATATTGTATCACACTAATAAAAAAAATGCAAGCCCCCTATGGACCTGCATTCTATCGAAATAGTGAGCATTCAACCTTTGTTTTATTGGCTTCGGCTATGCCTTTTGGTGTGAAAGTAGCCACCTTCATCGGTGTAATTCCAGAGCTTGGATCGCATTTGCCAGCGTTGTATAAGCTTTTTGATAAAAAAGTCGTACAAAATAATGACGGCAGCAATTGAAAGTAAGCAAAGGATAATGGTCGCCTCCTTTTCAGTGTACCGATTGTGGTCGGTGAGCAAAGGTTTAAGGTTGAGTTGGTCTATTACAACTACTATTGCAAGCGTTGAACCAGCAATAATCCTTAGAATTGCCTTAAGTAAGAACTGGGAAAGCATGTCAGCTGTTTTCATGTGCGTGTTTTTTTGAACCATACCATAGAATTACCGCTCTGCAAATGAATGTCGCACAACATTTGCTATACTTTCTCCATGTCAGTCGATATTGAAAAAATGAAGCGCCAATTTCTTGAATATATTGAAATTGAGAAAGGTAATTCGCTTAAAACTGTCACCAACTACGACCGCTACTTGTCCCGCTTCTTTCGTGAGGAAAAAATTAAGACGATAGACGATATTACCGAAGAGGCGATCCGCACTTTTCGACTCAACCTCAATCGTGCTTCGGGCATAAAAGTCAAAGGCCAAGCTGCCGCGACTATGAAAAAGAATACGCAAAACTACCACCTCATCGCGCTCCGCGTTTTTCTCAAATTCCTCATGCGCCGCGGTATTGACGCACTTCCTGCTGATCGTATTGAACTCGCCAAAGTGAAGGAGCGTAGTCTTGATCTCATTTCAGTCAATGAACTTTTTCGCATGATTGAAGCTTCAAAAAAAGGTGAACCGTCAAAACGTCCTGAAACCAAAAACGAAAAGAAGCTCGAAAAGCAAAAGCACGAAGCAGTCGAGCGCTCGCTCCGTGACCATGCAATTCTCCAACTCTTTTTTTCAACTGGACTCCGCCTTTCTGAATTGTGTTCGCTCAATCGTGATCTCGATCTTTCACGCGACGAATTTTCGATTCGCGGTAAGGGTGAAAAAGTGCGCGTCGTATTTCTCTCTGATGATGCCAAGCATGCCGTGCGCGACTATCTCGACAAGAGAAAAGATATGGATGAAGCACTCTTTATTGAAATGTCACGCAATAAATCAAAAACCGAAACTGGGAAGTACCACTCTCGTCGCCTCACTCCCCGATCTATTGAACGCATTGTTCGCGATATCGCGCTTCGTGCAGGTATTTCAAAAAAGGTCACACCACACGTTTTGCGCCACTCTTTTGCGACTGATTTGCTCTCAAATGGTGCCGATATTCGTTCAGTCCAAATGATGCTTGGTCATGCAAATATTGCAACAACGCAAATATACACGCACATTACCGATAAAGCTTTGCGCGATATTCATAAAAAGTTTCATTCAAAAAAATAACCCTCTCCGTACTCGAGAGAGGGTTTTAAAATTCCTGAATTTCTGTTTTTTTGTTTTCACCGTCCTTTCCTTGTTTTACATTACTTTGCTCCAACAAGATTATGTCATCACTACAATATGGTCAGAACAAATTACAGTTATCTTACACTGCATTTATTTTTTGTAAATACATCGTGGACATCTTGCCCACTCGATACTTGCAGGGTACAGTAGTTTCATGCGAATTGTTTCCTGGAACACCAATGGCCTTCGCGGCACGATTAAAGCAGGTATGTGGGAGCCTTTTGTTAAGGCAACCAAGCCTGACATTATTTGTTTACAAGAAACTAAATCTGAACCACAGCAGCTACCTGAAGAGTTTTTGGAAATGACCAAAGGCTGGCACAGCGCTTTTTCGTGGAGCAAGGTAAAAAAGGGATACTCCGGTGTTGCTATTTTTTCAAAGGAAAAACCCGTCAAAGTTGAAGATGGATTTGGTCATCCTGAGTTTGACGATGAGGGCCGTACGATTATTGCCTATTTTGATTCTCCGGCTGGCGACTATGCTGTCATCAATTGCTATTTCCCTAACGGCGGCGGCGGTCCGCACAGGCTTGAGTATAAGTTGAAGTTTTATAAAGCATTTCTTGATTTCGTGAATCAGCTCAAGAAAAAGTACTACGTCATTTTTACTGGCGATGTAAATACGGCTCATCATGAAATTGATCTCGCTCGTCCAAAAGAAAATGAAAAAAATACAGGCTTTCTCCCGGTTGAACGTGCGTGGATGGACGACGTTGAAAAGAAAGGCTGGATTGACGTCTACCGCCACTTCTTCCCTACTACGAAGGATGCATACACATACTGGGATCAAAAAACTGGAGCACGAGCCCGCAATGTTGGCTGGCGAATTGACTACTTCTTTACGACAGAAGATGTTATTCCCTACATTTCAAAAACCACAATTCACTCCGATGTCTACGGTAGCGACCACTGCCCTCTTTCGATCGATGTTGATTTCACAGCTGATACTGGCGAGTAAATAAACAAGGAGTATACTTATGTACAAGTTATTGTTGATATGACTCATACGGTTTGTTTTTCATGGGCGCCTCTAGGACGGGGCGCTTTTTTATTTTGACTTTATTGATAAATGAGTGTACAACTGTCAGCAATCACTCACCTTTAAAAATAAAACCCCATGGATACTAATCAATTTGGAGTTGCATATATGGACCGAGAAGGTGCAATTAATGCAATCGAAAAACAGCTTTTCAATATTAAGAGGGCTGTAGCAAAATGTTGTAGTGAAAATGATTGTAGTATTACTATTGTCGGTGAAGGCCTTTCTGCTCGCGTCGAAGTGAAGCCTAAAAAAACGCTCACTATCGATTCACTCGATTTGCTTTTGTCGAAGATTGAACAACCGATCGAGCGCGTTACCGATCGTAAGAATGGAATTATCGTCCTCAAAATCAAAACCGAGACGTACAAGAGAATTCTTTCTGAGAAAATGTACAATGAGCTGTCGAGCGAACATGTTAAAGACAGCATTGTAAAGAAAGAATCTACGCTCTACAATCCAGATGCACAACTCATACAACTAAAGCATTGTATTGCGCATCTCAACTTACGTCGTTTTGTGGTGAGTATCAATATTGGCGCTCGCGACAATAGTGTTGCTTCAATTTACGCACAGCCGGAAAAAGGCAAAGAATTGCTTACTGGTCTCATTAAGGCTGGTTTGGAAAACTACATCGATAGCGATGCGTCGTCTCAGCAGACGATTAAAATCAAACTCAAGGAGTTTGTAAATCCATTCCCGTTCGATGCGAGTATTTTGAGAAAACGAAATCGAGTCAACCCAATCCCCGAGGTAACAAGCGCAGCAACTAGCGCATTTCCTGAAACCCCAGAGGTAATTGGCATTGAGGCAATCAACGAGCGTCTTGAAATTGCCGCAAGCCGCATGGGTGGACTTAAACGTTTTATGATTAGTTTTGTACCAGAGTATTTATTGAAGAAACTTGCGATGAAACATGGAAATCATTTCAAACTTAAAGTGAAGCTGTCAAATGGCAGCTTGGTTACGATAAGTCGCGAGGAATTCTTGAAAAAAATGCAAACCGTTTGTGAAAAATACGAGTAGTATCATTTCAAACACCCACCTTAAAAGCCCGTAGTAGCGGGCTTTTTTCTTTGACATTATTTGCCCCGCAGTGTAATAATTGCTCGAACCCTACCCCAAAAAACTATAGACATGCAACCACAACTACACGTAATTAAGGACTCCTCTCATGAATCCATTGAAGACCTTTTTAAACTTGTTGACGAAGCAACAAAAAGCGATTTGCCCATTGTTACAATTATCGGACACGGACAAGGCCGAAAAATTAGTGTTACCTCTCGTGATCTTTTTACTTCGGCAACAGTTTACGCAACCATTCTGACAAAGGTCGGGGATATTGCTGAAATAAAAAAGCAAAGTGACACAACCTGGATTATTTCACTAAAAAATGATGCCACTATGGAATCAATTGTAGACCAAAAGGTTATTCCCATTACTACCGCCACTGAGCTCGAAAACAAACTGGTTAAATTAAAATTGTTTGGAGATAGATTCATTAAGACATTTGGAGTTTGCACTGACGAAAATCAAGTTCCCTATGTAAAAATTCACGCGCGAACACCTGATTACAAAAATCAGATAGTCAATGCATTGTATGACGCTGGTTATGGAGTGAATATTAAGTCAGATCCTACCTGGATGTCTTACTTCAGATTTTATTTCAATGAGACATCTGCTGCCGAAAAGTCAGTCAGTCCCAAACTTGTTAAAATGAAGCCGGATAGTAAGGATGGTGACAGTGCGGCGACACCGACTGTTCCAGACCGAACCATCAAGGTTGTTGACGATTTTGAATCATCTTTAGGGAGTCTCGAGCAGGTATGTGCTCTTCCCCCTTTAGAAATCATGAATGACTTTAATCGTGCAATTGAGAGCGAGTATGGCACTGGCGCGTTTGTTGTTGTTGACGGTGATAGCGGTGAATCATTACCGCTTGATACAAGCGACTTTACATTTATGCTGTCTGAAGAATAAGTAAATGTATTCTCTAAAAAAATAGAGCGCTGCTTCATGCAGCGCTTTAATATTGACTATTTTTGATATTAAAGGTAGAAATGGTGGAACACAATCTCTTCAAAAAACCTATAAACCCCCAAACATATGATACTCCTCTCCACTCTCGCTACTTCAAATGAAGCACTCCTCGACGAGCACAACAAAAAGCTTAATCTTCTTGAGAAAAGGGTAAGAGTAATTGCTGCCCCATATTCTCTCACTGTCACGTTTGCCGGTGTCAATTTCGATCGGAAAATCGTCATTACCGCCAATAATCCAAGTGTTGCAAAAACATTTTTCAACAATGCAGTCCAGCAAATTGCTGGTCTTGGTGGCATTATTCAACAACAAGGGCCATTCTCATCAGTAATAAGTGTGTCTAAGAAGCAAGTGCGAAAATCTCTTGCAAATGAAGGCAGCGCTAATGATTCTGATTTTGGCACCACGGCAGTCAAAAAACATCAGTCAAATGTTACCGACAACGACTTGTACGATACCTTTATTCTATTCCTGTCAGCAGCTGGTATTAGTGAAAATGTACACTACAGCAAAAAAGTTCTTCGCATGCCCGACGATGAGGATGATGTTTGTGCTTCAATTTGGGCAACCTCGAATGAAAATAAGAAAATCATTATAGCTATACTTGAAAAATACCAGCTCGCTGGGCGACTCAAGCCAAATAGTGAAGATGAGCCAGCTGTAGTAAATGTTGTCTTGAGAAGCCTAACAGGAGATGATTTCAAAAATCCTCTGAGTGAAGGCCCTGCAACCACAAGTACTGAAAAATCCCCTAGTACTGAAAAAACGCATGCTGGCAATGATTCAAGTAATCATTCTGATTCAAACCAAAACCAAAACCAAAACCAAAATCTCGCTGAAATGAAAAACCCCAAAAATCTCGAATCGCTCCGTGATATCGGAAAGGAAGTACTGGCATTTTTTAACTTCAAAATGGGTGCACAAGCCCATGTATCAAATGCCTTACCTGATCAGAAAAAGCAATTGATCCTATATTCATTTACTAAAATTGAGTATGCTCTAAAATTTAGCACGAAAATTGCTGAAATACTCGGTGACCAAAAGGTTAAATACAAACCAGGGTCAAAAACAGTCCGCACCTTTATCGAGAAACAGGATGATGACGAAACTCCACCTCCTACACAGAGAAAGCCGGTACCAGGTCCAAAAAAAGCTAAAGCTTTGAGGCCTAAGCCGGAAAAAGATTCAAAAGTCACACCGGCAAGCCGCATCAAATCAATCATGGATGAGGCAAGTGAACAAATCGCAGGGATTGTTGAAAATATTCCAGCTGATGAAAGCCAAAATCGATATTCTGGTGAAGAAATATGGGATATTTTGTTCACAAACTTCCCACATGGAGAAAACGTTACCTTCTTGACGGGAGATGTGAGCAAACCAATGATAATGCTCAATAAGAAAAAGCTCATGAAGCTTTTCCCGGAAAAGGAATAATCAATTCAAATGACGCAAAAGCGGCACCGATAGGAGCCGCTTTTTTATTTACACGCCGTGTTTTTTTCTAATTTCGCCAAGCTCCTCGTCTTCTTTTTCGGCCTTGGCTTGCTTACCTGACTCCCCCATGTCCTTGAGTTCTTTATCGCTAAGCTTTTCAAGTTCCAAAACTCTGTCCTTTAGATATGAAACAGTATTTTTTGAATCGTCATCAAGGCATTCCTCGAGGAGTGCATGGAGAATCCAGCCCATACGAGGTCCCGGTTTCATGTGTAAATCGTCCATGAGGTAGTTGCCGTCAATTTTAAGCATGCCGACAGAGGTTGGTGACCTAAGTGCTTCTTCAATCATGGCGTGGTACTTTCGAAGTCGATATGGCGCTTCCTTTTTCTTCATCCCTACCCTATCGCACTCCCTGACTTTCATGAGGTCCCAGATATTTTCCCTGCCAACATTTACTATAGTACGACGAACGGCAGAGAGTGTAATTG
>CAYOEB010000014.1:0-13164 GCA_964403005.1 uncultured Candidatus Saccharibacteria bacterium | reverse complement strand
TCACCGAGTTGCGTTTTGACGAGATCAAAGTTCACTGGATTTTGTCCGGCAATACCGTCTTCAACAGTTTTCTTGATGATGTGACGCGCAGCGCGGAGGAGTTCTTGGTTTTCTTTGAGGTAAATGAAGCCACGAGAAATGAGGTCAGGGGACTTCTTGAGTTTGCCAGTTGCAGGGTCAACAGTCGCAATCACGACGAACATGCCGTCTTGGGCAAGCATTTGACGATCACGAATGACGACATCCTGGACGTCACCAACAGAAAAGCCATCAACCATCATGGTGCCAGCCGGAGCTTTTTCAGGACGAACGCTGATCTTTTCACCATCCGCACTGATTTCAATAATCGAACCGTTGTCAGGCACGATAATGTTTTCTTCGGGCATACCACATTCCATAGCAAGACGCTTATGCGACTTGAGCATAGAGTGGTGGCCGTGAATTGGCACAAAAAACTTTGGATGTGTCTTTTTGTGGAGCCAGCGAATGTCTTCTTTGTTGCCGTGGCCAGTTGCGTGGACATAGTCTTCACCAGATGTACGGAAGGTAATGACATTTACGTTTTGACGAGCAAGGCCGTCCTTGAGGCGTTGCACAGCAACTTCGTTACCTGGAACGATCGAAGCAGAGAGAATGATCGTGTCACCCTTTTGGAGTTTAAATTTAGCATGCGTTTTATTTGCAGCACGGTTGAGTGCGGCAAACTCTTCACCTTGCGCTCCGGTCATGAGGACGATGAGCTTGTTTGGTGGATAGTCATTCATCTCATCAACAGTGATGATGGTGCCTTTCTTTGGATTCATGAGGCCAGCTTGCATGACAATTTCAATGTTGTTTTTCATTGAACGACCTTCGACAACAACTTTCTTGCCCAAGCCTTCAGCGATTGAAACAATCTTCATGAGGCGAGTAATGTGTGATGCGAAAGCGGCAATGATGATGCGACCATCTTTGTTTTCAGTGATGAGGCGTTCGAGACCTTGGTGCACTTTGATTTCAGGCAAAGCAAAACCTTCGTTCTCAATGTTCGTTGAGTCAGTCATGAGGAGGAGCACCTTTGCTTTATCAAAGATTTCATACTCTTTTTCTTCGTTTGGTTGCACAACGCCATCGATCTGATCAAGCTTGTAGTCGCCAGGATTAATAATCCAACCGTGTGGTGTATCGATGATGACACCCATTGAGTCTGGAATCGTGTGTGTCACACCCCAAAACTTCACTTTGAGGCTGCCAAATGTTACGGTCTCGTCTTTTTCAACGACGTGGGCATTCATGGCAGGGAAATGAGGAAATTCACTCTGTCGCTTTTTCATGAGGAGGACAGACAAATTGCGAGAGTACACTGGGGGATTGCCAATGCGAGAAAGCACGATTGGTACACCGCCAATGTGGTCCAAGTGGCCGTGCGTAATGATGAGCGCGCGGATTTTATCCTTGCGTTCTTCAAGGTAGCGAGTGTTTGGAATGCTGTAGTCGATACCAGGAGTATCATTTTTAGCAAATTCCATACCAGCGTCGATGACGATGATGTCGTTTTCGGTTTCGATCGCTGTCATGTTCTTACCGATTTCTTCAACACCACCGAGTGGAATGATGCGAATGACGCCTGGAGCGACGGGTGGAATGTTGATTTTGTTTTTCTCAGAACGAACCGGGGTCGTTTTCATTGGCTCAGGCTGCTTTGGGCGGCGAGATTTACCAAACTTACCTCCGTATTGAAAGGTTTTTGTTCGGATTGTCTTTTTGACACCTCGACCTGTGCCACGAGCACCAGCGCGTGCTGGGCTTTGGGTGCCATGAGCATGCGTGCTGTGGGCATGGCTGCTCGCATGAATAGAAGCATGACCATGGTGGTTGTCATTGCTTGAAGCCCTGAATGTTTTGGTTTCAGGATGGCTTATTCTTTTTTTCGGATAATTGTTTTCCATGTAATGCAGAAAATTAATGTGTAATGCTAATAATATATTGTGACTTTATTTTTTAATTAAAAAGTTCCAAACTTGCTCTGTCTCTGTGTACCAGCTGTAGGCGTTTCGGAATCGATCTGATGGAAGGACAATGCTCTCTTTTGTCTGCCTGGTGGCTTCACCGCGGCGAGCTTCAAGGTAGAGCGGTGAGTAGAGAAAGGCGACCGGTGCATTTTTTTCAATATCAGATGAGAGACTTGTGAGACTTGCTGTTCGTTTGATGGTATCTGTTGAAGTAAAAAGATCACTGAGGGCTTTGTCGACAACATTGCTTTTGTACATTGCGACATTGAGGCCAGGATTCACCGTTTGGCTTGAGTGCCAAAATGCATAGAGGCTACCGGTGTCAGTTACATACTCTCCAAAGAGGAGCGAGTCGTAGTCTCGAGGCCTAATAATGTCTTGGTTGAGGTCTCCGAGGCTGTAAATTTTGACTTCGACTGAAAAACCAATTGCCTCCAGATTTTCTTTAATAATATCAGCTGTTGCGACAAGTTCAGGTGTGTCAGCTGTGGTAATCGAGAAAGAAAGGGAAGAAGTTGTCTTGGCTTTTGTATCAGTTTTTGTTCGAATACCAGACGGTGTCATTTTCCAACCAGCTTTTTCAAGTATTGCCACGGAATCAGATGGTTGGGGAGGGTTTTCATCTCCAAGAAAAATATCTGGTACGGGGCTATTGATTGGCGCACCGTAGCCGAGGAGTACTTGGTCAACAATTTGTTGTTTGTTGATACCATTTTTTACGGCACTTACCACTGCTGGATCGTTAAAAATGGGATTGGCATTTTTGTTCATAAAAAGACCAAAAATTCGCGGTAAGCGAACACCGGTAATTATTTGCCCTTTGTCAGCAAGCGCCTTGGCTCGTTCAGGAGAAAGACCAGAAGCAATGTCGATCTTATGAGATAAAATCGCATTGCCGAGTTCGCGTTCATTGGCATATGAAGCAATCGAAAGTTTATTGATGTATGGCTTGCCCAAAATGTATTTACGAAACGGTGAAAGTATGAATTCGTCCGCAATGCCTGAGGCATTTCGATTGACTGATCTAATCATAAATGGACCAGAACCAACTGCATTGATATTGAGTGCGCTAAAGGCAAATTCTTCGGGTGAGAGGTCTCCCCAAAGGTGCATCGGCATAATGCCAACCGTTGCAAGTTCAAGAAATGGCGAAAATGGCTGATTGAGATTAAATGCGACGGTCATCGGGTCAACCTTATTGATGCTTACTCCTTGCCAGGCAGCTTTTTTAGGGCTGTCGATAATTGGATTCTGAATTTGCTCTATGGTGTAAATAACATCATCGGCGGTAACCTTTGTGCCATCTTGGAAAGATGCATTATCTCGTATGACAAATGTATAGGTTTTACCATCGGAACTTACATTGTATGAAGCAGCGAGGTCAAGCTGTGGTGTGCCATTGTCGTCGAGTCGCATGAGTCCAGAGTATACGAGTGCTGTAAGGTCTTTATCGGCATCAGAGACTGCAAGAACAGGATTTACAAAGCGAGGTGTACCAATAATTCCTTCCTTGAGATTACCTCCATGAATCGGTACGTCTGTGCTGCCGCGTGTATTTAAAATACCCGCAATCCAAATGAGGGAAATGAGTGCAATACAAAAGAATGACAAAAATGTTGCCAATTCTTTTCTCGTAAATGATCTAATTGAGTTCTGACCCTTGCGCCTGAGCTCGGGGAGAGAGAAATTGCGCGTTCGACGCGCTTTTTTATTTTCCATAGGGTAATGATAAAGCTATAGCAAATATAGCAGACAAAAATGAAGAAAAAGTGAAGCCCAGTTCAAAACTTTCTTAGTTTTGTCTTTAGTTGACTAGCTTACCGAAGTACAAATGAAGCAACCGCAGCTGCGACAAAGAGAATTGCCACCACGATTGTGAAGTACAACAGAAACTTCTCAAAACCCCTGCGTGTGTGGTAGTTGGCAACACTGTCGCCACCGCCCAAAGAAGCACCGACGCCGGCGCTTGAAACTTGGAGGAGGATTCCCGCAGTGAGGAGAATTGAGAGCACAATCTGAATAATAGGGAGATATGATTGCATATTCGGTATACCCGTATATTAGCATAAAATCCAAAATAGGCAACTCAATTGTTTATGAAGAAAAAATGAAGAAATCCACAGTTCCGGCTGTGGATTTTTATTTAGGGAGTTTATGAATGGTATAATTTTTTCTGACACGTATGCTCACATGCATACTATTAATAGGTGCGTCTTGTTTTTATTTATACATAATTCCGGTTTTATCCGGCAAACATATTTTTTGATATGAAGAAAAATACCTTACTCCTTCTCATCGCCGCTATCGGCATCGTGGCTGTCTACCTCTTTCTTGGGGGTGGTCTCAAGCGTGACGTCGCAAATGATGCGGATTTTTACGCTGATGAGCAACTTTCTGCTCAGGCTGGTTGTACGGCATCGACAACGCCAACAATTACAGCTCTAAGTGCTACCAACATAACTTCGTCTTCAGCAACAATTACGTGGACGACAAACATTGCTTCAACCTCAGAAGTCAAGTTCTGGAAAGCTCCTCAGACTGCAAACTCAGTAGCTTGGCTGCCAATAGCTGATGCGAGTGGTGTTACTGCACATAGCTATGCTATTTCTGGTCTTACTGCATCAAAAACATACTCGTATCGAGTTCGTTCAGCTGCAGTTCCATCTGGCTGTCGCAAAACAAGTGGCACAAGTACTTTTGTGACACTCTCAAATGGTGGTGGTTCAACAGCCCCAGCAACACCAACTGGCTTTTCTGCGGCAGTTTCAAGCTGTACAGCAGCAACGCTTTCATGGATTGCCCCAGCTGGCGCAACTGGTTACGAAGTCTATGGCCCAACAAGCGCATGTAACGTAAATGGCTCAGCAGGCTACTGTGGTAGTACAGCTGGAACATCGCTTACACTCAGTAACCTCACTGCTTCAAAAACATATTCCGGCTCTTCTGGTCAATATGCGGGCTTTACCGTGCTTGCATACAACAACATTGGTTACTCAGCCGCAGCCCCACGTCTTACAGTCACGACACCAGCTTGTGGTTCAACAGACACCATTGCTCCAACAACAACGACTGCTGCTCCAGCAGGAACCTGGTCAAATACAAATGTCTCACGCACCCTCACTTGTACTGATAACACTGGTGGTTCTGGTTGTTCAGCGACATTCTGGCAATTTGTGAGCCAGGGAACAACATGTCCAGCAGTAGGAACTGGCTACACAACAGGCACTGCAGCTTCAACGTCGGTAGATGGCCAGTGGCGTCTCTGCTACTACTCAAAGGACGTTGCGGGCAATACTGAAGCAGTAGGATTCCAGGAAATCTACAAACTTGATCACACTGCTCCAACAGGCTCAATATCTTCTCCAGCTGCGGGCCAAACAGTCACTGGTACTTCAGTGAGCCTTGCAGCTTCAGCAAGTGATGCGCTCTCAGGTGTCGCAAGCGTTGCCTTCAAGGTAGATGGTTCAACAGTTGCAACTGATACGACATCTCCTTATTCAGCAACGTGGAATTCGACAACAGTTGCCGATGGATCACATTCTGTTAGCGCACTTATTACAGATGCTGCCGGCAATACTTACACAACTCCATCAATTTCAGTAACAACTTCAAATATTGTTGTTTCGCTTCCTTCTACTCCTACAGGATTGAACGCAACTAGCATCACTCAGACATCATTCATGCTCAATTGGTCAGCTTCATCAGGTGCAACAAGCTATGAAGTGTATGGTCCATCGAGCGCAGGTTCATGTCCAAGCGGTACGTGTGGCACTCCAACAACAACAAGTCTTGCAATCACAGGTCTTACTTGTGGAACGACGTACTCTGGTTCAACAGGCGCAAATGCTGGTTTTACGGTCCTCGCTCGAAATACAGCAGGCTACTCAGCGGCATCAGCACGACTTACTGTTACCACTTCAGCGTGTACAACAAATGCAGCTCCTGTTGTTACAATTACTTCTCCAACCTCAGCCGCAACATATTCAACCTTAGTAAACGCAATTGGACTTGGTGGTACGGCGAGCGATGATGTCTCAGTTTCAAGTGTTACTTGGAGAAACCAAACAACTGGTGTTTCTGGAACAGCAACAGGGACAACATCGTGGACAACTCCAGCGATTGTGCTTCAGTCCGGTGCTAACACTCTTGTTGTTACTGCAACAGACGGCGCAGGTCTTACTTCAACTGACACACTCACTGTTACCTACACCACGACTACAAATACTGCTCCAACAGTAACAATTACATCACCGACGTCTGCTACAACATACGCAACTTCATCAAATACAGTCGCTCTTGGTGGTACAGCGAGTGACGATGTTTCAGTCGCTTCAGTTTCATACGTAAACCAGACGACTGGTTTTAGTGCAACAGCGACCGGTACTACATCATGGTCAACGGCAAATATTCCACTCCAATCTGGCACAAACACTCTTGTTGTTACTGCTACAGACGGCGCAGGTCTTACTTCAACTGACACGCTCACTGTTACTTACAGTTCGCTTTCTGCAACAGCATGGCCAGCATCGGCTACTGGTACTGAAATTGGCACAGGTCTTACTGCTGCTTATGAGCCATCAGGTGCTTTCTGGAATCCAGCTGATCAAATGCTCTACTTTGTTTCTGATACAGGCAAGATTACTCAAATGGATCAAACTGGCGCAACAGTTACCAACTGGACTGCTCTTGGTAACCTCGAAGCAATTACGGGTACATCTACTTACAACCTCGCAACGCTCAACTACCTCTACGTTGTCGACGAAACAACATCAACCCTCAAAGAGTTCAATCCAGCAACAGGTCTCTATACAAACAGGACTTGGTCACTTTCAATTGTTCCTACAGATATTGCAAACAACAACGGTATTGAAGGTATAGCCTTTGTGCCAAATGGTATGCACCCATACAATGCACTTACGACAGGCGGTGTCTTCTATGTTTCTTCACAGAGCACAGGTAAAATCTACGTTCTCAGTATTGATCTCACTACATCAGGTTCAACACCAAGCCTTCTCGCAACAATCACACCAAACCTCATTACGACAGGTGGCAATCCAAACGATATCTCTGATCTCTACTACTCAACTGCGACAAATAAACTCTTTGTTTTGTACGACACCAACAATGTCGTTCACGAAATGCGACCAAACGGTCTCTTTGTTAACGAGTATGCAGTACCAAGCGTAAGCGCTACGGGTGAGGAAGCAATTTCAACAATCCCAACCTGTAATGCGGCAAATACAAGCATTGTCCTCGGTTATGACGATGGCGGCGCAACTCACCACCTCTACAAGTTTACGAACTACCCACAACCTTGTGTCGACGCTACTGCTCCAATAATCTCAAACCTAGCTACACCAGTTACGGGTACGTCAGCAAACTTTACTTGGGATACAAATGAATACTCAGACAGTAAAGTTGAATATGGTATCGGTTCATACACATACTCAGTTCCAAATACAACACTCAAGACAACTGGCCACTCACTTTCAGTAACCGGTCTTACCCAAGGTACAACGTACCAATTCCGTGTTACTTCAAAAGACCAAGCAGGTAATCCAGTGACATCAACCGGCAACTTCCTTGTTCCAGGAAGTACAGGTACTGATCCTTACATTGTTGCAGCTGGCGACATTGCAATTTCTGGTGGTGGGCAAATGCAAACATCAGACTATATCCTTAATAACCTCGCTGCAGCTTCAGGAGTCTTTGCTCTTGGTGATGATGCCTACGACAATGGCGCACTTACAGAGTTTAATAGTGTCTACAATCCTTCGTGGGGTCGTACAGGCATCATCAACATTACTCATCCAGTTCCAGGTAACCACGAATATAACACCGCAAATGCAAGTGGCTACTTCAGCTACTTCCAAGGTAAGGGTGTAAACGTTGGTACAACTGGCCAAGGATGGTACAGCTTCAATGTTGGTACATGGCACATTGTTGCACTCAATACCAACTCAGAGTGTTCAACAGTAAGCTGTGCAGCTGGCTCTGCTCAGGAAACCTGGTTACGTAACGATCTTGCTGCGAACCCAACTCAATGTTCGATTGCACTTTGGCACCACCCACGCTTTACATCGGGCACGGGCCACACAAGCTCAACCGCAACTCAACCGCTCTGGAAAGCCTTCCAAGACTACGGCGGTGACGTTATCCTTAACGGTCACGTTCATAACTACGAACGATTTGCTCCACAAACTTCAAGCACTACAGGTGCAGGTGTGCTCGACAATACAAATGGTATTCGTGAGTTCGTTGTTGGCACTGGCGGTACATACAACTTCTATACACCAGGTTCACCAATCGTTAATAGCTTGAAGCAAATTGGTAGCACATACGGTATTCTCAAGCTTACGCTTCATACATCTACATATGATTGGCAGTTTATCCGAACATCTGACGGGTCTGTGCTTGATGCTGGTACTGGTTCTTGTCACTAATTATTCTCAGTCAATCAATGGCTAAAAAGATTACAATTGGTTTCATTATCTTCGCCCTTTGCTTCAGCACTTCAGTTGCACTTGCTGAAACTGAAGCAAGAGGGCATGAAGAAGAGGGAAGTACTGGCTGTCGAGTCGAAGTAAATACAAACCTTGACGGTAGTATTCGCTTCCCAATTACACTTAAAGGTACTCTTAAAGATAAAAGTAGTACCTGTAAAGAAGAATGGGTATTTAGCGAGACTGAACTTGGTAGTGTTGTCGTCAAGGATGGTACAGGCGTAGTGGTGAGCGACGATCTTGCAGTTCCTCTCAACTTCATGGCACCACCGGCATATCCGCTACCGTTTTTGCTCAAACTTAAATTGCGATTACGTCCAAAAACAGAAAATGGTGAAATTATTTTTACCGACAGAATGCCAATAGAGCCTTGGGAAAACGAAGAGCCTCATACAAAGGTCATCCCAATAACTTTTGCCAAGTCTCAGCCATCACTCTTCTTCTATAACCTCAAGCTCAAAATAAAGCATATATTCCAGAAAAAGAGCTAATTGAGATTACAGGAGAGATCTGCTGAATATAGTGAATCTATCGTAAAAAACCCTTTATTTTGAAGGGTTTTTTACATATGTAGGATATTTGACAAAATACCTATTTATATGATATAATGGGGATAAGAATCTTTGAAAAAAAACCAAAAAAATCAACATGAAAAAGCTAATACTCGCATTACTTTTTGGTGCCATTGCTCATGTAGCAACCGCACAATGCATCGACACGGTTGGCATCAATGCCAACTCGATTCAAAACGGTTACCTCATCCAATCAGGATGGGGAGTCAATGCCGATGCCGGTGGTGCCTATCTCGGCGAAGTCCGAATAGGTAAAATCTGGAACTTTTATTCTGCTACCTGGAACAATCCAGGAACAGTAACTGGATTACCAAATCCATGCACTGGCTGGATCCAGGCAAACATGATCGATCTCTCGACGCTGCACAATTTTGATGTTGTACAGTACAGAGTTTCAATGTTTACAGCATCTGGCGCTGTGTTCAAAAGTCGTATTGCGACCTACGCCAAGATGCCACGAAGTTGCGCTTTAGCAAATCGTATGGCGCCCGAAGGCCAACTGCTCAGCCAAATGATTGATGTAAGTAAGGTTGTTGTCACTGGAACTGATGCAGACATTGTCGAAATCGACATGTCTCAACTCCGTACATCAATTGGTGATGACGAAAGTCTTCGCTTCGAAAATCCATTTGATCAAACTGCGATTTTCCAAAGCGGTGACCGAATGTTTACCATCGTTTCACCTGCCGAAGAGATGACCTACAACCTCACCGTTGTAAACCTTCTTGGTCAGCCTGTGTACACTTCCCATGTGGAAACACAGGAAGCAACACTCACATTGCCAGCGCTCCCAACAGGTATATACTTGTTTGAGATGACGACACCAGACGGTATGAAATCCGTCCACAAGGTATTTATTCAGTAATTAGTTTTAAGTTTGTTTATACCCATGCATTCGTGCATGGGTTTTTTTCTTGCTGAATGTTTCCACAGAAAATGCTACTAAGCGACAGTATTGCACGATACAATAAGACTAACGTAACCCAATGTCGGCGTTATTTTTATCATTTTCATTACTATATGCATACTAAAAAAAATCTTAGTACAGTTCTGGTCGTCATTATTCTCATCGGCGCATTTCTCGTGCTCCGTGCGGCAATAGTCGGCCAGTTGAGCAGTAGCATCAAGGATTCTGACTTCGAGGAAGATGCCCTCAAAGCGGCGGCAGGTTGTACACCGCCGACACTTAGCAATATTCAAGTCACTGGTATTGGTTCAAATACCGCAACAATTACCTGGACGACAAATCAGCAATCGACATCCGTCGTTCGTCTTGGTCTTACAGCTGGTTCAATGTCATGGCTTACAACTAAAGATACTCCTGCTTCGACAAGCGGTGTCACGTTACACTCATACACGCTCACTGGGATTCAGGCTGCGCGTACGTACTACTACCGTGTTCGTTCATCAAACGGTACATGTCAGACAACGAGTACAACGAAGAATTTCGCAACGCTTGGTACTTCAAGTGGCACTCCTGACGTAACTGCACCAACAACTCCAGCAGGTGTTTCTGCAGCTGGAATAGGTAGCACTTCATTCACTCTCAATTGGAATCCTTCACTTGATCCTACTGTCGTAGGCGCTATTACTTCAGACGTTAAGGGTTATGAGGTGTACGGTCCAACAGGGGCATGTAATGTAAATAGCTCAGCAGGTTATTGTGGAACAGTTCTCCATACAGGGTTAGGTTCATACAGCATGCTTATTTCAGGTCTTAGTCCTTCGACTACCTACACAGGTAGTACGGGAGCAACGGCAGGATTTACTATCAAAGCTTTTGATAATGCTGGAAACTATGCTGTTGGTACACCACGCCTTTCTGTCACAACGACAGGTACCGACGTTTGTCCAAACATTGCAGGTATTCAACTTACTATTCCTACCGGTCTTGTTCTTGATCTCAACGGTAACTGTGTAACTCCTGCTGATACTGTTGCGCCAACTGCGCCAACTAACCTTACTTCACCAAGTAAGACTCAATCTACTGTCGCACTTTCATGGACTGCTTCTACCGACAATAGCGGTTCAGTTGCTGGTTACAATGTCTATATCAACGGCTCAACATCTCCTGCAAATGCCTCACTTATTAGTGGTACAACATACACAGCAAGTGGCCTTTCGGCAGCAACCAGCTACTCATTTACAGTCCGTGCGTTTGATGCAGCTGGCAATGGTTCAGCAGCAAGTAATAGTATTACAGTAACAACAAATACGGGCACAGTTACCGACACAACAGCTCCAAGCAAGCCAACTGGTCTTAGTGCAACAAGTATTACGAGCACATCATTTGTGCTCAACTGGACAGCTTCGACTGATGATACTCTTTCAGCATCACAGATTCACTACGATGTGTACGGTTCATCACAAGCATGTAACGTCAACAGTACTCCAGGTTACTGCGGCGCTGTTACAGGTGCAACCTCAATGACTATTTCTGGTTTGTCACCATCAACGACCTACAATGCAGCATCGGGTGTAAACGCTGGGTTCGTGGTTCAAGCATATGACAATGCTGCCCACTACTCAACCGGATCATCAATTCTCTCAGTTACAACAATTGCAGGCGCTGACGTTACACCACCTACAATTTCAAACATTGCAGTTACTACAACAACATCAACTGCGGTGGTTACGTGGACAACAAATGAAAATGCGACAACAGTAGTCAATTATGGCCCAACAACTGCGTATGGCTTCAATGTGACTATTCCAGCCAGCTCAACTTCTCATTCGGCAAACATTACAAGTCTCACGAGTGGCAACACGTACCACTATCAAGTGAAGTCAGCTGACGCCGCGGGTAATATTGCCACATCAGCTGATCTTACTTTTACTGCTCAATCAAGCCCTACGGCTTGCGGATCAGTTCCACTCAAAGATCAGCGCCAGGTTTGGGTTTGGCATGATACCGTCGCAATGCTTACTGCTGGTAGCTATCAGACAAATCTCTTTAACTACGTCGATGCGAAGCATATTGACATGATTTACATGGACTTTACTGCTTCACAGATTACTGCAAACGCAACTGCAATTAAAAACTTCCTCAACCTTGCGTGGAATAGTCACTGTGCACAGGTTCAGATTCTTGAAGGCCAGCCAGATTGGGTAAACCCTCCATTTAGCTCAGCTATAGCGTGGGCTACCGCAGTGAAGAACCTTGATGCAAGTATCACAGGTAGCAATGTTCACCCATATGGTCTCAATGTAGACGTTGAAAATTACTCATCACTCTCATCTGCTACTGGTCGCAGTAACTACATTGGTATGTACACCGCCATGAAAAATGCAGTTGCCGGTACAAACCTCAAGATTGTCGGTGTTGCTCCACGCTGGTACGACACAAGCACAGGAATCGATGCAAGCTCGTCAGTCCGCATGGCATTTATGCAGTCGTTTATTGATACCGTTGACGAGGTTGGTCTCATGGACTATGTTGTCACGGCTTCAAGCTTCTACGCAGATGCAGCAAATGAACTTGCATATGCAAGTCAGGTTGGCAAAAAGGTAATTCTCGGAGCAGAAACAATCGACCTTACTCCGTGGGGTGGCTCAAACGGCCCAACAAGTTTCTACGGTAAGACATGTGCAGATCTCAACAATATGTTTGATGGTGCCTACACAACAATCATGGCAAACTCTCCAAACGGTTTTGGTGGATTCGCGGTTCACGATCTCTATCAAACTGGCGGCTACCTTGGTGGATGGCAAGCTCTTTGTCCTTAGTTTTTAACCCTAAAAAATAGCCCAAAAAAGCCCTTATTTTAAGGGCTTTTTTACTATTTTAGATATGCTTGACTTCATTGGGGAAAGGTATATAATGGCCCTAACGAAACGCTTTCCAGGCGTTTTTACTTTCGTTGAGAATCCAATATGGTGAAATAATTAATGTTTTGTGAATTCCAGCACGGACAAAACGGCCCGACATCTATATGGTGCAGGTATGTTGTTTTGTTCCGTTCAATATTTAAGTAGAGTTTGATCCTAGCTCAGGATGAACGCTGGCGGCGTGGTTAAGGCATGCAAGTCGAACGGACCTCTTATTTCCAGAGAATGAGATTACATCAAGTTCAAAGGTCGTTTGAAGTTAGTGGCGAA
>CAYOEB010000013.1:8845-13913 GCA_964403005.1 uncultured Candidatus Saccharibacteria bacterium | reverse complement strand
GGTGGTTTATATATAACAAGTCGTCTTATTAATGGTGTTTTTCCAGACTATCGACAAATTATCCCCAAAAACCATTCTACAGACGCAGTTATTCTCAAATCTGATTTGGTTCAAGCGCTCAAACTCTCAAATGTCTTTTCTGGAAAATTTAATCAGATTACTTTCACTCTTGATCCTGGAAACAAAGAGTGTTCACTTGCTTCAAAAAATAGTGATGTCGGTGAACAAAAAACAGTTATAACTGGTGCAATGAAAGGAAATAAGATTGAGGTGCTTGTAAACTATCGCTACCTTTCAGAAGTACTCAGTGTGATTGGTTCAGATAGTGTTTCGCTAGAATGTACTGAATCAAATCGACCAATTGTGGTTCGTGGTGTAGGTGAGACTGGTTTCTTGTACCTTATGATGCCAATGAATCGCTAAAGGAGTACACTGAAAGTATGCATTCCTTTGCTTCTTTTGCTGATAATTTAAGAAAAAAAATCCTCAAAGCCTATGATGAGAAAGAGGTAATTAGTCTTGCCTTAAAAAAGGTCGTCAATATTGATATAAAAAAAGATCTCATTAGTCTTCGAGATACAGTACTCACTGTTCGAGTGAGTGGTGCGATTAAACAAGAGTTAAAAATGAAATCAAAAGAAATACAGCGTCTTTTGAGGGGCGCTGGTATTTCTATCACTGAGATTAAATAGTTTATAGACCTGTAACTTCGAAGCTCACCGTAGCTTCTTTTTTATTGTAGATAGAGTCAGTTGCAATTGCTTTAAGGGTACTGATTGAACTAATACTTACAACTGACGAAGGAGTTACTGTGAGGTTAAATGGCGCAACTTCAGACGTTCCTACGTATGTGTCATTGATAAAATAATCAACTTTTTTAATTTGATTTGGACCACTTACTGAAACGTTGATGATAAGTGGAGAATTGGCATCGTAGCTGCCAGCTGTGTTTGGGTTTGTAATGACAACACCAATACTATTTTGTGCGGTATGTACATTGTCGTAGTACGAAGGAGGAGTTGGATTACCGTTGTATTGAACAAGGTTACTGTGTTCAGAAATCCACTTAAGGACAGCAGGTTCCCAGAGATGAAATTGAGGATCACTATTTGGATCGCTTGGTGCTGGGCCAGTTGGGTTATTTTTATTTACCCAATAGAGAATATCGTGAACACCAGTTGTGACAATTTCCTTTTTAGTTTCTTCTGGGGTGAATTCCGTAGCAAGACCTCCTGAAACCGTATCGATAAAGTAACTCTGACCACCTTGCCACTGGCCGCGGAGAACCGGTTTTAGTGAATCATAGTTTTCTGGACGATCCCAATCTTCAAACTGCTCTTTTGGAACAACTTTGAGGGCTTCAAGCATAAAGGCATGCCAAAGCGGACCAGAAACCGCAGAACCACCCTTGAGCATTTTTGAGTTGTCATTATTACCAGACCATGTACCTACAGCGATTGTTGGTGTGTAGCCTACGAGCCAAGCATCACGGTTATCGTTTGTGGTACCAGTTTTTGCGGCAACATCGTAGCCAGGGATGTAGAGAGGGGAGTTTGCGCCAAATGTAGGAATGCGAGCATTGTTATCTGAGAGTACATCTGATATTTGGAGTGCAACATTTTTTGGAAGCACTTGGATTTCTTCTTTTTGATATTCTTCCAAGACTTCACCGTCCTTATCTGTGACAGAGAGGATCGCAGTAGGAGGAATGCGCACACCATTGTTTGCAAAAACACTATATGCGCTTGTCATTTCAAGTAATGAAACTTCACCACCACCGAGTACAAGTGTGAGGCCGTAGGTTTTTGCGTTACCAAGAGAGTGAATACCCATATCCTTTGCGGTTTTGAGTGTGTCGTCGAGCCCAGCAAGGTAGAGTGTTTTTACGGAAGGGACGTTGCGAGATTCAGCGAGTGCGCTGCGCATTGAAATCGGGCCTTTGAACTGATTGTCGAAGTTGTCTGGGTTATAGCAAGAGTTTTTACTACTACCACATGACGTTGAGAACTCTGTTGGTACATCAAAGAGTACTGTTTCTGGTAAGAAGCCTTTTTCAAATGCTGTTGCGTATGCAAAAGGTTTAAAAGACGAACCAGGCTGACGTGGAGCAAGTGCGGCATTGAAGTTTGGATCAAACGTACAGTCTTTGCCTGATGTACAACCCTCTGGAAGTGCAGTTCCAAAGTAGTCACGACTACCAACCATAGTTAAAATCTGGCCAGTTTTTGGATCAATTGCGACAAGACCAGCATTTGAAGCATGAGATGTCTTTTCGTTTTTTGCAGCCCACTCTTTAGTAATAGCTTCACCTTTTTGTTGGAGATCCCAATTGAGAGTAGTGATAACCTTGAGACCACCAGTATACACAGTATCTTCACCATATTTGTTGAGGAGATAGTCACGAACGTAAAAGACAAAGTGTGGAGCCTTGATACCTGTTTGCTCTTTTGGCGCGAAAGTTACTTTTTCAGCTTTTGCAGTATCGTAGTCAGATTGGCTGATATAACCCTGGTCGAACATATTTTTGAGTACTAGGTTTTTTCGAGCCTCAAGTTTGTCGGTATGACTACCATATGGAGAATACGTGGTAGGTGATTGAGGAATAGCGGCAAGGTAGGCAGCTTCGGCAATATCAAGATCTGCTGGATTTTTCTTAAAGTACGTTTGTGAAGCTTCTTGAATACCATAAATCGCGCCACCATAGGGGTTTTCATTCAAATAGAGCGCGAGAATATCATCTTTACTCATTGTTCGGTCAACCTTGATCGATAAAATCCACTCTTTAAATTTACGAGGAATGCTCTTTTCTTGAGTGAGGAGAGAGTTCTTAATAACTTGTTGAGTAATTGTTGAACCACCCTGTGATTGGCCTTTGAAAATGTTTGAGAGGACGGCGCGGAAAATTGAGGTCACACGAATACCGCCATGGTTGTAGAAATCCTTGTCTTCAATAGCGACTGTAGCATGTTTAATATTGTCGCCCATAGAGTCAAAAGGGATGACGGTACGTTTGACGTCTTCATGAAGGTCATAGAGGAGCGTTTCGCCAGTACGATCGTAGATTTTGGTTGAATTGAGGATTTTGCGGTCATTAATTGAGCGAAAATCGGGAATTTTCGCCGTACCTATCCAGATAAACAAAATACCAACCGCTATAGCACAAAGGCCAAGCACGGAAAAGCCGATATTTCTGATTTTTCGGGAGAGTAATTTTTTCTTTCTCATGGTGTATATAGTAGCACGCTCTTAGGGCTAAAAAATGAAGCCGTGAACGGTGGAGATGACGAAAAAGGTCATTTTGTGTTACATTTGAGCACATGAAGATAGATACAGATCCCAAAAAGATCGACGAGCTCCTCTCTCGCAACGTAGAAGACATTATTGTTAAAGAACACCTCCGCGAGCGCCTCCTTTCAGGTCAAAAACTTCGTATTAAATTTGGTATTGACCCAACAGGTCCATCAATTCACCTTGGTCGGGCTGTGCCGCTTTGGAAGCTGCGTGCTTTTCAAGATTTGGGTCACCAAATTGTACTCATTATTGGCGACTTCACTGCAACTATTGGTGATCCTTCAGATAAACTTGAAAAACGTCCTATGCTCGATAAAAAGACGATTGAACGCAACATGAAGGAGTACAAAAAAATCATCGGCAAAATTATCGACATTAAAAAAGCTGAATTCAACTACAACAGCAAGTGGCTCAAAAAGTTAAACTTCGCAGAAATCAGTATTCTCGCGGAAAGTTTTTCAGTACAGCAGATGTCAGCACGTCGCAACTTTAAAGATCGTATTGATGCGGGAACTGATATTTCTCTCCGAGAGTTTTTGTACCCGCTTATGCAGGGTTACGATTCAGTTGCCGTAAATGCAGATGTCGAAATTGGTGGATTTGACCAACTCTTCAACCTCAAAGCTGGTCGTACAATTCAAAAACATTACGGTAAAAGTGAACAAGATATTCTCACTACAGCAATGCTCGAGGGAACTGACGGCCGCAAAATGTCGACAAGCTGGGGTAATGTCATTCTCATTACCGATGAAGCCAGTGATATGTTTGGTAAAATCATGTCAGTACACGATGATCTCATTGTGAAGTACTTTAAACTCGTCACAACAGTTCCACTTACTGATATTGAAAAAATTGAAGCTGATATAAAAAACGGCATGAACCCTCGAGATGCAAAAGTCATACTCGGTAAAAAAGTTGTTGCAATGTATCACGGTGAAGCTAAAGCAGAGGCTGCACATCAGGCCTTTGTGCAAACCTTCCAGAAAAAAGAAATTCCTGACGATATCGAAGAAGTTGCAGCTCACAAGGATGAAAAGCTTGCCGACTTTCTTGTTCGAACAGGTGTTGTCGAGTCAAAGAGTGAATTCCGTAGACTTGTTGAACAAAAAGGTATTCATAACCTCTCAAACGAAAGCGTTGTTGAAGATCAATTTATTGAAGCACACCCAGGAACATATAAAATAGGTAAACGCCGATTTATTAAAATAAAATAAAAATAAATACTCCCCAATCGGGGAGTATTTCAATTACATTTCTTCAGGTTCTTCGACGGCTTCTTCTTCGTCATCAGCCATACCGACATGCCTGATTTCATCTTCGTCTTCTGCGGCGTCTTCAAAATAGTCATCGTGGCTGCCAAAATCAGATCCGTCATCTATGAGCGCATCTTCATTTACTTCACCATCAAATTCCTTTTCTTCTTCGTCGTACATTTCCTTATTTCGGGCAGCGCCCGTACCTACTTAATAATGCAACAGGATAGTTGTATCAAATCATGTTTTTCTTTGCAAGAGGAAAACTTCATTTTTTATTTTTTCTCAAATTCGCGACCGAACATTGCCGATCCAGCAAGCGCGATTGCAATAGCATCAACTTCATCATCAATTATTTTTCGGTCGGGGAGAGTGACGAGTCGACTTACCATAGACTCGACAGCTGACTTATCAGCCTTTCCGTAACCAGTAAGTGCAAGTTTTACTTGCATCGGCCCAATTTCTTTTGTTGGAATACTATTTCTGCCACACGCCGCCAAAATGACACCGCGAGCTTCAGCGAC
>CAYOEB010000013.1:1624-8745 GCA_964403005.1 uncultured Candidatus Saccharibacteria bacterium | reverse complement strand
GCAAGTGTTTTTACACCAACTGGTCCACCATTAAATTTTTCGATAAGCGTTTCAAGAAGCGCGCGATCGGTTTGATTGAGTCCGTATTCATCAATACCAAGGAGGGCAAGCGCGCGTTTTGCGGCTTCAGTACCAGCTTCAGTTTTGTGAACTTGCGCGTAATCGCGAACACGCTTGAGAAAATAGTTTGCGGTGCGTGGTGTGCGGCGACTGCGTTTTGCGATTTCCGAGTGTGCTTCACCATCGAGCGTCACATCGAGAATCTTTGCTGATCGAGCGATAATCTGCTCAATTTCTTCTGGTGTGTAGTACTCAAGTCGAAATGTACCACCAGAAAAACGTGATCGAAGCGGTGAAGACAGGAGTGAAATGCGTGTCGTTGCAGCAATGAGCGTAAATGGTGGCAGTTCAAGTTGAATTGTGCGAGCTGAAGGACCTTTACCAATGATAATGTCGAGTGTGCCGCCTTCCATAGCGGGGTAGAGGACTTCTTCAATCATCTTGTTTAGGCGATGAATTTCGTCGATAAAGAGTATATCGCCCGGAGTGAGGTTGGTGAGAATCGAAGCCAGATCGCCAACTCGTTCAATAGCGGGTCCCGAGGTGACCTTGATGTTTCGGCCCGTCTCTTTGGCGATGAGGTGAGCAAGAGTTGTTTTACCAAGACCTGGAGGACCATAAAAGAGGATATGTTCAGCTGTGTGGCCGCGTTCTTTGGCGGCATCGAGTAAAATCCTCAAGTTTTCCTTGATGTGGCTTTGACCAATATACTCATCCCAGCGGGCAGGGCGGAGGGTAACATCCAAAAAACCGTCGTCAGCTACCTTTTTACGGAGGTCGGCGCCAAAGCCTTGGTTACTAGCATTATTTTCAGGTGTAGTATTTAAATCGCTTGACATAAAAAATCTATATGCTATACTCTAGCCAGATATCCACATAATTCACATTTTATCCACAGTTTTCAAAACACCTTCGGTGCACCGAAAACGGACAAACTCTTGAATAGTGGAACTAACTCACATCGTAATAATAGCAGATTTAAGCGACCTTGTTTGTACAAAGAGGTCTTTAATCTCTAAGCAATCGGATCAACGTCTATAGGGTCTTGCGGAGGACGTCTTGGTGCACAGCTTCGGCCGTGTTCCTGGGACTATCCTTTAAAACGCCTTTACTTGCCTCCTTCGGGTTTCAAGGATTGTTTGGAGATTAAAGGCTTTTTTTATTCCTCATCCAAATCAACGACGCTCATGAGTTCTTCAATACTCGTGACGCCATTGAGGACTTTGATGATACCGTCTTCTTTCATATCGAGCGTACCTTGGAGTTCGCCGATTTTTTTAATATCACGCTCAGATGGATTTGTAGGAATGATTTTTTCCAAATTTTCATCTGTGTAAATTGCTTCAAAGACACCAATGCGACCTTTGTAGCCGGCATTACATTTGTCACAACCGACTGGTTTGTAGAGTTCAATCTTCTGATCAACTTTTACACCGTAGTCTTCAATCTTTTTTCCTTCAGCAACAGCCTCCGTCAAGATTTTTCGAATACGAGTCGTTTCTTCTTCAGTTGGTTCACGCTTGGCTTTGCAAACAGGACAGAGTTTACGCACGAGACGTTGCGCCATCGACAAATTGAGCGCAGAGACGAGAATTTTCGCATTCACATCGAGGTCAATGAGACGTGGAATAACACCACCAGCATTGTTCGTGTGGAGCGTCGAAAAGACCAAGTGACCAGTAAGTGCAGATTCAACAGCGATTTTTGCGGTTTCTGGATCTCGGATTTCACCCACCATGATTACATCAGGATCCTGACGAAGCGCGCTGCGCAAACCCTCGAGAAATGTGTAGCCGCGAAGGTGGTCAGTCTGCGTTTGAGTGATGCCTTTGAGGTGGTATTCAATCGGATCTTCAATCGTAATAATCTTAATTTCCGCAGAGTAAATACGACGGAGAAAGGCGTACAACGTCGTCGTTTTACCGGAACCAGTCGGACCTGTAATGAGAATGAGGCCGTTCGGTTTTTCTATTTCATGTTCAATAATTTTAAAGAGGCGAGGTTCAATACCAAGCTGCTCAAGGTCAACTTGAATTGATTTTGGATTAAGGAGACGCATCACAGTTGATTCGCCATAGGCACCTGGAATTGCGGAAACACGAACGGAAATTTCACTTTCACCAACCCAAATTGAAAAACGTCCGTCTTGGTTTTTGATCACGGTCAATTTCATTCCCGAGAGGAGTTTGATGCGAGAAATGAGGTATTTATAGACGTCGTAGTTGAAAAAGAGTACGTCTTCGAGGACACCATCGAGTCGGTATCGCAAACGAACACGATCTTCTTCTGGTTCAATGTGAATATCAGACGCATTCATTGAAATCGCACCAGCGAGAATGATTTCAAGCATGTGTGAAATCTTGTGTGTTTTGTCGTCAGCGGAAATTTTCTCAATTGCTTTCGTGAGGTCGTCAATTGTATGAATATCTTTACCAATTTCAACAAGTTTGTCACCTGCAATATCGAGCGAACCAGATTTTACCCGGTCAGCATATGAAATTTCTTTATAGCGATCCCAGACTTTTTCAAGCGAAGCTCGTGATGCCATGTAAAAAGTTGGTATAAAACCCTTGGCTTCGAGATCTTTGTGGAGTTGTTGAATCTCGACGCGCTCAGGGGAGTGTACGGCAACATGGAGTTCATGACCAAGTATTTTAAAAGGCGCAGCCTCAATTGCTCGGGCTTGTTGCTCCGGCAAAGCTCTAACTGCCTCGTTTTCAATAGGAATATTACCGAGGTTTACGTAGGGGATTTGGTACTTCTGCTCAGCGAGCATTTGTATGAGCTCTTCCTCTTCCTTCTTTTTGAGGTCATCTATCTTTTTGAGCTCTTTATTGTCAGCGAAATCTGCCATAGGGAAATTGTAGCATGGAATACCTTGAAAAAGGCGAAAAAACCTTGTGAAATAGCCCTAAAATAGCCTTCATTTTTAGGACAAAAATACCCGAAAATGAGACCCCCTAAGGGGTTGACTTTTTGCATAGAAAGTGTTATCATTAAGAGGAACCGGGCACATGCCCATAAAACGACTCAAAAATGAAAATGTTCCTTACAGTTGCTTTATTCGCAGCAATGTCTGCGAGTACAGCTCAACAAACGTACGCGCAAGCAGCGCCTACACCAGTTGTCGGTTACAAAATCGACAGCAATGGGAATAAAACAAACTATTCCCTCAGTGATGTTGCACCGGAGATTTCTCCGTCGCTCCACTTCAATTGTTCAATTGAAGACTGGAAAACCAAAGTGATCGAGCAAGTCAACATTCAAGTTGACTACCTCGGTTGCTTCCACGGCAATCACTTTACCGTTGAAAATTGGTCATACATTATGCAGTTTCTGCATTTGTATAACCAGCCAGACTGGGTGTATACACTCGGTTTAAACATCAACAAAGCCGACAATACGTTCGTCTTCGTCTCAGTCATGACAAATGGCAAAAGAGGAAGAGCTCCGTATTTAGGTGAGCAATTTTTTGGTTTTGATCCAAATGAAATGGATCCAAGCCTCACTCAGGATTATCCTGAGGTAAATTGCTTCTCAGCAATGTGTTTGAACCCAACTGATTTTGATGCTCCACAAAAGAGTAATCAAAATCAAAGCGGTGATAACACAAGCTTTGCTAACACTACCAATAGTACTTCTCCACAAAATGGAACAAGTACCAATGGTGGTGGATCATCTGCAAGTTCCTCATCATCAACGACGGTTTACGTTAATGATGGTGGCGGACAACAAGGTGGCGACACCTACATTTTTGAAGAATCTCCAATGATGACTTCGATGTGTAGTACGTGTGGCTACGGTGGCTACTCAAGTGGCTCACTGTTTAGTGCAAGTGTTGGATTTGGTGTAAGTGCAGGTTTTGGTGTAAATGGAGGATTTGGAGCTGGATGCTGTGCATCTTCTGCTCCAATGTATGCTCCACCAGTTGTTTCTGGCCCGACTTACTATATCGATAATAGTCAAACTATTTACGATTATAGTTACCATGACTACAGTACAACTACCTACCAGCACAACAACAACGGAAACACTATCAACAGTGGAAATGACTACAGTCACCACAGCAACGTTGTTGATATCGGTCACAACATTACTGGCAGCTTCAATGACAGCCACAATGTTACTGGTAGCTACAATGACAGCCACAACCAAACAGGCGGCGGTCACACTAACAACGGTGGACACCACACCCCTCCACCTTACGAAGGTTGGGGACAACCTACCCAAGGTTCAAATGGTGGTCCAGCAGGTGCTGAAAACGGCCCCGGAACTAACGGTAATGGTCCTGGTGTAAACAATCCTGATCCGGTTCATAACGGTGACGGATGGAATATTCCTGGAACTATTGGTGGTAAGGTTCGTAATCCGAACCAACCACAACCGTCACAACCGACGGCAAGTACAGTAGGTGCTGCTAAAAATGCTCAAACTCCTGGCCGTGCAAATGGTTGGTATAACAAAATTAACCAATCTGGCACAAGCCAAAATGCAAATCAGAGTTTCGGCCGAAACAACTCAAGTGCTCCAAGCACTCAAACGAGTAGTATGTCGAGAAATAACAATTCGACAGTTGGCCGTACTAATGGTTGGTATAACAATATCAATCAGAGAAATGAGACGCAGCGCCCACAACAAGGTTCGCAGCAAGCGCAGTACATACCAAAAGGCGGAAGAGAGTATGCTGATAATAGTGGAGGTCGTCCTTCGACACCAATGCCAACGTCAGGAGATAACTACTCACCGCGCCAGTCACCCGAACCACGTGTGACAAACAATCGCCCCGAGACTCATTTTGAAAACAAAGTGAATTCTCAACCCAACACTCGACAATATAGTCAACCGAAACCAACTAGAACATTCAATGCTTTGCCACAAGGCGGAGCACGAGGAGGTTCAAGTATGAGAGGTACACCATCTGCACCAGCAGGAGGTCGCCCATCCGGTGGAGGTCGTAGACGTTAATATAGTTTGAGTCGTTGGTTCATTTGGGGGTTTGTGAAAACAAACCCCCTTATTTTCAAGAATTTGAAATCGTATAACGAATTCGAATTTTTAAAAGTAATTGTAGAAGTATTATTAATTTTTATTAGAAAAAATATGAAAACCATATCAAAAGTTGCAATTGGCTCACTCTTCGCCGTCATGGCGGTTTTCGGCGTTTCGGTCGCGCACGCTGGTGGATCAACTGTTTTTAATACCAATTCGCTCGACTATGTGACGACAACTGCTTCAAACTACACAGTACAGCCAGGTTGTACGACATGCTGGGCACCGACAGTTGAAATGGCTGCTGGCCAAGTCGCTTCAGTCCGCGTGTACTACCACAACACGGGTAGTCAGACTGCGCTCGACACTCGCATTCGCATTTCTCCTCAGAGCGAACCAGCAGTCAACACAAAGTTGATGGCCGGTGGTGTTTGGGCAAGCAATGCTACCCTCGTTCGTGAATATGCGACGATTCACATTGCAGGCACTCCACAAACGATTACCTACATCCCAGGTACAGCTGCATGGTTCCCTGAACACACAAGTACAAATCCTCAGTACTTGAATCCAGCTCAAGAAGCTGCGCTCTTTAGTGCAAACGGTGTTTCAATTGGAGACATTCTCCCAGATACAACCTGTCCTTCATACCAAACATTTTGTCACCAAGGTTCACTCGTCGCGCGTTTCCAAATCGGTAATGCAATCGTACAACCAACAGTGTACGCATGTAATGATGGTCTTGATAATGACGGTGATGGTCTCGTCGACTATCCGTCAGATCCTGGTTGTGTGTCGCCAACTGATAACGATGAAACAAATATTATCGTCCAGCAGGCGTACATCACCACAAGTACTCAGCCAGCAACATCAATAACTGAGTACAGTGCAACGCTCAATGGTTCATACGCGACAAACCAGTCACAAGCGACAACATGGTTTGAGTGGGGAACTTCTCCATCGTCTCTTTCGACAACAACTGCTCAGCAAGTTGTTTATGGAACATCTGGTACCTTCTACAGTCAGATTTCTGGCCTCTACCCAAATACAACCTACTACTTCCGCGCTTGTGCTGATACCAATGCGACAAGTCCATCATGTGGCAACGTTTTGTCATTTGTTACAAACACCCACATTGTTGTGAATAATGCGCCAACAGTTCTCACGCTTCCGGGCAATTGTAATGTGAGCCAAAATGCATTTTCAATGAATGGCTCATTTACTTCAAACGGTTCAGCAACAACAGCTACATGGTTCCAGTATGGCACCACGTACTCACTTGGCTACCAGGTTGGTAATCAGACACAATACGGTTCGTCTGGTAACTTCAACTACATTCTTTCTGGTCTTCAGCCAAACACGACGTACTACTTCCAGGCTGTCGCGCAAAATGCCGGTGGTACTGCATATGGCACCATTCTCTCGTGTACAACGTCAGGTATTATTCTTCCTCCACCACCAGTCATAAACCAGCAGCCCGTTGTCACAACGGTTGCAGCATCAAACATTGCGCAAACATCAGCTCGCATCAATGGCTACCTCAACACATCAGGCAGTACAATCAATGGTGCAGATGTTTGGTTTGAATGGGGTCCAACTCCTGGACTTGGTTTTTCAACACAGCGTCACCCAGTCATGACCGGCGCACCATTCAATGACTTTATCCAAGGGCTTCAGCCAGATACTCGTTACTTCTACCGCGCCATGGCGCAGAATAACAATGGCACTGCTGTTGGCCAGACACTCTTCTTTAGTACTGCTGAAGTTGGTCATGGTCCAGAAGTAATCTACGTCGACAATAACTCTGGAAGTGGTCAGGTTGTCATGCTCAAAGTTGAATCTGACTTCACTTCTGTCTGTGTTGCTGATACTGCTCACTACACAGTCACGTACCAAAATCTCACCAAGAAGACACTCAAAGATGTCGTCGTTCAAGTCATTCTTCCTCAAGAAGAAACATTTATTCGCACGAGCCGTGGCAGCTACGCAGATGGTCCAAATACAGTAACTGTCCTCGTTGGTGATCTTGCTGGTCGCGAAAAGGGAACATTTGAAATCGAAGCCAAGATTAATAG
>CAYOEB010000013.1:0-1524 GCA_964403005.1 uncultured Candidatus Saccharibacteria bacterium | reverse complement strand
TCCGCACTTGTGCGGATTTTTTATTGTCTGCTATAGTGCCACCATGCAAGCTATGCAACTCGAAACAAAAAAGGGGAGTGACTTCGCGCAAATTGCGGTTGCGCTCAAAAAAATGATAGAAGGTTTTCGCGCTGATTCGGCGACAGTTGTTGCGCTGTGGGGTGACCTTGGTGCCGGCAAAACGACGCTATCTCAGTACTTGGCAAAAAGTTATGGCATTGAAGACGAAGTTGTTTCGCCGACATTTGTCATTATGAAAATGTATCCGATTGTTGGAGCAGAGGATGGCGAATATACAAATGGTAGTGGTACAGCACTGCAGCAACTTGTGCATATCGATGCCTACCGTTTTGAAAATCCGGAAGAAGCTCGCACGATTAAACTCCACGAGCACATTGCTGATCCAAAAAATCTTATCCTGATAGAATGGCCAGAACTCCTGGGCGATAGACTACCCGAGCACAGGATTGATGTCAAAATTGAGCACGATGGAGAGGGGAGGAAAGTGAAGATAGAGGAAAAGTAATGTGACAAAATAAAAAAAAGGAGTATTCTCAGTGTATGAAAAACTTAAGCAAAGGCTCGGCAATAAATACATCAGTGATATTTATCGCCCTCATTTTAATAGTCGGTGTAGGCGCGTATTTTATGGGTAAGAAATCTGTAGTTACTCCAACTCAAATAACAACCGAGCAATCGGATGAATTTGGAACTTCCACTACGCAAAACCACACCACAACACAAAACCAGACCACTATCACACAAAACCAAAGCGCGTGCGCTCCAACGACAGCACCATGGATAAAAGTCACATCACCAAACGGCGGCGAAGTATTTACCGCAGGTCAGCAAATGAACATTACTTGGCAGTCGTGTAATGTGCCTGCAAGTACTCATCTCAATTTCTCACTAGAGACTACAAATGGTAGCGGAAATACCAGCAAAGCACTTCTGTGCGAAGGTGGTATGTCAACATGGACAAACGATTGTCTCAATGATGGTCATCAAACAATAACCCTCGGAACAAATTGGGCAACACAAGGAACATACAAAGTATCTATTATCGCCCTTGAGAATGTCGTGGCACGAGATATGTCTGATGCAGTGTTTACTATCAATGGAGTAGCGCAGTCGCATGTTTCAACAACAATTTCATCGCAGTATATTGCGGGCAGTCACTGGCCACCGACTATTACTACTTCAGCTAGTGCATATTCATGCGTGCCTTCTACTAATGAAATTACTGTAGTCACCCAGAAGGTAATTAATGGCAGGACATATTGTGTTAGTAGTACAGTAGACGGTGGCGCAGGACATTATGGTGGTGATTATGTATATACTCGAGCAAACGGTGCCGGTACAAAAACAGCAACATTTCAACTTCAGTGGGGAAGTTGTGGTGTGTACGGAGGTCCGTATGGGAACCCAATTGATCCGCAATACACTCAATGTAAGCAAGATCAGGATAATGTCTTCAACAATCTTGATGTAATGGTGGATAGTCTAATGTAGATTTCCCGAAAA
>CAYOEB010000012.1:0-16529 GCA_964403005.1 uncultured Candidatus Saccharibacteria bacterium | reverse complement strand
TGAAGAACTCTTTGACACGAGCCTGGAGTGGGCGTTGGTTGATGATTTGGATTGGCAACGCCTGGGTCGCGTCGATAGTCGACATACGATCCTGAATGTTGCGCTTGATTTGCATCATACCTGTGCGGAACTTTTGCTGGAGGAGCTCACCAACGAAACGAACACGTCGCTGTGCGAGGTGGTCAATATCGTCAGCCTTGGCGCCGGGAGTAGCGTTGAGGGTCATGAGGTGCTCCAAAATGATGACGAGGTCATCGCCATTAAGTGAACGGCGCTCAAGTGACTTGGCATCGAGCGGCTTGTTGAAACGCTTGTTGAAGCGGAGACGACCAACTGGAGAAAGGTCGTAACGCGTAATATCAAAAAGTGAATCGATAAATTCACGTGCGTTTTCTGATGTCGCAAGGTCGCCATCGCGGAGACGCTTGTAGATTTCGATGTACGCAGCGTTGAGATCTTTGGCTGGATCCTTTTCAAGTGAAAGCTTGATGATCTTTTTGTGGTCGTCGTTTTTGAACTGCGCAATAATCTTGTCGTCAGTTTCGTGACCGAGGACACGAATAAGTGAGCCGATTGAAAACTTACGCTTCTTGTCGATGCGAACATAGATTGCACCGTCGGTTTCAGTTTCGATTTCAATCCAGACACCACGTGCTGGAATAATTTTTGCGCCAAAGACACGCTTGCCCTTGAGTTCAGATTCGTTGAAGAACACACCGTATGAGCGGGCGAGCTGAGGAACGATGACACGTTCGACACCGTTGATGATAAACGTACCGTGGCCAGTCATGAGTGGCACATCAGTGAGGAAAATTTCCTGCTCTTTGTCAGAACCACCAGAGACTTTGTTGAGGAGTTTGACGCGAGCTTTGAGCGGCGCTTCAAACGACACCTTATTTTCCTTGGCGAACGATTCGTCACACTTTGGTTCACCAAGCGTGAACGATTCAAATGTGAGTTCGAACTTCTTACCTGAGTAATCGTGAATCGGTGAAAACTCTTTGAACACCTCCTTCATGCCTTCCTCAATGAGCCATTTGTATGACGCGATTTGCGTATCCAAAAGGTTTGGGAATTCCACGAAAGGTTTTTTGTACTTTGAGAAGTACTTCTTCTCACGTACGGCCGTCTGCTTGCGCGCGGCGGTCTTGGTTTTTTCCATGAAAAACAATGAAAAAGTAAACGACAAAATGGCGACTACAACAGTCACCTCGTTCGTGGCTTACTTCTTTTCTAATATTAATATATGCACAATACCTCTCCCTTGGTATGAGCTAGTAAATGGCGTTGCCGCCGATGATTGAGGCTCCCACAACACAATCAGTCAATCAGGTCTTTAGTATAGGTAATTTAAGTATTAGTGTCAAATTATCCCAAAAACTATGTTTTGAGCTTCCCTTGCTACCATATAGAGCAATATAAAAAGGGCGGATACTTGCCGCCCTTGATAACTATCTCACACATATAGCCTCATCGTTTGAGGACTTTATTCACCTCCTCTCTAATATAGTTTTGAACAGTCTTTATTAGGTATGTTGGGCAATTACCCGAAACAATAACCTTTTCTGATGTCACGACAATTGTTCCAGAAATAGACATATCGAAGACCTTAAAACCAAAACGTAGAGGCGTCTCGCACGACAACCATTTTGAGGTAAAATAGCTATCTACTTTACTCGCATTTGTTGCAATAACTTCATCTGTACGTCGTCGGATTCGCAGCCAGGCCGCATTGTGCCCCACTTCTTCGTAAGGAACTTCAATCGTAATTTCTACAAGTCTAGCATCGTGACCTTCAAGCAGTTTCGGCTTTGACATGAATACCTCCTTTTTTATTTCGTTACAGTATACATCTTTTTGAAAATCGCGCCTTACTGCGCTTTTTTCCAATTGTCGATTTCTTTATGGTTCCCAGAGAGGAGTACTTTTGGTACTTTGTACGACTTCCCTTTCCACTCCAACACTTCTGGACGAGTATAAAATTCACTGGACGACACGCGCTCTTCTTCCAATGATTCGTACCGACCGAGCACGCCTTTGATTTGACGAGCGATTGAGTCGATCGTCACCATGGCCGGAAGTTCACCGCCAGTAAGTACATAGTCGCCGATTGAAATGTCGACAAAACGCGCAGCACCAACTTCTTTTTTCAAAATCTTAGCAACTCGAGCATCGATACCTTCGTAGCGACCTGAGAGCATAATAATGTCGGTGTACTTTTTGGCAGCATGCTTGGCAAATGCTGTTTCAAACTTTTTGCCGCTCGGTGAAAAGTTGATAACCAAGACTGACGCTTTTTGATTCTTTGAGATTTTTTTGATGGCCGCTTCAGCTGCTTTGAGTAGTGGCTCAGCACGTAAAATCATGCCTGGACCACCGCCGTATGGACGATCATCGACAATACGAGAAACGTTGCCATCTGGCCAAACCTTTTTGTACTTGCCGGTGACGTACTGACGAGGGTCGTAAAAACTGACCTTGATTTTCTTTTCTTTAATTGCACGCGCCAAAATAGACTCGCCAAGGTACGAGTCGAACATATTTGGGAAAAGAGTAACAACGTGAAAATGCATATAGCTAGACATTACCATAAAAAATAAAAAACCGCCCGACATACATCGGACGGCCGACCAAGCTGTCTCCCAACAACTCAGTACCCAATTTTTAGCAATGTTTTCTCTGGACATTCCTCAAATGAGATTTTGGCGTTGCGCCCATTGGACGCATCGCGGTTTTACGTGCGCGCTCTAAATGATCGTGGAACGTTGCACCTTGTATTCCAGAGAAAATACTTTTTCGTTTCTTGCCTGCTTTCATGGATATGATTTTGATGTTCAATTGCTCAAGAATATATAGTAATTACGTCTATCTGTCAAAAAATAAAAAACGTCCCGAAGGACGTTCTCGTTTTCATGTTAACTCGTTGATTAAAAACCTTCAAAGGTGTACTCGGTGAGGAGAACCTCTCGATCAAAGCGGACTGCACCGCTTACTCCATCACTTCCGGTTGTTCGGAGAATGTAATCAGTTGGTTGAGATGGATACATAATGTAGAGCGTCCACCAGCCTACGGTATTTGTGGCACGAAAAACAGTTCCACCGTCAACACTAAAGGTTACATCTGTGCTTCCTGCAGCGGGAAATTGGAGAATACATAAATATGTATTTAATCCCCGATTTTTCACCATTTCAAGTTCATTAATATCACTGTACGCTGTGGCATCGTATACCCAATAGTTGAGCACTTTATGATTTTTAAACGTAATCGTAATCATATTGTAGGGCTTATCAACCACCGTAATATCGATGTACCCAGCAGTAATATTCCACCAAACGTTTGGTTCCTCAGATGTTGTCACTGATAAGATGTCGTCATTTGTGACACCATGATCAGTAGTGCTCGGAAGATATATTGTTACTTCCGTGTGTTTTAATGGCGCTTTCGCTTTGCTTTGGGCTTGTGTAAAAGTGTACGTTGCGCTGATTGCGATGAGTATGAGCACAAGGCTCTTGAGTATTTTTTTCACGTTATTTTAGATTTACATGTTCGCTTCTATAATAGCATATTTTTATGCTACTGTCAAATAGAAAAGCACCCAGAATATGGGTGCTTTTCTGTAATTGTTTTGAGCTTAAATACCTTTGAGATCTTCCATTGCGGCATCAATCGAAGCTGCTTCGGTTGGGCGCTGAGGGCGTTCATTTGAGCCGCCTTCTGGTTCATTGATTTTGAGGTTTACGCGAGCATTGTTTTTCATGCCGATGACACGGAGCAATGTGCGAATCGCTTTGGCAGTATGGCCATCGCGACCGATGATTTTACCCATATCATAGCGATTGACGGTGAGGGTGAGGAGGACTCGCATTTCATCAACATTGCGGCTGATTTTTACGTCACCTGGATTATCGACGAGTGCGCTAACTACGTACTGCAAAAATTCTTGGTCTGACATCATAATAGATTGTTCGAATGACTGATAAGCGGCAGTTTCGATTGACTGCTATAAAAAGTATATCAAATTGCCGGAACAGTGCCGACAAATGATGTGAATAAAAAGTGAAGCGAGTGCGTACGAGCGAATACTACGCTGCGGCCTTGAGTTCCTTGCGCTTCTTGGTTGGTGACTTCTTTGACAAGACGTTTTTCTTCTTGCCTTCAATCACGCCGTTTTTGACGAGGAAGTTGTGGACAGTGTCCGAAAGCTGTGCGCCGTTTTTCATGCGAGCTTTGACTTCTTCTGCATCAACGATGAATTCGCTTGAGTGCGGGTTGTACGAACCGAGGACCTTGATGAACTTGCCAGTCTTTGCGGCATTTTTGTGGTCGGTCAAAATGACGCGGAAGTGCGCCTGGTTCTTGCGGCCGATTCGTTGCAATCTGATCTTTAACATGGCGCTTATAGTAGCAGATGGAGCGGATTTTGGCAAATGGGCTCATCATTATCGACCGTAGATATTGATGATCAAAAATTAAACACTTTTTCTTGCTCATGTCAATATTTTGTGCTATAGTTCCGGCATGCAAAAAAAGAAGGGTCATTCCCTGCCCCACAAAAGGAGCAGCCACAAAAAGCCACATGGCCACACTCAAAAATCACATACACAATCAGCGCCAAACTTCGTTGAGGGTATTCTCATTATCAACGCCAAAGGTGACGGTATTGTGCGTTCAAAACAAATTGAGAAATCGATTGAAATTGATGCGTCAAAACTCCACACTGCGCTCCACGGAGACAGCGTTGTTGCACGTGTCAAAGGTCCGTCGCGATATCCAGACAGCCTTATTGGTGAAGTTGAAAAAGTTTTGCGCCGCAGCAAAGTCGCGCACGCTGGTTTACTTGAACAGAAAAATGGCCAGTGGATATTGACCGGCAATGACCATCGCCTCTATACACCAATCCGTATTACAGAATGGGCAGCTGGATCATCGCCGAGCAATGTCACACCAAACCAAACGGTTGTCCTCGCCTCAATCACCTCTTGGCCGACTAAAGCAATTGATATTGGCAAAGGCGTTATTCCAGAAGGTCGAGTGATAAAAATCGCAGGTCAAAAAGGCGAGCCTGACACAGAAGAAAAAGTCTTCGCGCTTGAACGCGGCTTTGATGGCAACTTCCCAGAAGAAGTCGAAGCAGAAGCTCAGCGCATTCGCGAGAACTTCCGTATTGAAGAAGTTGAAAAAGTTCGCCGCGATATGCGAGGCATTTTTACATGCACCATTGACCCAAAAGATGCCAAAGATTTTGATGATGCCCTATCACTCCGAAAGCTCCCAAACGGTAATACTGAAATTGGTATCCACATTGCTGATGTCTCATACTTTGTAAAACCCGGAACTGCGCTCGACACTGAGGCTCGTGAACGCGCAACATCGGTATACCTCGTGGATCGCACTATTCCAATGCTACCAGAAGTACTCTCAAACGATCTTTGCTCGCTCACTCCTGCAACCGACAAATGCGCAATGAGCTGCATTGTTGAATTCGACACACACTACAATATCGTTTCAACATGGTTCGGTCGTACAATCATTCACTCACAAAAACGCTTTACCTACGAAGAAGCCTTTGATGTCCTTGAGGGTCGCACGGAAACGAGTCCAAGTGGAGAAAGTAATACACAATTTCGCGAAGCACTCCTCACCTTTAATACAATCGCCAAAATGCTCCGCAATCAGCGCATGCAAGCTGGCGCGCTCTCGCTTGAGAGCGATGAAATAAAGTTCAAGCTTGATGACTTTGGTTTTCCTGTCGGCATTGAAAGAAAAGTTCGCAATGACGCACACAAGCTCGTTGAAGAGTTCATGCTCCTCGCCAACTCTCTCGTCGCATACGAACTTGGTGAAAATAAAGCTGATGAGCTCGACGGTGCAATGCTCTACCGCATTCACGATCGCCCGACTGTTGAAAAAATGGAAGACCTTGCAGCGTTTATGAAAAGCCTTGGCCACGACACGCCTATTAAAAACGGTATCGTGCCAGCGCTTGCGCTCGCTCGCGCCATCGATGAAACCGATGACGAAAGTGTCCGCGAGGTGATGCAGAGCGTCATCATTCGTAGTCAGCAAAAAGCAATTTACTCGCAAGAAAATAAAGGTCACTTTGGTTTGGCGCTCGACTTCTACACACACTTCACTTCTCCGATTCGTCGCTATCCCGATGTCGTCATTCACCGACTCATTGCCGAAGTCACGGAGCACCGCGCGATTACAAAAAAAGAAAAGAAGTCATTTTTTGACATCGCATCACACTCATCGATGCGTGAAGTTGATGCCCAAGAAGCTGAACGGGCTTCAGACAAGTACTACCAAACCCTCTTCTTGCGTGACAAGGTTGGCGCAGTACTCATTGGCACTGTGACTGGTCTCAATGAACGAGGCCTCTTTGTTCGCGACAATGAAAGTTTTTCTGAAGGTTTTGTCCGTTTCAAGGATCAGTACAATGAAAAATTTAGCTTCAATAAAAAGAACTACACCGTCACTGGTGAAAAAACTGGCGTGACCTTTAACCTTGGTGATAAAGTACATGTAAAGGTACTCGATGTTCGCCCAGATCGCCGCGAAATCGATTTTGCTTTGGAGAAATAAATGAAAAAAATTGGTCTCACTATTGGCATACTCATTCTCACTTTCGGCATTGGTTTTGGTGCAATCGCACTTTACAAAAACCTGCCGTACTTTGGCGCGGTCAACTACGTTCCTGCGGCGGTTGATTCCCTTCTTGATAAAACTGGTATTACCAATGCACCTAAAAATCCAACAGTAACCTTTACTTTTGCTGGTGACATCATGCTCGACCGAGGCGTAGAAAAAAGTGTCACCAAAAACTATGGCGGCGACTTTTCTGCGATTTTCAAAAATACGGCCGATTTTCTCCATGGCGATGATATTACCTTTCTCAACCTCGAAGGTCCGGCTTCCGACAAAGGTCACAACGTTGGCAGCATTTACTCTTTTGAAATGAATCCGGATGTGCTCCCTGTTGTCAAAAATGCTGGTATTGACGTGGTGAGCTTTGCGAACAATCATGTTGGTGACTACACCAAAGCTGCATTTGTCGACACAATGGATCGACTCACTGCAAACGGTATTCCTTTTGCTGGTGCTGGTAAAAGCTACACACAAGCGACCACACCAACGATTGTTGAAAAGAATGGTATTAAAGTTGGATTTCTCGGCTTTACCGATGTTGGACCAAATTGGCTCGCAAGCAAAGGCGCGGCAAGTGAAATTGGTATACAAGGTACTCCAGCACAAACAGCAAGCACAGGTGTCCTCCTCGCAAGCGATCCTAACTTTGCTGACATTATCGCCAAAGCCAAAACACAAGTAGACGTGCTCGTTGTGTCTTTCCACTGGGGAGTTGAATACAAACCACATACTGACCGACAAGCCAAGCTCGCACATACTGCAATTGACGCTGGTGCTGATATTATTGTTGGCGCTCACCCTCACGTTGCGCAAGATCTTGAAACCTACAAAGGTAAACTCATCATGTATTCGCTTGGTAACTTTGTCTTTGACCAATACTTTTCAAAAGAAACAATGCAAGGTCTCGTCGTCCGCACGACAGTTACTAAGGATCTAGCGACCGGTACTTTTTCAATTGGCAATACAACGGAATATATCAATCAGCTCAATAAAGATTTCACTCTTGCTTCAATTTTACCAAAGTATCCTGAGCCAAAAACGAGCTCAACTCCAGCAAACATTACATTTGGCTGGGTTGGCGATGTACCACCATCAAATACAGCGCCGCTATTTGATCAAACTGTACTCACCGCGCTCGGAAAACCAAATGTCATGATTGGCAACCTCGAAGGAGCTCTTGGCAGTGGTACAAGTCAAAAGTGTGTCAGTGGTGGAGAACATTGCTACTCATTTGTCGGCGGTGCAACATTTGCGACACTGCTCAAAGATGCTGGTTTCGACTTCTTCAACCTCTCAAATAATCACGCCCTCGACAAAGGTGAAAGTGGAGTGACAGTGACACAAAATGCTCTCACTAGTGCCGGACTTATGTACACACCACCAATCGGCACACTTACGAGCGAAACTATTAACGGTGTTGATATTGGCTTTTTGAGTTTTGGTCACAATGCCTGGACCACAAAAATTACCGACCTTACTGCCGTGCGTGACGCAGTTCGTGCAGCAGCCGCAAAGTATTCTGTCGTCGTTATCCTCTTCCATGGCGGCGCGGAAGGAGCGACAAAAAACCATGTTCCAAAAACAACCGAATACTACATTGGTGAAAATCGCGGTGATGTCTACGCCTTCTCGCACACTGCAATAGATGCTGGCGCTGACCTTGTGCTCGGTTCTGGCCCACATGTCATTCGTGGTATTGAAAAGTACAATGACCGTCTGATCGTCTATTCTGCTGGTAACTTTCTCACAACGGAAGGCATGAATAGTGCTGGTACACTTGGCAAAGGCGCACTCTTCACGATAACGACTGACCAAAATGGCGTATTTAAAAACGTTTCAATACTCTCAACAACAAGTCAAAATAAAAACACCGTTTCTGTTGACCCTGAAAACGAAGCCTTGAACGCAATTACCTCTCTCACAAAACAGGATTTTGGAGAGGCGATTACAGCAGACGAAAATGGCCTTGTGACATTTAGGGAAAACTAACCTCGCTTCACTTCAGCTCTTTCCTTTCATATGAGATAATAGAAGGCGTATGAGCGAGGTCGCGTTTAACCAAGAACCGCCCAAGTCAAAAAAGGTTATCTATGCCCTATTTATTTTTATAGGCGTTTTTACTATTGGTATTGGTTCTGGCTACATGATTGACCACTTTCAGGGTAAACAGACAGCCGCCATTGCGGATGCGAATCAGTCTCAAAATGAAACTGCTGACACGACTTCAGCTCCAAACATTTCTGACACAACTCCACCTGAAATCAAACTCACATTTACGGGCGACATTACACTAAGTGGTACGGTCAAAAGTCACGTCAAACAAAAACTCGATGGAGACTATGAAAAAGTCTTTGGCGCCGCCGAACCAATTCTCCAAAAGAGCGACATTACGTTTGGCACATTCAACGGCACGTTTAGCACGAGCGACAGCAACCGTACGGAAACCAAGGCTGCAACCGCGCTTCGCAATGCCGGCTTTGACGTGCTTGGTACAAGTTTTGCTGGCGCAAATCGCACTGTTAAAAACCTCATCGAAACCACACTTATGATCGACGGCAATGGCTTACTCCATACCGGCGCTGGAAGAAATTACCTCAATGCGCGTGAACCAATCCTCGTCGATAAAAATGGCATGACTGTTGGCTACCTCGCATTTACCGACAACAAAACTGACTGGCCACTCGCCACCGAAACCGATGCTGGTCTCGCTTGGGCCAACGATCCACAAATCGAAGAAATTATTGCTAGTGCCAAAGCCAAGAGCGATGTACTTGTCGTGTCATTCAATTGGGCGGAAGCTGCGACATCGCACACCTTGCGACAAGAACTCCTCGCGCACACTGCAATCGATGCTGGTGCAACTATTGTTGTTGGCCACTACGGCAGCAACCTACACGATATCGAGTACTACCATGGTGGTGTCATTGCCTACAACCTCGGTAAACTCGTGAGTGGCACAACATCTCCAAAAGAAGGCATGCAAGGTCTCATTTTTGAAACCGGTATTCGCGGCGGCGTCATCAACACACTTGCAGCATACGGTGTCGCTGAAAATAAAAATGGCTACATCGATACTGTTTCACCTATTTCAATGGAATCGCTCATTCGCGACAAAGGCGCGGTCAACAATGTACCACCAGAAGAAGCTATCAAAGAACTTCCGGCAAAAGTGACATCGGAGATTGTGACGCACGGTTCATATGCCGAGAGTAAAGGCAAAGTCGCAATCACCATCGATGACGGATGGTCAGTACTACTCGTCAAACGTGCACTCGACATCTTGAGTACCAAGAGTGCGACAGCGACTTTCTTCACCGTTGGAACTGTAACTGACGCAAATCGACTCAATATCATTCGGGCGGTTACCAACGGCATCGAACTCGGCAACCACACCGACACACATGGCTGGCTCACGAGCATGAGTGATGTGCAGATTGCAAAAGAAATGGATAATTGGCAAACGAAAACCGATGCCGCACTTGGCAAACACTACACGACGAAATGGTTTAGGCCGCCATTCATGGCAGGATTTGCCGGACATACAAAAACCGCAGAGCATGTTACTGATATCGCCAAAAATAAAAATATGAAAATTGCACTCTGGAGTATTGATCCATTTTCTGGTATTTCAGAACGTGCGACACCAGAAGCTGTCACCAACTACATTGTTTCAAATAGTAAAGCAGGTAGCATTATTCTCCTCCACTTTACCCAAGAACACATGGCCGCGCTTCCAGACATCATCGATGGTCTGCGCGCAAAAGGTCTTGAACCTGTGACACTCAGTGATTTACTCAATTAATCCTTCTGTAAAAATCCACGCATAAAAAAACCGCAATCAAATTAATTGATTGCGGTCAGAACTTTCACACTAAAACAATTACCGATCTGTATAACGAATTCTTGCTGCGATGTGGGTAATCAGTTGGAGGTAGTTCGCATTTGCAATTCTATGCTGATACTCAGTTTGATCATAGAATTGTGAACTTGATTGATACCTCACTGGCCAATTTGCCATGTCATCTCCGAGAATAGGATTGAGGAAGCCATCACCATTGCTGTCGAATGCGAGCATTGACATAGTGAGTGGCATTGAGCCTGTTGTTGATGTGTAGTTTGTATCTACCACATCAATTTCAACGAGAATAATTTTTCCATCCAGCTTCTTAACCGTTACATAGTAAGGGCCGCCATCGATACCTGTAATAAACGTCTTCATGGCATTTGTTTGAATACCATTCTTTGCAACATCACACGGCAGATATGCGCCGTGACGTTCCAGTACCTTTACCAGATCATTAACTGCTGCAGTTGTACTTTTTACATCTTCCGATTCATATGTAGAAGTTGGGAGCATTTCAGCATCTGATTCTCCGCATGTGATAAAAGAATTACCAGCATACAACGGAATTTGTTGCGCAACCTGGAAAAATGTCGGCTTGTGAGCCGCAATTGAATCCTGGGCTGCTTTTTGAGCAGCTTGAGCAGCTTCTTTTTCTTTAATCTTGTTGCCGGAAATCGATCCGCCACAAGAAGAAAAGAAAATAGCTACAAATAATACGGTTGCCATTAAGAGGCAGAAGGAAATTACTTTTGCTTTCATCATGATTGAGTTTTAAGGGTTCTGTCTTATTATAGCACATATATACCCATTTTGTCAAGCACGAAAAAACCCTCATGAGAGGGCTTATTTCGGCTTTATTTTGCGACCTGAACTGCTTCTTCAAACTGGATTGAGAGGAGCTTTGAGCCACCATCCGCACCTACTGTCACACCGTAAATCGTATCAGCTCGGGACATGGTCTCGCGGTTGTGAGTGACGACGATGAGCTGTGAAACTTTTGAGAGCTCAAGAATCATATCACCGTACTTACGCGAATTGGCTTCGTCGAGAGCGGCATCGGTTTCATCGAGCACCAAAAATGGTGGTGGATTGACTTGCGACATCGCAAAAAGGAGAGCGATCGATGTGAGTGAGCGTTCACCACCAGAGAGCATGGCAAGCTCTTTGACTTTTTTCTGTGGCAAGGAAACGTTGATATCAATTCCCTGCTCAAAGTGTTCTTCAACATCATTTTCACTTTCCATACCTTCAAGTTCAAGATCATCATCTTCAACACCACGGCGCTTACGTGGCTTTTCAATAATGACTGAGAGGAAGGCCGTACCGCCACCGAACATGAGCGCAAAGAAGCGCTGAAACTCTTTGTTGATTTTGTCGATTCCAGATTTAAATTCAACATCGAGCTTGTCCTTGAGGTCGACAATCATTGTTTCAAGCGACTGCATGGCAAGGTTTACGTCTTCAAGTTCATGGGTGAGAAACTGGTCACGTTCTGCGACTTCATCATGCTCGCGCATGACATCTGCTGCGCCACCAATACCAGCTTCTTCAAGTTTGATTTTGATGCGCTCAATTTTCTTGCGACGCTCTTCTTGCAGGTGGCGATCTTCTGGAGTAAATCCTTCTAAATACTGTTCTACACTTTCAGCATCAGCACGGGTATCGTCACTGCGGCGAATCATATGTGCGCCGAGGAGCGCGACAGCTTCACGCATTTCTTCTTCAAAATCGGTTTTGGTTTTTTGGAGCGCAGTTCTTCGGAAACTGATTTTTTCAAGCTCAGCTTCGAGACGATTTTTCTCCATCAAAAATTCGTAGCGCTGGCCTTCTTTTTGGCGACGTTCACGATCTTCCTCTTCATGCTTTTTCTTGGCAGTTTCTTCACGCTGCTTCAGCTCAAGTTCCTTTTCTTCAATTTCTTCGAGCGACTCTTCGAGTGCATCTTTTTCTGCCATGAGGGCATGCATTTTGGCGTCTACTTCTTCTTGCATGTTGTGCCCTGCAGTGTGGCCACCGTCTGGATTGCCATCTTTTGCGACATACATTTGGCGAAATTGCTCTACGGCAGTCTGCATTTTCTGGAGCGTTGGAATAACATCGTGAATGTTGGTTTGCGAAAGCACATGGCGAATGAGTCGTTCCATTTCTTCGAGAAGTTCGGCAACACGCTCACCAGCAACTGATTCTATTGCTCCGCTTTCAGCCTGACTTGTTTTTTCATTGTGGCGTTCGCTTTCAACTTCAATGAGTGCTTCGATGCGGCCAAGCTTGCGCGAGAGTTCATCGTATGTGCGGCGAAGATTTTCTCGATCGGTCGCAATCATACCAAGCTCAACTGGCTTTGCCATGTGGCGAACATCGTCCGCGATGAGCGAAAGATCTTTTTGAAGTGCATCGAGCGAACTGCGGAGGCCGGCTTCGTCATGACCAAAGGTTTTTTCTTCATGCAAAATGTAGGCTTCTTCACGCACAATGTAGTCGCGGTAGAGGTCAGCAAGTTCAGTACGCAAGCTTTCAGCTTTTTGAATTTTCTCAACCTGTCGTTTGAGGAATGCGAGACGTGGCGCGAGCTCACGCTTCTGTGTGAGTACTTCTTTCATATTTTCGCGTGTCTTTACGAGTTTACGATCGGCATCCTTGAGGCGATACTGGTAGACTTTGAGGCCGAGTGCGTCTTCAATCATTTCCTTTCGATCGCGAGCATTGGCGGTGAGGAGACGATCGGCTTCACCCTGAGAAATAATGTGGTGACCAGATGCGCCAATGTGGACGCTCGTGAGGAGTTCGAGAATATCTTTCAAACGAACTTCAGAACCGTTGAGCAAGTAGCGCGAGACACCATCAGCATAGACTTCGCGCGTGAGTGTAATTTCATCAAAATCGAGATCTCCCGAACCACTCTTCCCCATCGTCGCATTCGGAAATTTAAATGTCTTACTCTTATTATCAAATGTAATTGAGACTGAAGCGCGATTGAGTTTGCCAAGCGTTTTTGAACCTTTAAAAATGAGGTCGCTACCGGACTTGCCGCGCATCGATTTCATCGACTGCTCACCAAGAACAAAGCGGATAGCTTCGACAACGTTTGATTTACCGGAACCGTTTGGACCAACAATAGACGTCACGGGACGCTCAAAAGACAAGACGCTTTTCTTGGCGAATGATTTGAAGCCGGAGAGTTCTAGGGATTTTAGCATGCTACCTTACATTTTAATGGAAAAATAAAGAATATCAAAGCAAAACGCTGCCTTTGTTGTTACAAAGACAGCATTAATGGGTTTTTGCGACTTTTATATTTCTGAATCCACTCTCTCGTCTTAAAATAGAGGAAGAATGTTAAGAAATAAAGGATAAATGGAATAAAAATATTTATTCCTTGCATTTCGTATGGCAACATAAACGTTACCGTAATCATTATTGCAGCAGTGATTGGCCATGCAATAAAATAAAAGCAGAGTGCACCCGCGATACTCGCGCCGAATATTATCCAATTTTTCATGATGATTAATTTTTATTTATCATCATTATACTTTTATTATTTATTTTGTCAACCCTACTCTCTCCACCCCTTCTTCTGGAGTGCGCCTTCGGCGGCGCTGGTTTCGGCTTCTTGCTTTGATTTACCTTTACCACTCGCAATGTGCTCTCCGCCAAAGAAAATACCAACCGTAAATTGCTTGTCATGATCAGGACCACTCTCTTTCATAACTTGGTACGTTGGTGTGAGCGAATAGTGCTCTTGGGCAAGTTCCTGAATGTAGCTCTTGGCATCGCGCCACAATTTCTTGCGAACGATTTCATCGATGCGACCAGCAAGCGTTTTGAGAATAAATGCGGCAGCAACGTCGTACCCTTGGTCAAGGTACATGGCGCCGACAAGCGCTTCATATGTATTCGCGAGGATGTACTGACGAGCTTTGCCAGTATCTTTTTGTTCACCTTTCGACAAGAGCAAGTACTCATTCATGCCGAGCTCAGCCGCAACTTCAGAAATGATGATTGCGTTGACGAGCGCAGAACGGTAGCTCGTGAGTTCACCTTCGGTGACGTTTGGATACTTATCAAAGAGAAACTTTGTAATGGCGAGTTCAAGTACCGCGTCGCCGAGGAATTCGAAGCGTTCATTGTGAAAGAGTCCCGTATTGGGATTTTCATTGATGTATGAGCGATGGGTAAAAGCCTGAGTCAAAAGACCTCGGTTCTTGAAGTGAACGCCGATGGCTTTTTCAAATGATGCGAAATCTGGCATATATTTTTTTACTAAGCGGAGATGTTACGATTGAGCTCCTGTGATAAATTCGACGGACTTTTGGATCATAGCCACAGTATCGTCGTAGGTTGTGAGGTTTGGAACTTCGGTCACTGGAAACCATTTGGCATCTGTGAGACCGTCTTTTTCTTCAAGTTGAATTGATTGGAATGGCGCTTCGCCGAGGAAGTATGTTACCTGTTTACGAATCTTGCCCTTTTCTGGATGCGACGCAATGTACTCGTTTTCACCGAGTATGGTTTTGACTTCGATTGGCAAACCGATTTCTTCTTTGATGTCGCGAACGATACCGTCTTCTGGCTTTTCACCATCTTCGAGGCTGCCTTTGGAAAGTGTCCAGTAGCCGAAAATGTCGTGCACGAGCGCAAGGTAAATCATACCTTCGTGGAGTGTGTAGACAACAGCACCAACTTTCTTTTCTATTGGCAAACTTTCAATATCAACTGGTTCATCCTTTTTGCGTTTCGAAACCTCGTCTTTGCCCGGCTCACCAATCTCTTTATAGACTGCGCCGAGAACACCGTTGACGAACTTGGATGAATTTTCGCCACCAAAGGCTTTGGCCAACTCAATAGCTTCATTAATCGCAACTTTTGGCGGCACCTGCGTGCGATCACCAAACAAAAGTTCGGTAAGACCCATACGCAAAATGTTGCGGTCAACGACATTAATTTTTTCGAGAGGCCAATCTGGGGCAGCTTTGGTAATAATGTCATCTACCACACTGCGGTGGCGGAGAACATCGGTTGCGAGCGTGAGAATAAAGGCATCGTCTTCAAGACCAGGCCCATACTCTTTGATATCCCTCTCAACAACAGCGGCAACATCGTCGTCCGGCAACTTTCTAAAATCCCACTCAAAGAGTGATTGGAGAACGATTGATCTTGAAAGATGTCGGTGTGCCATATGTTGTGTAAGGAACGAGGGTACTTGTGAAGATTACTTCTTTTTAGCGGTCTTTTTGACTGTCTTTTTCTCAACTCGCTTCATGACGTCGATAACCTGACGGCCACGGTATGAACCAGTGGTGAGGCTAGCGCGGTGGCGGAGGTGTGGCGTGCCCGTCTTGCCGTCAACGACAATTGGCATGCCCTTGAGGGCATGGTGGGAGCGGCGGTTCCGCGTATGTGAGCGAGTGTGTCGCATTCGTACTACCATGTTGCTAGTATACTGATTTTTGAAAAAAAGGCAATAAAAAAGGCCCCTGGAGGGGGCCTTGGGATTTTTCTACTACTGAACCGCAAAAGTGATCTTTTGATATTTGTCGATGTAGCGATCGACACGGACAGCTGCAAGAGAGACTTTTCCGTAATATATCTTCTTGTCTTGCTCTAGGTTTTGATTTTGGGGATTGTACTTCTCGGGCAGCTCTGAGGGTTCATTTTCCATGCACTGATTTTATCATGGAAAGAAACTTTCCTTTGTGGAAGAAAATCACAAATACGATGCCTATGATTGATGTTTTTTGAGCCACCTCGTTGAACCGGCTACGGTTTCCAGGATTGATGTTTTTTGAGCCACCTCCCGGGATTGAACCGGGGACCTACGGTTTACGATACCGTCGCTCTACCAGCTGAGCTAAGGTGGCATATGGAATTGTGGAGCCAATGATCGGGATTGAACCGATGACCTCTCCCTTACCATGGGAGTGCTCTACCAACTGAGCTACATTGGCCTATGTTCTAGGCTCATTACCAAACAGCTACATGTGCCTATGTTCTAGGCTCATTACCAAACAGCTACATGTGCCTATGTTCTAGGCTCAT